>JAXJTT010000087.1:0-36573 GCA_036309445.1 Ruminococcus sp. | reverse complement strand
ATCTTGATTATACCATCGCCCTGACAAGCCTCACATCTGCCGCCTTTCACGTTAAAAGAGAAACGACTCTGCGAAAAACCTTTCATCTTTGCATCCTGAGTTGATGCAAACAACGCACGTATATCGGTGAAAACACCTGTATAGGTTGCAGGATTTGAACGTGGAGTTCTGCCTATCGGACTTTGATTTATGTCAATTACTTTATCGAGATATTCAATACCCTTAATTGACTTACACTTTCCGGGAGTTGTTTTTGCTTTGTTCAAATCTCTTGCAAGAGTTTTATAAAGAATCTGATTTATAAGTGAACTCTTGCCTGAGCCTGACACGCCCGTGATACATACAAATTTGCCCAGCGGAATTTTCACATCAACATTTTTCAGATTATTTTCAGCGGCACCTAAAATCTCAAGGTAATTTCCGTTACCCTCTCTGCGTGTTTCAGGCAGCGGTATTGCTCTTTTGCCGCTTAGATATTTACCTGTTATTGAGTTATCGCAGGCTTTGATTTCTTCTACATCCCCCACACAGACAATCTGACCGCCGTGAACACCTGCTCCAGGACCGACATCAACTATGCAATCAGCGGCATACATTGTATCCTCATCATGCTCAACAACAATTACTGTATTTCCAAGGTCACGTAGTCTTTTGAGGGTTGCAAGAAGCTTTTCGTTATCACGCTGATGCAAGCCGATACTCGGCTCGTCAAGGATATAAAGCACACCCATAAGGGAACTGCCTATCTGTGTTGCAAGTCTGATACGCTGACTCTCACCACCACTGAGTGTTCCTGCACTTCTTGAAAGTGTGAGATAACCAAGACCGACACTTTTGAGGAAGTTAAGACGCTCTTTTATCTCCTTTACAATCTCAGCTGAAATTATTTTTTCTTTCTCTGTGAACTCGAGACTATCAAAAAAATCAAGACAGTCAACAACCGACTTTTTACATAACTGAGATATATTGATGCCACCAACAGTTACGGCAAGGCTCTCTTTTGAAAGTCTGTCGCCCTTACATTCATCGCAATCAATCTCTGACATATACGACTGGATTTCTTCCTTTATCCAGTTGCTTGAAGTATCTCTGTATCTGCGTTCAAGATTATTGATTATTCCCTCAAACTTTTGTTCATATGTTCCGCTTCCGTACACAGTTTTTCTGTGCATGGTCAATGTTTCTTCGCCTGTGCCGTACAGAATTATATCAATAATCCCTGGTGAAAGCTCTGATATCGGTGCATCAAGAGAAAAATTATACTTCTCTGCAAGTGCCTCAAAATACATCGCCGCAATAGAACTGCCTTCCATCGCCCATCCGCTACCTTTAATTGCACCCTGACGAACACTTTTTGAAGTATCGGTGATTATTTTATCTCTGTCGATTTTCATAAACACGCCCAAGCCTGTGCACTTTGGACAAGCACCGAATGGATTGTTAAACGAAAACATTCTTGGTGACAAATCTTCTATGCTGACACCGTGGTCAGGACAGGAATATTTTTGTGAAAACATAACATCCTCGCCGCCTGCGATACTTACGACAATTATACCATTACCAAGCTTTGAAGCAGTTTCTATACTGTCAGCAAGTCTTGAGGAAATTTCAGGCTTTACAACAAGTCTGTCGACAATTATTTCGATATCGTGCTTTTTATTTTTCTCAAAAGGAATTTTCTCGGACAAGTCATAGATTATTCCGTCAGCTCTTACTCGCACAAAACCGGATTTTCTAGCATTTTCAAGCACTTTTGCGTGTTCGCCTTTTCTTCCTCTGACAACAGGTGCAAGCACCTGTATCTTTGTGCCAGTCTCATAAGAAAGCACCTTATCTACAATCTGGTCAACGGTCTGCTGTCGGATTTCTCTGCCACAGACAGGACAATGCGGTACACCGACTCTTGCGTAGAGCAATCTTAAGTAATCGTAGATTTCTGTTACCGTTCCGACGGTTGAACGTGGGTTTTTTGATGTAGTTTTCTGGTCAATAGAAATAGCAGGTGACAAACCTTCGATACTTTCAACATTCGGCTTATCCATCTGACCAAGGAACATTCTGGCGTATGACGAAAGACTTTCTACATATCTTCTCTGACCCTCTGCGTATATTGTATCAAAAGCAAGAGAACTTTTGCCCGAACCCGAGAGACCTGTTATAACAACAAGTTTATTTCTCGGAATTTCTACATTTATATTTTTCAGGTTATGCTCTTTAGCTCCTCTGACTATAATTTTATCGTGTGCCATTTTACCCTCCTTACTGATTATTTTACAGCAATAGCCTCTCATAACTGAGAGGCTATCTTAGTGTTAATTATTCATATTCGGAATTTTAAATTATTGTTTCTGTTTCAGTTTCAATTTCAGCTTCTTCAACCTCAACAGGCTCAACATAAGTTCCGTTCATTACAGCCTCAAAATCTTCACTGCCCATCTTCTCGTGTTTGATAAGGTAGGCTGACACTTCGTGAAGCTTATCCATCTTATCAATGAGAATCTTCTCAGCCTGAGCATATGCATCATTTACAATGCCAAGTACAAGCTCGTCAATCTTAGCAGCTGTCTTCTCGGAATAATCCTGAGTATGACCCATATCACGTCCGAGGAACACAGCACTGTTATCTGAGCCGTAGCAGATACAACCAAGCTCCTTAGTCATACCGTACTTTGTTACCATTGCACGTGCTGTCTTTGTAGCCTTTTCGATATCGTTTGAAGCACCTGTTGAAATGTCATCAAGAACGAGTGCTTCAGCTACACGGCCACCAAGGTCAACAACAATCTCCTCAATCATATGCTTACGTGAGTTATATGATTTATCCTCTGTAGGAAGTGGCATTGTATAACCGCCTGCCATACCTCTTGGAATAATAGAAATCTGATGAACCGGATCCTGAGTTGAAAGTTCGTGGAAAAGAATAGCGTGACCTGCTTCGTGATAAGCAGTAAGCTTCTTTTCTTTATCGCTCATAACCTTTGATTTCTTTTCTGAACCTACTACAACCTTGATTGTAGCTTCCTCGATTTCAGCCATAGTGATTGCTTTTCTGTTCTTACGAGCTGCAAGAAGAGCCGCTTCGTTGAGGAGATTTTCAAGGTCTGCACCTGTAAAGCCTGCTGTTGTCTTTGCAATAGTCTTAAGCTTTACGTCAGGAGCAAGTGGTTTCTTACGTGCGTGAACCTTCAAGATAGCTTCACGACCATTAATATCAGGATGTCCTACAACAATCTGTCTGTCAAATCTGCCCGGACGCATAAGAGCAGGGTCAAGTACGTCAGGTCTGTTTGTTGCCGCAATAAGGATTACACCTTCGTTTGCACCGAAACCGTCCATCTCTACGAGAAGCTGGTTGAGTGTCTGCTCACGTTCATCGTGACCACCGCCGAGGCCGGCACCTCTCTGACGACCTACTGCGTCAATCTCATCAATGAAGATTATACAAGGTGAGTTTTTCTTAGCCTGTTCAAAAAGGTCACGCACACGAGATGCACCGACACCTACGAACATTTCTACGAAGTCAGAACCGGAAATTGAGAAGAATGGCACACCTGCTTCACCTGCAACAGCTCTTGCAAGTAACGTTTTACCTGTACCCGGAGGTCCGAAAAGAAGTACGCCCTTAGGGATTCTTGCACCAAGCTTGTTGAATTTATCAGGATTCTTGAGGAACTCTACAATTTCTTCAAGCTCTTCTTTTTCTTCGTCTGCACCTGCTACATCATCAAATGTAGTCTTGCGTTTTTCATCATTTGTGTTCTTAATCTTAGCTTTGCCGAAATTCATTTCTTTACCGCCAAGACCTGCACCCATCTTCTTCATAAAGATAACCCATGCAACAATGAACACGGCAACCATAATGATGATTGGAATAAGGTCAAGGAAGAATGAATTATCACTGCTCTTTATATAGTCGTAGCTGACAGCCTCGTCTGCTGATGCTGTATAAGGAGCTATGTCATTGAGGAAACGCTGAATATCAGCAAGCTCACCTTTGACTACCTTTTGTCTTGGTTTTGTTTCATTTTCGGTATCTCCTGCAACTGTGGTAGGGGTTGTAGCTATCTGTGTTGCAGGCTCGGTTGTTTCTGCAGTGCCACCACTTGGTGTTGTTTCTTCTTCAGGTTTAACCACAGCAGGCTCCTCACCTTCCTTGAGGGTGATTTCAATGGCACCTGTGCCGTAGTTAATCACATAGCTGTCAACCTTGTCCTCTTTAAACTGGGCAACAAGGTCTGCTGTTGAATAAGTTTCATTTTGTGTAGCACCGAAAAACATTGTAATAAGCAGTATTGCAACAATTGGAATTGCGATACAAGCTATTATGTTACGTACTTTTTTATTCAATAACTTTCACTCCTTCTTTTATTATAAATAATTAATGCAAGATTATGTATCTGAATAAACCGATGGTTTCAATACACCCACATAAGGCAGGCTTCTGTATCTTTCTGCATAATCAAGTCCATAACCTACAATAAATTCATTAGGAATTTCTGTGCCTATGTATCTGACATCTATATCAACATCTCTTCTCTGAGGTTTGTTGAAAAGAGTGCATATACTAACTGATTCAGCATTTTTAGAAAGCATATATTTTGAAATAAACTCAAGAGTTTTGCCTGAATCAACAATATCTTCAATGATGAGGATGTGTTTACCTTCAACATCTGCTGACAAATCTTTGAGTATATTTACTCTTCCGCTACTCTGTGCGGAATTACCATAGCTTGACACAGCCATAAAATCTATGCCGAAATCAAGGTCTACCTTTCTCATAAGGTCAGTCATAAAGGTAACGCAACCTTTAAGCAATCCAACCATTATAAATTCTTTGCCATTATAATCCTTTTCAATTTGTTTTGCAAGAGAGTTCACAATATTTTCAATATCTTTTTGTGAATAAAGTATTCTTTCTATATCCTTATGCATAATTATCCCCCATTCTTTTTTATCAAAATGTATATAATACTTTCTTCTTGCTCCATTTCGTTAAACTCAGATTTTCCGACACACTCACACCACATTATCTGATTTTCCAAAGCCACAAGAAGTATTTTATCTCTGATTTCCTGCGGAATTCTCATTTCATTCATAACCTTTCGCAAAGGCTTTGTGATTTTTCTTTTCGGATAAGTAAACTTATCCTGCGAAAGTCTTGTGCGTATCACAGCATTTTTTATTTGCGAACTGGTAATGGCAATAATATTTTTATCATTTTCTTTTTCAAAAGGATAACTTATTTCTTTTGCAGAATATTCACTGCCGTTAAAAATAAAATCAGAATTCAATACGTCAGAAAGATAAATTTCTTTTTCCGAATTTTCATTTTTTCTGTCTTTAAGACTGACTCTTAATACACCTTGCTTTACAACTGCTCTGTAGCCGTTGCAGATGTCAACAGCACCGCCTGCCTCAAGGATTTTTTCAATAAGCTCAATGTGGATATGCTCAACCGAAAAAGCACCTGCCTCACGGCAAATTTTCATAAGAGCGTTTCTTCTCAAAACCTTATCAAGAGCAAAAATTTTTTTAGAATTGTAGCCAAAATCTGTTTTGCAGGCTTCAAGCTCAGCCATAGTCTGTTTTTCTATATAAGCACAGACATCAGACGCATCTTCGCACAACCTCTTGGCTGTAGCTTCAAACGATGGATTGATTTTCTTAAGTTCTGTTATCACATTATGTCTTATTCTGTTGCGGGTGTAATCATCAGTAAGATTTGTACTGTCAGTCATATATTCAAGCGAATTTTGCAAACAATAGCTTTCAATATACTCACGGTCACAATAGATGAGCGGACGGATTATATATCCCCTCTTTACGGGAATTGAACACAGTCCACCGACCGACGTACCCCTTGTTATATTATAAATCAGAGTTTCTGCATTATCAGAAAGAGTATGTGCGGTTGCGATTTTTGAGTTTTTTGTCTTTGAAATCTCATCGAAAAACTCATATCTTACATTTCTTCCGCATAATTCTTCGCTGATTTTAAGCTGTTGTGCAAGAGCAGGAACATCAACTTTTTTAACAAAAAGCTCTATACCGTATTTTACACACAAAGCTCTGCAAAAATTCTCGTCACGTTCTGCTTCATCACCTCTTATAAGGTGATTTACGTGAGCCACACACAAGGTAAGATTATATTCTTCTCTTATACTGACAAGCATATGAAGCAAAGAAACTGAGTCTGCTCCGCCCGAAAGTGCAACCGTAACCGTATCGCCCTGACTTATAAGCTGATTGTCTTCAATCGCCTTTATAAACGGATTACTCACTTCTGTCCTCCGTACCTGTGAATCGCATAAATTCACCCTGCCAATGGAGTTTTACAGCACGTGCCTCACCGTGTCTGTTCTTTGCTACAATACACTCGCCCGAATTCTGGTCGGTGTTTGGTGTAGGAGTGCTTTCGTCGGGCTTGTCATAGTAGCCCTCACGATAAAGGAAGAGTACGATATCGGCATCCTGCTCGATAGAACCTGAATCTCGAAGGTCAGAAAGCTGTGGTCTGTGGTCTGTACGCTGTTCACTGGCACGGGAAAGCTGTGAGAGCGTAATAACAGGAACATTCATTTCCTTCGCAAGAATTTTGAGGTTTCTTGTGATTTCTGAAATTTCCTGAACTCGGTTATCAATTCTCTTACCGCTTCCCATAAGCTGAAGGTAGTCGATGATAACAAGGTCAAGATTTTTCATTCTTCTGAGTTTTGATTTCATCTCAGTGATAGTAATACCAGGGGTATCATCGAGGTAGATCTCAGATTTACCAAGCACATCACTTGCAGGAATGAGTCTTGCCCACTCCTCTTCGGAAAGCTTGCCTGTTCTGAGCTTTGTACCTTCAATCAAAGCTTCTGATGACAACAGACGGCTGGCAAGCTGTTCCTTTGACATTTCCAGAGAGAAAAACGCAACCGTCTTTTTCGCTGTGCAGGCAACAAATCTTGCAATATTCAAAGCGAAACTTGTTTTACCCATACCAGGACGTGCCGCAAGAAGGATAAGGTCGCTTCGGTTAAGACCTGTAATAACTCTGTCAAGGTCGCCGATACCTGTTGATACAGGCTTCATACTGTCATCAGTAGCACTGTTAAGGGCATCAAGTCGGTCAAAAGTCTTTAAAATAACCGAATTGAGTCTTTCAAGACCTTTTTTCTCATTACCCTGTCTAATATCAAAAATTTTCTGCTCTGCGGAGTCAATCAGCACAGCAGGGTCGTCCTCACCCGAGGTTGCATCGTCGATAATTTCACGTGCGGCTGTAATTAGCCTGCGTGTGTTGTACTTATCCCTGATAACCTCAGCGTAAGCCTCAGCATTGGAAATTGACGGACAGTTGTTGACAAGGTCCATAAGATAGGTCTTGCCTGTTGCCTCATCAAAGGCGTTATTCTGTTTTAGCTTTTCAAGTAATGTTACAAAGTCAATGCTTCTGCCGAAATTCACCATTTCGGTCATTGTTCTGAATATAACCTTATGTAAAGCAACGTGGAAGTAATCGGGAGTTTTGATATACTCAATTACTCTGTCAAATACGTCACTTTCTAAAATAATTGCACCCAGAACAGCCTGTTCAGCCTCAGGGCTGTACGGCATATGCATTCCGTCGTAACCACTCGGAATATGATTTCCTGCCATCTGTATTTCCTGCCTTTTTTCTATCTGTATAGCAAATTAGTCTTCTGAAACTTTAACATCAATGTTAGCTGAAATGCCTGTGTAGAGCTTAACTTCAGCCTTGTAAGTTCCAAATTCCTTGATGTCACATTCAAGTACAACCTTACGCTTATCAATGTTGATGTTGTACTGCTTCTTGATTTCCTCAGCAACCTGCTTTGATGTAACACTGCCGAAAAGTCTGCCGTTTGTGCCTGCCTTTGCTTTCATACAGAAAACCTTGCCTTCAAGAGTTTTCTTGTCAGCCTCAGCCTGTTTTTTCTGAGTTTCAATCTTGAAATTCTTTGAATTTTCAGCATTTTTATATTCATTCATCGCCTGAGCGTTTGCCTCTCTGGCAAGCTTCTTCGGGAAAAGGAAGTTGCGTGCATAACCGTCAGATGCGTTTACGAGTTCACCCTTCTTACCGAGTGACTTTACATCCTCCAATAAAATAACCTTCATTTTTATCAATCCTTTCAAATAGGTATCTGTTATTCATCTGTGGCATCTTCGATGTTCGCATCAATTACTGATATGAGCTGTTCGAGTGCCTGTTCTTTTGTTGTATTTGCAAGCTGAGCAGCAGCCATAGTCTGATGTCCGCCACCGCCTAATTTTTCCATAATAATCTGAACATTAACCACACCAAAGCTACGTGCGGAAATATTCACAGAGTCTGCGTCTGTAAAAATTACAAACGATGCTTTCACTCCCTCAAGTGACAGAAGCTCATCAGCCGCCTGAGCTGAAGCCAGACGTATATCGCCTGCTACTGACTCTGCAATTGAAATTGCACACATTCCGTGAATCTGAGCGTTGCACACAATATCAACTTTTTCACGGTAAGTGTCGATAGAATCAGAGAACATCTGCTTGACCTTAAGTGTATTTGCTCCTCTTCTTCTGAGGTAAGCCGCTGCTTCAAAGGTTCTTACACCGGTTTTTAAAACAAAATTCTTTGTATCCAGCATAATACCTGCAAGCAGTGCATCTGCCTGAATATAGCCTATTGCATTGTCATCAATACAGCTTATAATTTCACTGCACATTTCGCAAGCAGATGAAGCAAAAGGCTCATGACAGAATACTGCTGCATTACTTATGTAATTCACAGCTTTTCTGTGGTGGTCAATTATAACCACCTTTTTACATTTATCATAAAGCTGTGGAGACTCCAGAGAATTTCTCAGATGAGTGTCTACGATAATCAGCAGAGTTCTGGGTGTTACGCTTCTGAGAGCTTCATCAGCGGTAACAAAAATATCTTTTGAAATCCCGTTTTCTGCGTACTCAATAAGCTTCTGAGCCATAGTTTTTTCTTTGTCTATAACAATTTTCGTGTTATATCCGAAAGCTTTTTCCATAACAGACTGCATTGCAATAGCCGCACCTGCACAGTCAAGGTCTGCAAATCTGTGACCCATAATGAAAACTCTGTCACAATCAACCGCTGTTCGCTTGATTGCACTTGCAATAACTCGCATACGGACTTTGCTGACCTTTTCTGCTGTGGCTGAAGTACCGCCAAAAAACTCGTAGTTGTTGTCAGAAATAATTGCAACCTGATCACCACCACGACCCAAAGCCATATCGAGGGCTTTTCTTGCGTGTGTTTCACTGTCTTTAAGAAAACCCACACCCCTGCAGATACCGATTGAAACTGTAGCCTTGTACTGACCTGCTTTTATGGAATGTATCTGCTGAAGAATCGGGAATTTTTCTTCAATCAGTTTTTCTATATCCTTTTCTTTAAAAATAATCATATAACGGTTATTGCCCGTCATTTTGAAAAGTGCATTGTATTCGTTTGCCCATTTCTGAAGATATGATTGAACGGTTAAGGCAACCTCTGAATAGGTTTCATCTGACTCGTCAGAGAAAACATCGCTGTTATCAAAGGCAATAACCGCCACACAAGGACGAGTTGCCTGATATTCTCTTGCAATCTGCTTATAATAGGTATTTTCAATGTAATAACAGATGTAGCCACTCTCTGTTGAAATTGCAAAAACGGTAAACTCCCTGCCGTTTAAGGCTGTTTCAAAAGCTTCCTTATCTGCTACTACTTCAATATGATTATCTCCGATGTAATGATTGATAAGCTCACCGTCGGGATTTTTGGAGTTGTCTGAAAAACGTCTGAAACGTGTGTTACACCAGACTATAACTCCATCTTTGCCAACCACAGCTACAGGGACTTTGTATTTTTCAAGAAAATCAGGAGTAAAATCCTTGATTTTTTCTGCCGTATGCTTTACTACGTCAGACATATAATTTCTGAATCGCAGGGTAGTCAGCAGTACAAAAGCCGCTGTAAGGGTAGCTAATGCAATTTCAATATAGCACAGAAGATGACTGTAATTATAGGATGCAAAAGCCATTGCATACATAATTATCGCAAAAGCCACAAATGGCGGTGTTGTCGTCCATTTTCTTTTCTTCAACTGCTGTTCACCCTCCTTTTTACAATGAAAACAGTTTTCGTTTAATATAACTTATTAACTGTTCTATATTTAGTTTTCACCTTATTTATACTTCCTGTAAAATCGGGAGTATCATTGGTGCTCTTCTTGTTTTCTGAGAAATCATCTTTGAAACTTCATCCTTGATGCGGTTTTTGATAATACCCCATTCGTGAATGTTATTATCAGCACAATCCTCAAGAATTGCATTTGCAAGCTTTCGTACCTCATCAAGAAGACCTTCACTTTCACGCACATACACAAAGCCTCTTGAAACAATATCAGGGCCGCTGATAACGTGACCGTCATAAACATCAAGAGAAGCAACAATAATGATAAGTCCGTCCTGACCAAGGTGCTTTCTGTCACGAAGCACGATGCTTCCGACATCACCTACACCCAAGCCGTCAACAAACACCTTACCCGCAGAAACAGCAGGTAATTCCTTCATATAGTTCTCGTTAAGCTCGATATAGCTTCCGACATCTCCGATAAATATATCTTTACGCTCCATTCCGAGGAACATTGCAAGGTCTGCGTGCTTGCGAAGGTGCTTCTGCTCACCGTGAACAGGTATAAAATACTGCGGCTTTACGAGTCTGTGTAAAATCTTGAGTTCTTCCTGACATGCGTGACCTGAAACGTGAACTTCATACATAGACTCATATACAACCTTACAACCTTTCTTGAGAAGCTCATCAACAACATTTCCGACAGTTCTCTCATTACCCGGAATAGGGTTCGCTGAAATGATGATAAAATCGCCTTCGCCAACCATAACTTTACGATGGTCAGAATAAGCCATTCTTGAAAGAGCACTCATCGGTTCACCCTGACTGCCTGTTGTAACAAGCACAATCTGCTCTCTTGGGTAGCGGTCAAGCATATCAAGGTCAATCAGAATGTTCTGCGGGATTGTAAGATAACCAAGCTCACCTGCAACATTCATATAGTTGACCATACTTCTGCCTGAAAAAGCTACTTTTCTGCCGTATTTCTCAGCACAGTTTATAATCTGCTGTACTCTGTTTACATTTGAAGCAAAGGTTGCAATTATTATTCTGTCGTGCTCAGCACGTCTGAAAAGATTGTCAAAGCTCTCTGCTACCGTATGCTCTGTCTGAGTGTATCCCGGACGTTCTGCATTTGTGCTCTCTGCAAGAAGTGCAAGTACGCCCTCGTCACCTACTCTTGCAAAAGCAGAAAGGTCAATCATACCACCCATAATCGGGGTGCAGTCAATTTTGAAGTCACCTGTATGCACAACTGTACCTGCAGGCGTGCGGATTGCAAAAGCCACAGCATCAGGAATTGAGTGATTTACGTGAATAAACTCAATGCTCATACAACCGAGTCTGATTATCTCGCCTGCATTCACTCTGTTCAATGAACTTTCATTATAAAGGTTATGCTCCTTGAGTTTGTTTCCCAAAAGTCCTAAAGTAAGGGCTGTACCGTAAATCGGGATATTTATTTTGCTCAGAAGGAACGGCAAGCCTCCTATATGGTCCTCGTGACCATGAGTGAGGAGTATGCCTCTGATTTTGTCTTTGTTCTGCTCAACATAGGTAAAATCAGGAATTACAAGGTCTACACCAAGCATATCACCATCAGGGAAAGCCATACCGCAATCGATAAGTATAATATCGTTTTCACACTCAATCATTGTGATATTTTTGCCGATTTCATTAAGTCCGCCAAGGAAAGCAATTCTTACAGATGGCTTTTCCTTAGCCTTCTGTGCCTGCTTGTGATTTGGCTTTTTATGGTAATTTTTGTTATATTTTGAATAAAAATTACCTGATGAACCATTTGAAGCAGAATTTTTACCCTGTTTTGGTGAAAATCCTGCATTCCCTTTTGAATTTTTACCTTTTGAGTACCTGTTGTTTTTCTTTTTTCGATTGTCAAATCTTAATTCCGTACTCACAATTAACCTCCGTCTTTATATATTTTTTATTTTTATATATTATTAAAATCCTATACACGCAAAAGGATTTTACAGCCGATAGTTATTCATATTATTTTAACCCATTTTTAACTATAATGTCAAGGTGATAAAAGAATTTTCGGCTCTTTTGTTTACCTTTATTATCTTTTTGTTACAGATATTTTGCAAAATATCAGCTTCATTTTAATCACATAAACATATTATTGACTATTTGCGGTAAAATAAACCTACAGGCTTTGGTCAGTATATGTAAAAAGATAGCAAAATTATGGTTGCATTTAGTCGTTTAGCGTAGTATAATTATCTGTGGACATTCAGCTAAGGAGAAATAAATGAAACACGTTGAAATTTTTACAGACGGTGCCTGCAGCGGCAATCCCGGTCCCGGCGGCTGGGGAGCAATACTCAGATACAACGGCAAAGAAAAAGAAGTTTCGGGCGGTGAAGCTCAGACTACGAACAACCGAATGGAAATAAGTGCGGTTATAGGAGCACTTTCGCTTCTCAAAGAACCGTGCAGTGTTACATTATACAGTGACTCCCAGTATGTCTGCAACGCTTTAAAGCTCGGCTGGGCTAAGAAGTGGCAGGCTAACGGTTGGATGCGTAACAAGAAGGAAAAAGCACTTAATCCTGAACTTTGGGAAAAGCTTCTTGCTTTGTGCGACATTCATTCTGTTGAAGTAATATGGGTAAAGGGTCACGCAGGACATCCAGAAAATGAAAGATGCGACAGGCTTGCTGTTGCAGAGGCTTCTAAGTTTTCAAAATAACTGTGTGATTATCAATGTATACGAAGGTGAGTAAAATGAGAAAAGTTTATGCAGACAACTCTGCAACAACTGCTATATCCCCTGCTGTTCTTGAGAAGATGATTCCGTGCTTTACTGAGTACTACGGAAATCCCTCAAGCCTTTATCAGACAGGCGGCAAAGCTAAAGAGATTCTTGAAAAATCAAGAGAAAATATTGCTAAAAATTTAGGTGCGGCAAGCCCTAATGAAATTTATTTCACATCAGGCGGAAGCGAGTCTGACAACTGGGCTGTCAAGGGTGTGTGCTATGCACTCAAAGCCAAGGGCAAGAAACATATCATCACATCAAAATTTGAACACCACGCAATTCTCCATACTTGTGAAGCTCTTGAAAAAGAGGGCTTTGAAGTAACATATCTTGATGTTTACGAAAACGGTATTGTTCGTCCTGAAGACGTTGAAAATGCAATCCGTGAAGATACAGCTATTGTTACTATTATGTATGCAAACAACGAAATCGGCACAATACAGCCTATTGCGGAAATCGGTGCAATATGCAGAAAGCATAAGGTTATTTTCCACACAGATGCTGTGCAGGCGGCTGGTTTTGTTAAGATAAATGTTGTTGAGCAGAATATTGACCTGCTTTCTATGACCGCACATAAAATCCACGGACCTAAGGGTTGCGGTCTTCTCTACATCAGACGTGGAGTAAGAGTGGACAACCTCATTCACGGTGGTGCTCAGGAAAGAAACAAGCGTGCAGGTACAGAAAACCTTGCAGGTGTTGTTGGTCTTGATGCAGCGTTGCAGGAGGCTGTTGATACAATGGAGGCAAGAAACGCAAAGCTTACAAAGATGCGTGACCGCCTTATGGACGGACTTCTCAAGATTGAGCGTTCAAGAGTAAACGGTGACAGAGTGAACCGTCTGCCGGGTAACGTAAATATGTGCTTTGAGGGTATTGAGGGCGAAAGCTTGCTTTTAAGACTTGATATGAACGGCATTTCCGCATCTTCAGGTTCAGCCTGCACATCAGGAAGTCTTGACCCAAGCCACGTTTTATTGGCTATCGGTCTTCCTCACGAAATTGCACACGGAAGTATGCGTCTTTCTTTCTCAGATGAGAACACAGAGGAAGACATTGATTATATTCTTGAAAAGGTTCCACAGATTGTTGAGTATCTTCGTGCTATGTCACCTCTCTGGGAAAACATCAAGAAAGCAGAAGCAGAAAACAAGTAAACGGAGGTTTAAAATATGGCTTATTCAGAAAAGGTTATGGATCATTTTGCTAACCCAAGAAATGTTGGTGAAATTGAAAACGCAGACGGAATCGGCGAAGTAGGCAATTCAAAATGCGGAGATATTATGAAAATCTACATCAAGGTTGCTGACAATGTAATCACAGATGTAAAATTCAAAACTTTTGGTTGCGGTGCAGCTATCGCTACAAGCAGTATGGCTACAGAGCTTATCAAAGGCAAGACAATTGAAGAAGCTTTGAAGCTTACAAACAAGGCAGTTATGGAGGCTCTTGACGGTCTTCCACCAGTAAAGGTTCACTGTTCAGTTCTTGCTGAGCAGGCTATCAAATCTGCTGTTGCAGACTACTATACAAGACTCGGCATTGACCCTACACCAATCGTTGGTGAAATCGGTGATTGTGACGATTGTCACTGCCACTAAGTCAGTACAAAAAAATCAAGCGGTATCAGAACAAACAGTTCCGATACCGCTTTTTATATATTTGTCGTTAAATGATTGTAAGTAAGAATATCAAGAGCAAAACTGCAAAAATTCCCATAAGAACAGCACCTACGATATATTCAAACTTTGTGCTTTTCTCAGGCAAAATTGCATCCTTTGGCTGGTCAGGGTTTATAATAATATCACCACAGGCACCAACAACACCGGCTTCGTCATTCTGATATGAAGGAGATATTTTCAAATATTTTTTATTCTGATAAACATACTGATACACAGCAGAGTATTTTACTTTTCCGTAAAGTCTTATTCTGTCGTAGCTTACAATTACAGCAGGGACCGGCACATTACAGTACATTCTGTTAATAACCGGATATACCAGCTTTACCGCAAAAATCATAACAGCTACAAGAAGAAACGAAAACATTAAATACTGATACGGACTACTAAAAATATGGCTGAAAATTTCCCCTATATGTCCGAATCCCTCTGTGAACAAATCAAAAGGCTTATTTGTATTTACAAGTCCTGCAACAGCAAGGTAGCCAAACAATACCGAAGCCGTAGCATTGAGTGATCTGTCAATAGCATGACTTCTCTGGTTAAATACACCATTAACAAAGGGCGTCATAATCAGTAATCCTACTACTCCAAGCACCAGCGGTGAGTTTAAAACAAAAGTTAATACAAAAGAAACAAAGAGAAACGAAAGCCAGCAGCCTATAAATCTCTTGCGATATCCCATTTTTGCGGGATGTTCGGCTAACCACCTCGCTCTGTTCATTTGTTCAGCGTATACGGGTGAGTCCTCATCTACGGAAAGCTCCATACCATCAAGAGGATTTCCTTTTCTGTAGTCACCGATTAAATCCTGATTCTCATTTTTGCCGTATTGTTTTTCAAATTGGTCATTAAGCTTTTCTAAAATAGACATATGTTTGATTACTTATCCTCCGTCTTCTTCCAGCCGGCTTCTTTGAACGGAACTACACTTCCGTCAGCCTGCTTTACACTGACATTATCAAGTGTGCTGTCAAACTGTGCTCTTATATTGCCAAGATATTTCGCATAAAGCTCTTTCTGCTCTGCCTGCTCCGCTTCTGTAAGACCCTGCTCACGTTTTTTCTTTGCAAGCTCGTTTATACGTGCAATCAATTCTTTCATAAGATGTTACCTCTTTTATACAATTAATCTGCATAATATATTACCACAATAACGCAACCTAGTCAACTTATAAAAACAATCGTTAAAATACAAAAAAAGTCTTGACAACCTTAAAAACAAGGCGTATAATACCAAACTAAATAAAGAAATTTCTTTAGGAGGTGTAACAATGTATAATCGTAATGACCGTTTTTACAATGTATTTATGATGCCCGTCCCAGCTATGTATTGGCAGAGACATGGGCTTACATTGTTGCACCCTTATCGTGGTATATAATTATATTCAGATTGTTTTTATATATTTTCAGATAAGCTCTACACAGTGCAGGCTATGCTCTTTTATAGCCTGCACTGTTTTTATTTTTCAAAATATTTAAAATGTCATATAATCGGAAATCGGTACCATTCCGATTGACACAAAGGAGAAATTACAATGAACAACACTCAGTATTTGAATGAGTTTTACAAAAACTATGACGAAGAAGGCAGACTGCTCAACCGTCACGGTAATGTGGAATTTGTCACAACTATGAAATACATCGGGAAATATTTGAAAGAAGGTATGCGTGTTCTTGAAATTGGTGCGGCTACAGGC
Organism: Ruminococcus sp.; assembly: GCA_036309445.1. Classification (GTDB taxonomy): domain Bacteria; phylum Bacillota; class Clostridia; order Oscillospirales; family Acutalibacteraceae; genus Ruminococcoides. The sequence continues at coordinate 20,275 of JAXJTT010000087.1, read as the reverse complement.
AGATACAGCCACACACTTGCACAAAGAGGCTATCAGGTAGATGCGGTCGAGCTTCTGGAGCATAACATTGAAATTTTCAAGAAAAACACAAAGGAAAACGAAAATATAACAATCACACAGGGTAACGCAATTGACCTTTCGGCTTTTGAAAGTGACACCTACGACATTACCCTGATTTTAGGACCAATGTATCATTTATATACCGAGCAAGACAAGCTTAAGGCTTTATCAGAAGCAATAAGAGTCACTAAAAAGGGCGGTATCATTTTTGCCGCATACTGTATGGGTGATGCGTCAATCGCAAACTACGGTTTCAGGCAAGGTGAAATACATAATATTATCGAAAAATGTATGTTCAACACAGAAACATTTGAAACTTTTTCTCAGCCATGGGATATTTTTGAGCTTCACCGCAAAGAAGATATTGACAGATTGAGAAACAATTTCAACGTCACCCAGCTTCATTATCTTGCGACTGATGGTTACGCAAGCCATATGCGTGAGGCTCTTGCGGAAATGTACGAAAAGGCATATGACCTTTTCATTAAATATCACCTCGCAACCTGCGAAAGATTGGAACTTACAGGATATTCAAACCACACACTTGACATTTTCAGAAAGGATTGAGAAAAATGCTTACTCATAAAGGAACTCAGACAATAAAAACCGAAAGACTCACACTCCGCAGATTTACTCATAATGATGCACAAGCTATGTTTGATAACTGGGCAAACGACGAAAGAGTAACACGCTACCTCACCTGGGGACCACACGGCACAGTTGACGTAACAAAATACATCATCAACGATTGGTGCAGTTCATATGAAAAAGAAAATTTCTATAGCTGGGCTATTGAATTTGAGGGCAAGCTTATCGGCAGTATCGCTTGTGTTGATACAGACGAAAACTCTGAACATGGCGAAATCGGCTACTGCATCGGACACGATTTTTGGGGCAAAGGCATTATGACCGAAGCTGTAAATGCTGTTACAGATTATCTGATAAAGAAGATTGGCTACAACCGACTCGAAATCGGTCACGCAACCAAAAACCCCGCCTCGGGCAAGGTTGCACAGAAATGCGGTTATACATACGAAGGCACAAAACGTGAGTATTTCAAATCCTTATACGGAGAATATCTGGATATTGCATTTTACAGCATTTTAAAAAGTGATATAAATAATGATAAAATCAAAATATAAAACATCAAAAGCCGATGAACAGTGGTTCTCCCCCATTCATCGGCTTTTTCATTATCTTATTTAATCAGATAATACATCAGAATTATTTTTCGTATTCCAGGATATCACCCGGCTGACAATCAAGAGTTTCACAGATTGCTTCAAGAGTAGAAAATCTGATAGCTGTTACCTTATTATTCTTGATTTTGGAAAGGTTTACGTTAGAAATTCCAACCTTATCTGCAAGCTCATTGAGTGAAATTTTACGTTCAACCATCATTCTGTCGAGTCTCAGAACTATTTTTCCCATATACTTCCCCCCTTACACAAGACCGTCAACGTCACCCTGAAGCTGTTTACCGTAGTTAAAAAACTGTGAGAGACAAAGCACGAACAAACCAATTATAAGGCTTTCAAGTCCAATTGTAATCTGCATTGTACCTGTGTGACCGATAAGCTGAGCAAGTACGCCGAAAACAACGCTTACAGCAGGAATTGAAATTAAGAAAATACCGATTTCTCTTGTCATACGAACAATATTCTTTTGGAAAGGTGTATTGCCCTCAGAATATTTTGTTCTTCCCTCAGCTGTTTTGATGATGAGATAAACATTTCTGAACACCATAGCCATAAGGCCTATAATGACTGCGGAACCGATAAAGAATATAGTCATACAAGTCATATTTACTGTACCATCAGCAAACACAGGATTAACATTAAAACTGCCGTAAGTTGTTACCTCTGTGCCATATTCAGGAACACCTGACTCTAAAATTGCTTTAAGCGAATCTCTTGCCACAATTGAACATACTGCCATAACTGATGTTAAAAGCACACCGAACCAGTGGAACACTTCCATTATTTTTGCTACTACCAATGTAATTTTGTTAATTGTTTTCATTTTAGTTTTAGTTTTCATTTTCTTCCTCCTGATACTCATTTCATAAATTTTATTTGTCTTTGGCCTTTCGACAGTACACAGTATAGCACCACTTTTAATGTTTGTCAACACATTTTTAATGTTTTTCATTAAATTTATTTCGTTTTTCATTAATTATATTATCTTTATCGTTAATTTCATTACGTCAAACATTAATTTAATTCTATACAAGAAAAATCTCTCAAAACAATATCTGCTTTGAGAGATTTTATTTTTTATTTATAACTTAAACACTTAGTATACACAACTTTCGGGAGGATTGCCATTTACAACAAGCGGAGAGTTTTGTTCAGAATTACCATTTATGAAATTGCATTTGACAGATGTAGAATTTCTGACAACACCATTATTTATTTCTGTAATGCCGCCCATTGTCCCTGTGTTACCTGTCCTTTTTAATGTTAAGTTTGTGACACTGCAATTCTCAATAATGCCGTTATTGATACCTGTTACACCACCGAGAAAGCCTTCGTCATTAAAGGTTACGTAAGAATCATTAATTTCGCAATTTCGGATTGTACCGTTGTTCTGTCTGCAAATAACACCTGTGCTTGCAAGTGAAGCGTTTATACCTGATACATCTGCACCACGGAAGTTAAGATTTTCAACTACTGCATTTTCACCGAGAACATTGAACAAAGGGGTTCGCTCACTTGGCATAAGTTCAGAACTTGCTCCCATACCGAATATTGTATAACCGTTTCCGTTAAATCTTCCATTGAAATTAACGCTATCTGTACCTATTGAAAGATGCTGCCAATGTTGGAAATGAATGTTATTTGTAAGAACATAATTACCATTTACAAAACATTCACAACCGCTGTTTATCATATTTGCCATCTGTGCTAAATTGTAGACATCATTTACAATGAAGTTTCCCTGTTCGTCTACTGGTAAAGCTTCTTTTGTTTCTACTGCAATAGTTACGTTTGTGTAAGGAACGCCGAAATTAAGTACAAGCTCATTATTAAAAACATCTTTTGATATAACTTTTTCACTTGTTACCTTAGAAGGATTTGTAACATCACCATGATAACATACCTTAACAGATGTAATTATATGGTTTTGCGGTGCATTGATGCTGATGTTTGCTGTTTCACCTGATTTTAATGTGCATTCTGAAGCACCATTTACAGTAACACTTCCCTGACCTGTAATCTGAGTATTGACCGTAGTTTTCAGTGCAGTGCTTTGTGGTGTGAGGATTGCGGCATATTTTTCTGATTTTATGTAATTCTGTGAGATTGAGCTTTCAGACCAGTCTGCACTTGCAGAAACATCGCTTTTGAGATTATATACAGGCAACATATAACCGCTTGAAGCATATGCCTGATAATCAGACGGATTTTTTCTCAGGAAAAGATACAGGTCGCTGTTTTTTCCGTATTCAAGATAATCACCAAAATATGTATACGGTGTATGCTTGTTTGCAGAATAAGCGATTGGATTTACAAGAGATTTAAGCTGAGCAGTGCTTGATACTGCAACATAATTATTATTACCGTCTGAGTAAACACCATTTTTAAGACAATTATAATCATTTGATAAGCCATAAGTAGTAAAGTAATATGACGGACCATAAAAATTAAAGATATATCTTTCCTTTTTAGTGTTGAACGAAGCTAAGTTTGTTGCATCGTTGCTTAAAACATCACCATTAAGTACATAGAAAGGTGTAAACACAAGTTTTTTGTTCGATATACTTACTGATGCGTTCTTGTAAAAAGAAGGAGTCTGTGTAATTTTCGGATTATAGTTATTGTTGCATATAAGCTTAAAGTTTTGATTATTATTAGTTGCTGTTGAAGCAGAATCCTCACGGAGGTAACTGTCAAGAGTTGTTTCTGCATCAATATAACCGTCCTTAAGATGAATCGGACTTATCATAAACTCTGTTATCTCTTTTTCAAATGTATCAATTGTTTCTGCATACAATCTTGCATATTGCTGATACTTCCTGTCACATTCTGCTTCAGATTTATAACCATCAATCTGCTTTTCGTTGAGTTCAGTATAATACTTTCCTCTCAAAGCAAGAAAATCGTGATACATCATAATAAATGTTATCATCTGGTTTATCTGTTGTTCCACAGCATCATCTACAAACTGTGCCTGTTCTGAACTGAACGGAAATGCATAGTAAGCATACAAAGCAGCCTTGTCAACATATCTTGTGCCTTTGTCGTTGTATTTGATATTATTCAGCAGTGTGTTAATTTTCTCTGAAAATATTGAATCAACAACATCTGTAGTATACATTACATTTCTGTAAAACTCATTTCTGTCACCATCATTATCATTAAACTGTCGATTTGAATTTAATGAACAAAGATTTATCAAAGCACGTTCAAAATCCTCTTCACAATCTTCAAGTGTTTTTCCGCTTGGAATTTCTTTATAGCCTGTTGAATATGCAAGGTAATCTTCGTAAGCACTGTATACATTTTTGGTACTGCTTTTTGAATAACCTGCATTTATTACACTATCCACCTGATTATCCCATGCTGTGTAGTAATCTTCTGCCGCATCTTTGATTGCCTCAGCATTTTGTAATGACTCAACATTTTGTGTTATATCTTCTATATCATTAACACTTGATAAAATCTCATTACAAAGGTTTTGGATTTCCTCAAAAGATTCACTTGCATCGCTTGTTCCGAATACCCATTGACTGATAAATGATGTTACATCCTTAAAGGAGTCATTATCTGAAACCTTGCCAAGTTTTAATAATACATTACCTGCCGCATTCATTCCTCTCGAATAAAACTCAGATACAACAAAACTATCAAACGATGTTGATAATACAGGCGGGTTTTCAACTGCATAAACCTGCATAGCAGAAGATGTAAATACTGAAATTGCCATACAGACCGTCATTATTCTTGCTGTTAGTCATTTCTTTTTCATTTTGAATTTCTCCTTTGCTGCTTAGTTTATGACCATAGTTTATCCAATATATGTAAAATGCAAAAGCCTTCAAATGTAAAGATAATGTAAAGCAAAATATCAAATTCGTAAAATCATAATCATAAACGACAATGTTTATCTCACTTGTTCACGTTTTATATAGTATTCAACCCTTAAACATAATAAATAACAACACATTGATAAATTTTTAACAATTAGTGTCCAAGATAGTTTTTAAATAATATTATTGTCATTTTTTGTGTTTTTCACACTTTGTAGAAAATTCGTTTTTTATGTGTTATAATATTTTCAGACAACAAAATATGTAGCCTACATATATCAACAATTTTTGAAAAGAGAGTTTAGTATGGAATTTAACGAAAAATTACAGGAGCTAAGAAAACAAAAAGGTCTTACGCAAGAAGAGCTTGCTCAGGCTTTGTATGTATCAAGAACTGCAATTTCAAAATGGGAATCAGGCAGAGGTTATCCTAATATAGAATCTCTGAAAGCAATCTCAAAATTTTTCTCAGTAACAATAGACGAGCTTCTCTCAACAGATGAAGTGCTGACAATTGCAGAAGAAGACAACAAACAAAAAGAAAATAATTTCTTTGATTTAATTTTCGGATTGCTTGATCTAAGCACTGCAATGTTTCTTTTTTTGCCATTATTCGGGCAGAAATCAAACGGGCTTGTTTCAGAAGTTTCACTTTTATCCATAACTGAAATTCAGCCATTTTTTAAAATTGCATATATGATTATAATTTTTGCAATCATCGCTGTCGGAATCCTTACACTTGCTTTACAAAATTGCCAAGGCACATTCTGGATAAAAAGCAAACGAAAAATATCTTTGATATTGAATGCGACAGGAACACTGATTTTTATACTAAGTCCACAACCTTATGCGGCTACATTTTTATTTATATTTTTAATGATAAAAGTATTGATTTTTACAAACAGAGCAGATAAAAAATTATGATTTCATAATTACACTTCCTCAATAAAATAACTCAATATCATAACAATACAGCAATAACAACAATGATACGATAAGTATCACTGCTGTTATGCCCTGTTTCTTGCTGTTACTTGCACCTTCCTGTAAAGTATTTTCAGGCAAAAGCCAATAATACAAAGGAAGGATCCTGAAAATGAAAAAAAGAAATCAAAAAATTATTCTCACCGCAATATGCCTGCTTACTGCTTTTATATTGTGGACAACCGCAATCAGTTTTATTGACACAAAAGCAATCGGACCTCAAAACTCGACAGTCGGTTTTGCAACAGTCAATAGCTTTATACACAACCTCACAGGTGTGCATCTGTCCTTGTATACAATTACAGATTGGCTTGGGCTTGTACCGCTTTGTTTTGTAATGGGGTTTGGAATACTCGGACTTGTTCAGCTTATCAAAAGAAAAAGCCTGTTAAAAGTAGACTACAATATTCTTGTACTCGGTGGATTTTACATTGTGGTAATGGCTTCATTTATACTGTTTGAAATATTCCCGATAAATTATCGCCCTGTTTTGATTGAAGGTATATTGGAAGCCTCCTATCCATCTTCAACCACCTTGCTTGTAATGTGTGTAATGCTGACCGCTATAATGCAATTTAACACACGTATAAAAAATAAAGCTCTCAGAAACACAATTACAGTTTTAATTTCTGCTTTTATTTTATTTATGGTAACTGCACGACTTGTTTCAGGTGTTCATTGGTTCACCGATATAATCGGTGGTGCTTTGCTAAGCTCAGGACTTGCAATGTTGTATTATTTTATCAGTAATATTAACATAAAAAAATAAAGAATTTCAGACAGAGTCACTCATTAAAAAACAACACTTTGGAAAAGGAGAAACTAATGATTATTTTAATTACGGGTGCATCACACAGGTAAAACTGCACTTGCTCAAAAGCTTCTTGAAAAATACGGCTATCCTTATCTTTCCATAGACCATCTGAAAATGGGATTAATCCGCAGTAAGAATACAACCTTGACACCAATGAGTGATGACAAAGACTTAACCGCATATCTGTGGCCAATAGTCCGTGAAATTATTAAGACAGCCATTGAAAACAAACAGAATTTAATTGTTGAAGGCTGCTATATTCCCTTTGATTGGAAGCTGGACTTCACAAAAGAATATATCGAAAACATCAGATACTATTGCCTTGTGATGAGTAAAGAATATATAAAAAGTCACTTCTGCGACATAAAGCAATATGCAAGAGTTATTGAAAACCGTCTCGATGATGAAGGCTGTACCTTGGAGAGTGTGCTTGAGGACAATGCAAATATGCTAAGTCTTGCACAAAAGCATAATGTAAACTATATATTAATAGATGACAAATACGAAATTGATATTGATTTGTAACACTCTGACACCAACAAACAAGTAGAAATTTTAAAATTTATGTGTTATAATACATTTACTTGTTTTATTATGTATCTGAGGAGTTGACAGCCTATGACAAGAAGCTATGGTTTAGACCTGCTGAAAACCATATGTGCTTTTCTGGTAATATGTATTCACGCCCCCTTCCCTGACTTAGCCGGTGATATTATAACACCGCTTGCAAGAATTGCTGTTCCACTGTTTTTTATGATAACGGGTTATTATTACTCACACACTAAAGAACGGCAAAAAGAAAAAAAGCAAATCATTAAAATATTCAAATTGTTTGCAAGTGCAAATATTTTATACATATTCTGGTCATTTGTAAAAGCATTTATCAGCGGAGAATCTGTAACAGCATTCATCAGCAATACATTCAGTGTAAAATCAATATTACAATTTATGCTGTTCAATGAATCTCCTTTCAGCGGACATCTGTGGTATCTGGGAGCGATTTTGTATGTGCTGGTTATTATTTTTCTTTTTGAGAAGAAATGGAGCAGACAAAAGCTTTATCCGCTTATACCTGTCTTACTTCTTATGGATTTAGCACTCGGAAAATACTCTTTGTTATTATTCGGGCAATCTGTTCCTTTTGTTTTCATAAGAAACTTTATCTGCGTAGGATTACCGTATTTCCTGATTGGAGATATGCTCAAAACTCGCAATATCAGAATTAAACCTGCAAAATCAGCACTGCTTTCAGTAGTTTTTGTAATTACAACTTTAGCTGAGCGTTTTGTTCTGGGATATTTTAATGTAAACGCAACAAGAGATCACTACATAAGCACAACACTTTTAGCTGTAAGTCTCTTTTTGTTGGCATTACATTTCAGTGGCAAACCAAACAACAGAATCCATAAAAGCTTATGCCATACAGGAGCAAACCTCTCATCGGGAATATATATACTCCATCCGATTTTTATTGTTATTATCTCAAAAGCAGTTGAATTTATATCTCGATACATTAATTTAAGCGTTGTATACAGCTACACAGCACCTTTTGTGGTTATGATAGTTACAACTGTTGCTATCTGGGTTTATAAGCTTATTACAAATAAAATAAAAACAAAAAAATCTGCAAAATAACCTAATCCCACTTACTGAAACAGTAGGTGGGATTTTTGTTTTGGATTAATCAGTTTATAGAAATTTTAGTTTTTATATGGTATAATATCACCATACGACTTAAGAAATCATTATTTTGGAGACAGCAAATGGACAAATATGAAATATTAAAAAACTACTGGGGCTACGATAAATTCCGAGGAGCACAGGAAAAAGTTATTGACAACATAATAAGCGGTAAAGATGTGCTTTGCGTTATGCCTACAGGTGCCGGAAAATCCATTTGTTATCAGATACCTGCACTCAGCTTCAGCGGTGTTACCATTGTTGTCTCTCCGCTTATATCTCTTATGATAGATCAGGTGAAATCTCTGGTTAATATGGGCATAAACGCCGCCTACCTTAACAGCAACCTTACTCCACGCCAGCAAAGTTTGGCTATGACAAGAGCAGGCAACGGTGCTTACAAAATTATATATGTTGCACCCGAAAAGTTACTGACAAGCAGTTTTCTCGAGCTATGTAAGAGCATCGAGATATCTATGGTAGCTATTGACGAGGCTCACTGTATTTCTCAATGGGGACAGGATTTCAGACCCGACTATCTTAAAATAGTCGATTTTATTGAGCAACTCAACGCAAGACCTGTAATATCTGCATTTACAGCAACCGCTACACCGCAGGTAAAAGAAGATATACAAAGCGTGCTAAAGCTTGACGACCCGTACAGCGTTACAACAGGTTTTGACAGACCAAATCTCAGCTTTCAGGTAATACACCCGAAAAATAAAAATGCACGTTTGCTTGCCATAGTCAAAGAACGCAAAAATGAATGTGGCATAGTATATTGCAATACCCGTGCGGCTGTTGATGAGGTTTGTGAGCTTCTCTGCGAAAACGATATAAACGCGAAGCCTTATCACGCAGGTATGGATATTGAAAAACGCAAACAGACTCAGGATGATTTCATTTACGACCGTTGCAGAGTGGTTGTGGCTACAAACGCTTTTGGTATGGGAATCGATAAGTCCGATGTCAGCTATGTTATACACTACAATATGCCCCAAAATATAGAGGGCTATTATCAGGAAGCAGGCAGAGCAGGTCGAGACGGCAACGAGGCTTTATGCGTAATTCTATACAGCGGCAAAGATGTGGCTACGAATAAATTTCTGATAGAAAAATCCCGTGAAAACGAAGAAATGGACGAGGCTTTGCGTGAAATTGTGATAGAACACAAACTGAAGCAATTAGGCAAAATGTCTGCTTACTGCAATACTACGGAGTGTCTGCGAGGCTTTATTCTGAGATATTTCGGACAACCTCATCAGGAATACTGCGGTAACTGCTCAAACTGTAATGGTGAATTTGAGGAAGTGGACATAACTGTTGAAGCACAGAAAATTTTATCCTGCGTTGCAAAAACAAATCAGCATTTCGGGATAAAAATGATTATTGATATTTTAAGGGGCAGTCAGAATCAGAAAATTCTTGAGTGGAACCTCGATAAGCAATCTACATATGGTCTGCTGAAATCTTACAGCGAAGCCAACGTAAAACGAATTATAGACTATTTGCTTGTAAACGAATACGCAGTACGCACTCAGGAAAAATATCCTATAATCAAGCTGAACGAAAAATCAATTAAAATATTAAAAGGCGAAGAATCTGTTAAAATGAAAATCCAGAAAGCTTTGCCGATAAAAACAATTGAAAGACAGGGAACAACAAAGTATGAATATAAAAATCACGATTTCAGCGAAGAGATGTTTGAATATCTGCGTAGCTTAAGAAATGAGCTTGCTGAAATTGAGCATGTTCCCTCCTACATCATATTTTCAAATGTTGCGTTGCAGGATATGTGCGTAAAAAGACCTGTCACCTTGTCAGATTTCCTTGGTGTAAGCGGTGTAGGTGAAAACAAGCTGCAACATTACGGCAGAATTTTCACTCTTGCAATCGGACGATATGTTGAATATGAAAAAGGCTTTTATACAAATGATGAGCTGAACTTATCTGCAAAAGAGCTTTTACAGATTCCTCTTTCATATAACATTGACGACAGAGTTTTACATAAAAACTTCGGTGAAGGCACTATAACTGATTTATGCGAGAATAACGATGAGTACCTTTTAAAAATAAAATTTGACAGTGGCGAAGAAAAAATGTTTTACAGCAGCTACTGCGGAGTTAAGAAGATTTAATAAATCAGGAGAATACACATTATGAATATTCCAAAAATCAAAAAGCTTTTCTGCTTGCTTGAAAAGTATTTAAAAGATCACGGAAATAACAGTATACAAAATCAATATTTAATTGTATGTAACACAATCGCATTTTTAAATTCAGATGAATGTGATGAAAACAAATTCAATTATGCTCTGATGAATTATAAATCTTTATTTACAGGCAAAGGCGGACTTACAGAATTTTATGTATGGGATGATGATTTTGACACAAGGCAGAAAATCAACAAACCCTTTGAAACAATAACTGATGAATTATGGATTTTGTTCAAAAGCTACATATGAAATATAACAATTTCTTAAAAAGAAAAAACAGAGCCGAAAACCAAAGTTTCGGCTCTGTTTTTTGCTATCATTTCTGTTAAAACAGCTAATCAGCTATTTAAGAATTAATTTTATCCACAAATGCGGTTTCTCTTGCGGTAAGCTCTACCCACGCAGGGCGGAAACCACTCTTTATTGCATTTCTCACTGATTTGATATTTGACCAGGCGGAGCAATAAAAAGGCACTTTTCCAAGCTTTAAAATTTCAAGAGCAAGCTTGCTTGTGACAGCGGCCGCAATACCTTTACGTCTGTATTCCGGCAACACGTCAACTCCGATCTGATACATAGTTTCGCAATCTGCTGAACAGCCTGCAAGACCTACCAGCTTTCCGTTATCATACGCACCCACAGCCAGCACGTCACATTCTCTGTTATTGAACGAAAAACTGTTGCTCCACGTATCAACATACAAATCTGCAAAATCAGCTTTATGTAATACTCGCAGTTCATAACCGCAATCAAGCTCTTTAAGCTTTGTTACATCAGGCAGAAAATACTCTGCCATAAAGCAAACCTTTAAATCAAACTCAGCCAGCATATTGTTCAACGCATTTATATTTGGTGTTTCAAAACAATGATATAAAGAATATTTGTTGATATATTCTGTTACTACCTGTTTTGTTTCTTCGCTGACTTGTGCAACTATATTATTCCCATACGATACAAGGTCACATTGAAGCGGCAACGGAACATATCTTCTTGCTTTCGGGTGAGTTTTTGATATAGTCACAACATTTTTATCCGATAAAAAATCCTGCGGATTGCAGTTGCAATCATAGGCAGATTGCTGTAACGCTATTTCTAAGATTTCTTTATTTGTCACTACAAATCTGTTTCTCCTTATGTTATTATCGATACAAAATATTTATACAATCGTCCTCAACAGTACCGTAATTAGTTTTGAGTTTTCTTGTTTTATACGGTTTAAAACCGCATTTTTCCTGAACTCTTTTTGACTGAGTATTGCGGCAAAAATGTGCTGCAACAATAAAATCGAGTTTAATTTCATTGAAAAGATAATCTATAACACCGTTCACAGCCTCAGGCATAAAGCCCTGTCCCCAATAGTCTTTTGATAAAACAAATCCGATTTCTCTTCCCTTTTTATCCGCAAACTCCGGCAATTCTTCTTCATTGTACTTTTCAACACCAAGAGAACCGATAACTTTCCCGTTATATTCAACGGCAAAAGTCTTCTTCTCACTCAGAAAAAAGCCAAGTATTGTCTTTGATTCCTCGATATTTTTATGATGGCTCCAACCTGCCATTTCACCTACGCCTTCAACCTTTGCATATTCAAAAAAATCCGCAAGATCAGTTTCTCTGAAAGGTCTGAGTATGAGTCTTTCTGTTTTAATTACTACATCTGTAACATCAATTTTTGCGTTCATTTTAACACCACCGTTTCATAAATCATACTCTCACATTCTGATTTCTGTTTTAAAATACTGTTCCTGAAATGCAACCTTTTGCATTATTTCATCTGCAGTAAATGTAACATTTTCGGGTGCTACAACCCATTTGTCTTCCACATCATCGACTCTGTGAATAATTGCAATTACCTTACCCATAAACTCACTGACAGGTTCGTCTACTCCAAGAATATACGCATCCTGTTCTTCTCCGTCAGGTGCCATAACATTTGGAATATATCCGTAGTTGACAGTATAATAAATATCTTTATGCTTCGGGTGATAAGTACCGAGCGGTCTGTCAACAACTACTTTTACAGTTTTACCAATCATAATAATATCTCCGTTTTTAAAACACTTATTTATCCAGATAATCACTGACAAACTCGTCCACATTTGAAAAATGTTTAACTTCTATTCCCGCAGATTTGTAAACTTCACCGTATTTCTGCAGGCACTTATCAAAGAGTTCCACATTAGCTTCTAAACAATGAGGATTATACTCCTCCATAATATTAAAATCTCCGATTTCAAATTCAGATGAAATACCATCAAACATATAATTGAGATTGCAAAGATTCATAAATGAAGCAAATGCATTATTCAGCTCTGCCGCTTCTTCAACCTTGTTTCTCCAGTTTGAGTATATTTCTTCGTATGTACCACGCAAATCCTGCGAAGGCTCTTTTTTATCATTTTCCTGTCTGATATGACTTTCGACATACAAAACGAGGCTCTTTGACAAATCTCTTAACTGTGAAATATCCGTGCTTACAACTATTTTTCTTATATTTTCAATAAACATTGGTTCAACAGGCAAGGTTGAAAGTTCGTCAAACATTCTCTTTGTGCCACGTTTAAAATATCGTTTATGAAAAATCATTAATGCATCCATAAGATAATACATAACGCCGAACACATCGAGACGCACCTTTCCCAATGTTTCGTGTAAATTAGCGTTTGCATAAGATACTTTGGCTTTTTCAACTAATTCATAAACTCTTTGCAATCGCTCGTCAGATGCCAAAAACAGTTTTGTCTGCTCTCTTAATTTGCAAAGCTCATCATATGCTTCCCGATTCTTTATGAAAACAATTTTTGAATCCATCAATTTAGCAAGCTGTGCGTGATGACACTGTGAATCAAACTTAAGCCCATCCCAGTTTGTGCAATAAATATCATATCCGATTGTACTGTCGTCTAAAATAAAGCCTGCGCCAAGTTGCCAGCCTTTATCATCCTGAATAAGTATGAGCAAATCCAAATCTGACTTTGCATACTCATCACCTGTGGCAACTGAGCCGTATATTCCTATAAGTGCCAGTGAATCAGGGCATATTTTTTCAGCTTTTTCAATCACTGCATCTATGATTTTCTGATTTACGCTATTCATAATACCTCCTTTAAAAAAACATTTCTGTTTCATTATGCAATTGCCGCATAATGTAATATCTCAGATAATTAAAATATTTTTCTGTCAGTTTATTTTCATCACTCAACCTCGGCAAGTTGTTACTTTTACTTAAACTATTTTGTTTAAGTTTAATTTGAAATCTGCCGATATTTTACCTCATTTGCACATTTTATTTTGGCTTACTGATTTTCTGTTGCCAAAGTGTTGCCATGAGGATATTATAGCACAACCAGTAATTAAATCAATCAGCATTTCACTAAAAATAAATGCACTGTAGAACTGAAATTTATCTCTCTTTACAAATTTAATTTTGTGGAAAAACATCTATTCTATAATTGCTTATTTTTTCTAAACAAAAGATTGTTTACTTTTTCTGAAATCCAAATTTCGTCCTCTATTATTTCAACTTCATATCCCCTTATGACAGCTTCATTGTGTCTGCTAATGATATCATCAAACTCCAAAGCTGTATCTTTTTTTCTTGGAAAACGGATGCTCGTCTCAAAATCATCAATATACATCAAATCAACCGAATTACCCATTTTTTCCCATTCGTCTTTTGTATAGAACTTTATGTGTCCATCTTTTTTCATCTGCATATATTCATCTACAAAGCGTTCTATATCATCATCATTCGGAGTTGGGTCAGACAAAAAAAAGATTCCATTTTTCTTCAGCACCCTACTAATTTCACGAAATGTATCATGAATTGCCGGAAAATGATGCAATGCATACCTTGAAATAACTATATCAAATGAATTATCATCAAACGGAAAATCCATTCCATCATAGCTCACAAAACGTAAATTGTTAATGCCATCTAATTCAGCCTTTCTCTGATTTTCCTCTAGAGTTTTTTCTACTATATCTAACCCTACTACTTCCACCTGTTTATACTTTTCTGCAAACGGAAACGCTAAATAGCCTGAACCAGTTCCTAAGTCAAGAATTTTCATTCCCGGTTCCACTTGTATGCATCTTAAAATTAATTCCAAATGCATATCATCCCTTGTTTGCTTATTATAGTACGCTCCAACTCGAAAGCTTTCTTCAAAACCTTGTTTTGTTTGCTCTATACTCTCTTTATAATTCACTTTACATCACCACCAACTTCAAATTTTTCTCTTAGTCCAAAATGAGTATATCATAACAGAAGTTATTTTGCACCAAGAATTTAAGAATGCGGAGCAACAATAAGTTCAGAGAAAAGACCTGAGGTGCTGATTGTATTTTCGGCTAATTCGTTTTCTGAAAGCTCAACTGTTTCACCATTTTTGCGTGTGATGAGTTTGCATTTTCTGCCGTTGTTTAAAAGCTTGTAATTATCGGCATTTTTAAGGTGAACAACTGCTTTTGCCTTGAACTGATTTACATCAAGCTTTGTGCAGTTACCCGAAACGTAGATTTCGTAATCTGTTTTTGAAGTAAGCTCAACACTTCCCTCTGTGTTGCTGATATAAATTTTCTCTGCATCTCCGTCGTATTCAAGACGTGCAAGACGCAAATCTTCAATATAAAGCTCCTTGACACTTGCTGAAACTTCTGTATGCTCAGTAAATTTTTCAGGAAGCAGGAGTGTAATATCTACACTTTCCTGTGTTTCAAAACGGCTTACGCCCTTTTTATTTTCAAGCTCTACATCAAGTCTGTTTTTCCTTTCGTCAAGCTTAATCTTAAAAAGTGAGCCTATATCAGAAAGAGTATCTGAAGAAAGCAGGATATGAATTTTCTCGTCTGCACCTGTTTTGAGGGTAATTTTTCTTGCTCCGCCCAAGTTGATGTCAAAATGCTTCTGCATATCAATGTCATAGACTGTTTCACTTTCAAAAATCTGTGGTTTTTCTTCCTGTTTTTTAACTTCGGCAAGTACAAGCTCATCTAGTGTAAGCTTGAAAAGCTCTGCAAGGATAATCATATTTTCAACATCAGGAAGACCACGCTTTGTCTCCCACTTTGTAATAGCCTGACGAGATACACCGATTTTCTCAGCTAACTGCTCCTGAGAAAGACCCTCTTTTACTCTGTACTGTTTTAACTTATCACCAAAATCCATTTTAGTCACCTTTACTCCTTAATTAATGCGTACACTGATATTTTCCTTATCGGCATACATAAAATAACACTTATAATAATATTTACTATAATCTGAACTGCGGCAAACAACATTAAAAAGCCAAATGAAACTTCAATATTATTTTTCATAACACCCAATGCCTCGAAAACAAACTGATAAATGCAAGGCATATAGAAAAGTGCCGCAACACTTGAAAGTATAATTGCTATGATTGACACAGGCAGAAATGAGCCTGCTGTCTGTAAAATCAACTGAGAGCTTGTGTATCCCATTGATTTGTATATACCTAACTCCTGCCTTCTTTTAACAAGCAAGGATTTTATTATTATATATAAGATAAAAACAACAATAAGAATTGTAACCACAAAAATCACAGCTACAAGCACCACTGTAATGCTCATATACATTTCCTGAGCTTCATCCATAAGCTTTTTGGAATTTACTGTATTCTTCACCAAGTCAGAATATACGTTTTTATATTCCTTGGCGAATTTTTCTGCGTCATCCGGATTTTTTAGATACACATAAAACACAGTTGACGGTTCATCTTCAAAAAATCTTGAGTAACCCTCTAAGCTAAGCTCACAAAGCTCACCATTTAAATTAACGCTCTGAACAAAGCCTGTTACCTTAAAGCTTTTTTCGGTATCATTGAGATTTACTTTTACTGTATCACCAATTTCGAAAGTTTCTTCAAAAGCACGTCCTAAAGCAATTTCATCTGAATTAACTGGATTTTTGCCCATATAGCAAACATCGTTTCGTACCTTTGAGAAATCCTCACAAGCAAAAGCTTTTACTGCCTTTTCTTCAATTTTAACACCTGCAGTCATATATTGCAACGAATTTTCTACACGTGCATCATCATTCAACATAACCGCAAGTTCATTTATTTTGTCTCTCTGCGGTTCAACAATCACATCTGAGGATTCATCAGAAAGAGCATACATAAAATTCTCAGGCTTTACACCGACATTATAAAAAAGTGTACCCGAAAAAGCTATTAATACAGTTAGGACAAATGATACTAAGAAGAGCATTACATTCTGCTTTTTACACGCAAAAATCTGTTTAAGTACAAGCAATACCTTTGTGTTGCCCTTGCTTTCTTCAAGCGGAAAATAATTTTTCTTTGAACCTTTTGTATTTATATTGCCTCTTAATCCCTCTATTGGCTGTGTTTTCCTGATTTTTCGTGCAGATATAAAAGTAAAGAATGTAACAACCAAAGCAAGAACACAGGAAACAACGAGGTAGCTTATAATGTCAAAGCTTATTTCAAATGAAAAACCTGACTGAACAGTAAGCACTGTAGAAAGTAACGGAAGGAGAGTATAAGAAAGCACCACTCCCGACATCGCAAAGAACAATGAAACAATCGCATAAGGCAAAGTGATTCCTGCTACAATCTGACCGCTTGTATAACCCAAAGCTTTAAGAACGCTCATATTAACAATTTCTGAGTCAATAGCATTTTTCACTCTGAAATTACTAAGAAATACACTTACTGCAAGAATGATGAGTGCAAAAGCAAACAAAATCAGAATCAGCAAATCGCAAGTCATTGTACGGACACCCTTTACGCTTTCACTGTCAATATTTGAAAGCATCATCACGTTTTTGTTCTCAAGCTCTTTGCTTACGGAGTCCTTAACTTTTGCTAAGTCTGCACTCTCACTTAACGCTATTGAATATTCTGTAACAGAATTATCACTTAATGTTTTTACAAACTCACTAAATTCATTTTGCGGCAGATATGCACACAAAAGTGACGAGCCGTAGTTGCCGTACTGCATTTCCTCGATAATTCCTGCAACAATAAAGCGATGTGACTTACCATCAATAATATATTCAATTTCATCGTTTAGAGCAAAACCGCCAAACTCTGCAACATAAAGCGGAATATATATTGGATTGCTTACATTCTTTTTGTTTTCTGATACAAGCTCAAACTCGTTTATAGAACGCTTGCTGTCGATGTTGTAAAACACAGTGTTCATCGAAAAGTCTGTGCCGTTGAAATCCTTGACTGTTGCTTCAATCATAATTGCATTGTGGCTCTCTGTCTTTTCAACTCCGTCAATCTTACTGATTGCATTTTCAAGCTCACTGTTGCCCTGAATTTCGGGAACAATAACATTCACTTCAGCGGTGTTGAGTTTTAAAAACTTTTCATCATAAGCAGTATCAACCTGTAACATCAGAACCGACGCACAGTTTAATATTAAAGCTGTTATCAGAATGATGATCCCGAACGACACAAAGGACGATTTATCTTTTTTTAAGTTATATGAAACCTGATTCAGTATTTTTCTCATATTACCATCCCATCTCTGTAAGGAAGCTGTTCAGCTTTGCTTCTCTCTCTTTACTTCCCTCTTTATAACCTCCGAGGTCGCACTCACCAAAAACTTTACCGTCTCTTACATAAAGCACTCGGTTGCCCCTTAATGCTGTTTTCTTATCGTGAGTTACCATAATAATACTCTGCCCCTCATTGTGGAGTTTTGAAAAAACATCAAGCACGGCTGTTGAGTTATTGGAGTTCAATGCACCTGTAGGCTCGTCGGCAAACAAAACCTCAGGTCTGTTAATTACAGCTCTTACGATTCCTGCTCGCTGAGCCTCACCACCCGAAACCTGTGACACAAATTTTTTGCGTGTAATCTCGGGAATGTTCACAAGCTCAAAAAGCTCCCTAGCACGTTTTACTGAATCTTTTTTATTTTCACCCGACAAAGCACTTGCCGTCAGCACGTTATCCATAAGACTCATTTTGTCAAGAAGATAAATCTGCTGGAAAACGAAACCGCAATTTTTACGTCTGAAAACAGCCAGCTTATCGTCACTTAATGATGTAATTTTCTTCCCGTTAAAAACAACCTCGCCTGCTGTCGGGCGGTCCATTCCGGAAAGTGAATACATTAGCGTTGACTTACCTGCACCTGAGCTGCCCATAATAATTGTAAAATCACCCTTATATATATTAAGATTCAAGTTTTCAAATATTGTCTGTTCTGTGTCGCCTGTGCGAAAACTCTTCTTTAGCTTTCTTGCTTCAATGATAATTTCTTTTTGCTTGTTCATACTGCAACCTCCGTTTTGTTGTTTTGATTTGACACACATATCATACACAAAACCGTGAAGTAGCACCACCTACACCTGTTTACAAACGCAAAAAACGGATGCTACTTACCGTAGCATCCGCATAAAATCTGAGTTTTTGGAGATTTTTGTGTTTTATTTTTATCAATAGCGAGGCACCATATCTGATATTTCAACGATTGTCAACAACAATGTTATCGCTTTATCAATGTAATCCTGCCAATTGTTTATATTCTCAATATCAGCAATAAATAAGCCACAGATTTTAACGTAAGTCTTTTCTATTGCATAATCAATATCGT
The DNA here is from genome assembly GCA_036309445.1 of Ruminococcus sp. Lineage (GTDB taxonomy): Bacteria > Bacillota > Clostridia > Oscillospirales > Acutalibacteraceae > Ruminococcoides. The sequence goes on along the minus strand of JAXJTT010000087.1, from coordinate 891 downwards.
ATTCTTGTATAATTTGATTAAATGAATAATCCTCTAAACCCTCAATAATAGCATCCCAATTTTCTGGCACCTTACTTTTGTAATGTTCTTTATGTTTTTGATTATGTTTATTAAATATAGCTTCTATTTTAAATTTATCTTCTGCAGTTCTAAAAGCTATATTAAGATTATATGGCTTGCTTCTATTAGTTACTGTAATGCAATGTGATGTTGTGCTTGCTCTTTTCGGTTCATTCCAATCTGACAATACCACTCTTATATGTTTCATTAATTCAGGCATAAACTGGTCTAATTCTATTTTATTTTTTGGATCATTTGTAAGTTTATCTCCCCATTTAAAAAAGTCTTCATTTAAAGGCTCATTGATAACTACTTCATCATTATCATCCAATTTTGCAATCAACAGCCAAATTTTAAAATTAACATCCTTCTCTTTCAAAAGATTATTAATTATATTTACAGCTTCATAATGTTCTTTGTGTACTTTTTCTACTATCCATACGATGTCCGTAACAGGTTTTTCTTCACTCCCAAACATTGTTGCATAAGTAAACAACTTACCGAAATGATCGTGATTTGATAAGAAAAATTGGTTTTCGATAGCTATATACGTTCCTTCAACGCTCTCAGCCAATATATCAACTCTCAGCGTACCTTTGAAATCTTCATAGTTTTTCTTTTGTTCAAGCAAGGCAGTATCTGATTTTATAGGCTTTCCAATAATTTCACAAATTCTCTGCAACATTTTATCTTTAATATATTCAGAGAATTTTTCCTCTTTTTTAAACTTGGCGTTTAAAAATTTTCTTTTACCCATACTAATACCTCTTATATTTTGATTTATCAAGCCAGAGCTTTTCTCTTTCCCTTTTTATTCTTAGGATATTCCTT
>JAXJTT010000086.1:0-6388 GCA_036309445.1 Ruminococcus sp. | reverse complement strand
GATGCACAGCGAAGCGAAGCTACTCCTCCACATATCAAAGAGATTGCGATGCAGACAAACACTATAGAGCAGTTTGTTCCCATTATAGAATGGGGTCAACAGGAAGGTAGTATAAGAAATGGTGACCCACTCACACTTTCAAACGCCTTCTGGTGCAGTATTCACGGCATTGCTGAACACTACGCAAGCAATCCACAAATTGAGTTGCCCGACCCTGATTGGATTGTAAATATAATAAGAAATTGTTAATATTTAAAAGGTGATATATATGAAAAAGATTATAATTATAGGTGGCGGAATCAGTGGTATGACCGCAGGTATTTTATTGCAGAAAGCCGGATTTAATACTGAAATTTACGAGAAAAACTCTGTTATAGGTGGCCTTTGCACAGGCTGGCAACGAAAGGGATTTTTTATAGACAACTGTATTCACTGGCTGACAGGCACTAAGGAAGGCACAGCTCTTCACGAACTTTGGAAAGAAATCGGTGCCTTGGGTGATGGTGTTGAAACATACAAAAAAGAAATGTTCTTTTCATCCAAACTCAACGGTCAGACACTCACATTCTGGAGGGATATGGAACGCACAAGGCAAGAAATGCTTGCTCTCTCCCCTGCTGATGAAAAAGAAATCAACAAGCTCATTGATTATACAAAGCTTGCTGAAAGTATGACTGTACCAGTTGAAAAGCCATTTGATATGATGAATATTTTTGAATTTATGAAGCTTGGAATGTCTATGAAAGCTATGGGCAAAGTTATGAATGAATACGGCAAAATGGACATATACGAGCTTGCAAACAGATTCAAGCATCCGCTTATCAGACGTGCTATTACAGACTATATGCCAAGCGGTTATCAGGCTTATGCTTTTATTGTTTCTTACGCTACAGTTACTAGCGGCAATGGTGATATTCCAATGGGCGGCTCGCTTAAAACAGCTTTACGTATTGCCGATAAATACAAAAAACTAGGTGGCATTATCCATACAAACACCGACGTTGAAAAAGTTATGCTTGAAAACAACAAAGCTACGGGAATCCTGCTGAAAAGTGGTGATAAAATCAGTGCTGATTATGTAATCTGTGCCTGTGATATGCACCACACATTTGATAAGCTTTTGCCTGAGCGTTATATGCCGAAGGATTTGAAAAAACAGTTTGATAGCAGGGTGCTTTATCCTGTATCAAGCGGTTTTCAGGTTGCTTTTGGGGTTAACGGTACATTTGCTGAACTTACAGGCACAAGAGTTTTCTCCTGTGAAAAGATAACTGTAGGAAAAACTACGGTTGATGCTATGAGCATACAGGCTTATGAATATGAGCCTGATTTTGCACCGAAGGGCAAAATGGTTATTCAATCAAACTTCTCGCAGTTAGAAAAAGATTTTGAATATTGGAAAGCACTCTATAATGACAAGCAATCCTATAACAAAGTGAAACAACAGCTTGGAGAAGAAATAAAAAGGAGAGTAATTTCAGAATATCCTGCTCTTAATGATAAAATTGAAGTGCTTGATATTTGGTCTCCGATGACGTATAATCGTTACTGTAACTGCTATGGCGGTGCATATATGAGCTTTGTAAACACAAAGCTTGCAAAAAGCATCACAACAGCAGGTGTTGTTAAAGGTATTGACAACGTAATGCTCGCAGGTCAATGGCTTATGGGTCCCGGAGGACTTCCAACAGCCGCCGCTATGGGTAAATTTGCGGCATATCGAATTTCTAAAAAGGAAGGATTAAAAATATGACAAAAGTTTTATTTGTATGTCTTGGCAATATCTGTCGCTCCCCTATGGCTGAATTTGTCTTTAAAAATATGGTTGCAAAACGTGGTATTGCCGACGATTTTTATATTGCATCAGCCGCAACAAGCAACGAGGCACTCGGTTGTAATGTTCATCACGGCACTCAGCGTATACTGAGAGAAAAGAAAATTCCGTTTTCTGACCGTTATGCAACAAAAATTACAAAAGCCGATTATCAGAAATACGACTACATAATTTGTATGGACAGTATGAATATGCGTGATATGAAGCGTATTTTCAGTGGTGACACTGACGGCAAGCTCTATAAGCTCCTTGATTTTACAGACAACCCACGTGATGTTGCTGACCCTTGGTATACAGGTAATTTCGATGTTACTTACAGCGACATTTGCAACGGCTGTGAAGGTTTCCTCGCAAAAATCGGTTACTGAATAAAATAAACAGGGCAACATACACCTTAATTGCGGTGTGTATGTTGCCCTTTATTTTCATATATTTTTATAAATTGATATAAAGCACTAAAGCAAGATTTTACACTTGTTTTATTATTAAAATTTTTAAAATCTTGAGGTAAGTATTCTGCAAATAAAAAGCTTTTCCTCAGAAATACATTTTTCTTATTTAGAAAAATATGTATTTTAAAAAATTTCGTTTAACCCAATATACATTTATATTTTTATTAATAGTATTTGCCTATAACAAATACAATATGTTTTTATAATATCTTCGATTATACACAAATAAAGCTATAATAACAATTTATTATAACAAAATGAAAGATTCCGCCTGCGTAAAATACAACAGACGAAACCTTTGGATGATTTGAAGTGGATTTACTTCTCTTATATTTTATATTATCTTATATATTTTGTCAATATATTTTTCATATATTTATTCACTAAAATTAAAATCACTAATAGAATTATTTTTCTATAAATAAATAATTCTTAAAACAAGGTTAATAACCACAAACATTTATAGCAACATAATATCACAATCAAAAACAATATTTTATAAAATGAAATCAACCAAAATATATACCGACACAGAATAAGTACTGTGTCGGTGTAAGTGTAATCAGAAGTTTATTGTTGATTATGAGAAATAACCCTGAATATGATATTACCTGTCGATACTTGCCTTCTTCAAGATGATATGGCTCAGAATGAAAATTTATCGGACCATATCTTTATTCTCTGTATAGCGTAAAAGAATTTATTTCCTTTTACTAACTTACGCTAAAATATCTGTTATAAAATAAATTCAATTGAAAAAAGCCTGATTGCAAAACAATCAGGCTTTTTTCTTGGCGGAGGACAAGGGATTTGAACCCTCGCGCCGCGTTAGCGACCTACTCCCTTAGCAGGGGAGCCTCTTAACCACTTGAGTAATCCTCCAACAATGGTTAATTTCTTTATATCTCTATAAAAAAATAATGGCGGAGAGGAAGGGATTCGAACCCTTGGTCCCTTGCGGGATCACTAGTTTTCAAGACTAGCTCCTTAAACCACTCGGACACCTCTCCGTGTTTCTCAACAAGTGTTATTATACAGTATAACACCCCGTTTGTCAACACTTTTTTTAAAGTTTTTTAAATTTTTTAAAAATTTTTTCTTTTTTCTGATTCAACCCTTGAAAACACACATCCGCAGTAATCCTGTCGGTATAAATCGTATATTTTAGAGAGTTCAATTGAACGCTTGTAGCCTTCTTTTTTCTTAAAATCGCTATACAGCCACTTTACTCCGTACTCATCCGCCATTTGTGTACCAATCTCGTTTAAACGCTGTGCGTTTTTAAGAGGGCTTATGGTAAGTGTAGTCGTAAAATAATCAACCGAAAGTTCCTTTGCCTTCTGAGCTGTTTTTTCAAGTCTTAGTTCAAAACACTTTTTGCATCTTGCTCCGCCCTCAGGTTCTTTTTCAAGACCTTTTGTATAGTCAAAAAAAACCTTTGAGTCATATTCGCTTTCTATAATCTCAACGCTGTTTTTAAAGTTCATTTCTGAAATCAGTCTTTTTTCTTCATTCAGACGATACAGGTATTCTTCTTTATCAGAAATATTCGGATTATAGAAATAAATATATATTTTAAAATACTGCGAAAGGTATTCAAGACAATAACTTGAACACGGTGCACAACAGGCATGCAAAAGCAAAACAGGTGTCTGACCTGTTTTGCTGAGATTTTCTGTAATTTTATCAAGCTCTTTCTGATAATTGATTTTATTCATAAAATCACGCTTCCTGCAACTGCTTTAAAATATAGCTTAACAATTCTTCTGCATTATCAGCCACATACTCTGCCCCTGCCTGCATAAGCTCTTCTTTGCCTCTGAAGCCCCAGCTTACGCCAACCATTGGCACACAAGCGTTTTTTGCTGTAAACACATCTACATCACTGTCTCCGATATAAAGGCACTCAGAAGCCTTTACAGCGTGTTTTTTAAGCATAGCAAGCAACGCTTCCCCGTCCGGCTTTCTTTTGTATTCAGTCTTCTGTCCCCACGCTTCAGTAAAGCTATGAGTCGGGAAAACCTTTTGAGCAATCATTCCTACAAATTCGTCTGGTTTATTTGAAAGTATACCCGTAAAAATATTCTTCTGTGCAAGTGCATTTAAAAGAGCTGTGCAACCTGCATACTCCTGTGTATTGTCATTACAATGCACAGCATATTCTTTATCAAAAACATCTCTTGCAATATTAAAAAGAGCTTCATTATCGGAACTGTCGCCCATTGCTTTTTTTATCATAACCTCTCTGCCGTTGCCTATGAACTGCTTATAAGACTCTACCGGATGTTCAGGCAAACCAGCCTCTTTAAGCCCCTTATTCACGTTAAGTGCAAGGTCTGTGAGTGAATCTACAAGTGTTCCGTCAAGGTCAAAAACAACCATCTTAAGCATAATTAAAGTCCTCTTTCCTGTTCAAGCAAAATTGCACGGCAGGGTGCCGCTTCAAGTCCTCCGAATTTTATCGGAAAAGCACAGATTTCATATTCACCATCTGAAATATCGCTCAGATCAAGGTTTTCCAGAATTGCAATTCCCGCATCACAAAGAATACGATGCGTCATCGCAACCTCGTATTCGGGAGCAATTGAATTTGCGTCAATGCCAACAAGTACAACCTTACTGTCTGCAATAACTCTTGCCGCACTTGCAGAAAGAAAAGCATTTCCCTCTCCGTGAATAAGTATTCTTCTTCTGCAACGTGGCAAAAGCTCGTCCATATCCTCACCCGTGAGGATTCTGTTTGCCGAAATGACCGTACACTTTCCAGTGAAAGTATTAAGGCGGATTTCGTCTATTGCCTTTCCCTCCTCACAAAAATGCTTGGGAGCGTCAATATGAGTGCCTGTATGCACAGACATATGTATTGCAGAAAGATTACAGATATCGCCGTTTTCCATATTTGCAAGCGTGTCTACCTGAGTTTCAGGGTCTCCTGTGTATGGCTCAGTTGTGAGCGTATCCCTTGAAATATCGTGAATTATCAAGCTGTTCACCCTCTTTATAATAGAGATTAGTATGATAATATTATATCACATTTTTCCTAACAAACAATAACCCCCGCAGAAAAAACTGCGGGGGTTGCAATATAAATATTTAATTTATATCAGAATTTAAATTATGCTGCAACGTACTCTGTACCAGCAACACCTGTGTTTGTGTAACCACCAGCGAGGTACTTCTGGAGAGCTGTTACGTCTGTTACGTCAACATAGCCGTCGCCTGTTACGTCAGCAAGAGTAGCACCGAGCTCAGCGTCAACAGCGTTCTCGTACTTAGCAAGGTACATCTGGATGCATGTTACGTCTGTAACATCAATTGTGCCATCGAGGTTTACGTCACCGTAAAGGATAGCAGCCTTCTTCTCTACAATTGTGATTGTAGCCTTAGCACCTGTCTTTGTAGCATAATCAAATGCTGTGAGGTCAAGTGTAAGTGTGATGTCAGCGAGGTCATAGTTTACAGGAACGATGAGGTTGTCGCCGTTGTATACAGCATCAAACTCAGCACCCTCTGTGTAAACGCCGCCCCAGCTGTCGTTCCATGTGCCGTTAGCAGCGAACTTAACCTGATAACCCTCAGCGAAACCAGCAACATCTGTGTATGTAATCTGGTAAACCTTCTCTGAGATTTCTGTCATCTTGTTTTCTTCAGCAGCAGGATTCCAAACAACGCCGTGGAGCCAGTTTTCGTCACCAGCACCAACTGCGTACATAGCTTCAACTTCAAGCTCTGTTACAAACTCAACGCCGTCACCTGTAACTGTGATCTTGCTTGTAGCAGGGTCAAATGTTACTGTAACGTCACAAGCTGTTGTAACGTTAAATGTGATGTTGTTGCCTGTCTCGTCGCCGATCCAGTCTGTGTTGTTCTTAACAACCTTAAGCTGGAGACCCTCAGCAGGCTGTACATCTGTGAATACCTTTGTGTAAACGCCGTCAGCCTCAACCATTACGTTGTCTGTAGCTTCGTCAGCGTTACCGTTCCAGTTTACACCGCAAAGGAGTTCTGAACCAGCAACTACGTATACGTCGCTTACAACAGGCTGTGTCTCTGTTGGCTCAGTAGCTTCTGTTGAAGGCTCTGTAGCCTCTGTTGATGGCTC
>JAXJTT010000085.1:0-3343 GCA_036309445.1 Ruminococcus sp. | reverse complement strand
TCGATAACCTCGTCATAAACTGCGTCTTCATCAGACTTAAGTTCTACCCAATCCTGCTCTCTATCCTGAGCCTTAAGGAATGCCTTAGTTACTTCGTCTGATGGGAAGATAGATGTTGTAGCACCAAGTTCAGCACCCATATTTGTAATAGTAGCACGCTCAGGAACGGAAAGTGTCTTTACACCTTCACCGCCGTACTCGATAATCTTGCCTACGCCGCCCTTAACAGAAAGAATGCGCAGTACCTCAAGAATAATGTCCTTTGCAGATACCCAGGGTGAAAGCTTACCTGTAAGGTTAACTCTTACCATCTCGGGCATTGTGATGTGGTATGCACCGCCGCCCATAGCAACAGCAACGTCAAGACCGCCTGCACCGATAGCAAGCATACCGATACCGCCGCCTGTAGGAGTATGGCTGTCAGAACCGATTAAAGTCTTGCCCGGCTTGCCGAATCTCTCAAGATGAACCTGATGGCAGATGCCGTTACCGGGTCTTGAGAAGTAGATGCCGTGCTTCTTACATACTGACTGGATAAATCTATGGTCATCGGCATTTTCAAAACCTGTCTGGAGAGTGTTGTGGTCGATGTAAGCAACACTTTTCTCAGTTTTTACTCTTGGAATACCCATAGCCTCATATTCAATATAAGCCATAGTACCTGTAGCGTCCTGTGTGAGAGTCTGGTCAATTCTGAGACCGATGTCGTTACCCACAACCATCTCACCGCATACAAGGTGTTCTTTAATAATTTTTTGTGCAATAGTGTAACCCATTTAAATTACCTCCGTTATACATAAATGTGTTTATTCAGCTAAAGCAGAACAACTATGTTAATTATATAACAATCCGACGATTATGTAAAGTGAAAAAGTTAGCAAATGCATAAAATAAAGTTGATTTTTGATTTTTATAAAAGATATATTTAAATAATTTGCAAAAAAAATTGAAATTTTAAATATACAGTGATATAATTTAAATGTATGTAAAAATAAAAACTGACTATTATCAGAACAGAGGTATTTTATGGACGTAAGAAACAATCTTAGAAACATTGCAATTATTGCCCACGTAGACCACGGTAAAACAACACTCGTTGACCAGCTCCTCAAGCAGAGTGGTATTTTCAGAGCTAATGAGGCTGTAGCCGAGAGAGTAATGGACTCTAACGACCTTGAAAGAGAAAGAGGAATTACAATTCTTTCAAAAAATACAGCCGTAATGTATAACGATATAAAAATCAATATAGTAGATACTCCGGGACATGCTGACTTCGGCGGCGAGGTAGAGCGTATCCTTATGATGGTAGACGGCGTAGTGCTTCTTGTTGACTCATTTGAGGGCTGTATGCCTCAGACAAGATTTGTACTCAAAAAAGCTTTGGGTCTTGGCAAAAAGCCGCTTGTTGTTCTTAATAAAATCGACCGTCCGGGTGCAAGACCTGAGGAGGTAGTAGACGAAGTTTTAGACCTTTTCATCGAGCTTGGTGCCGACGAAGACCAGATTGAATTTCCTGTTGTTTATGCTTCAGGCAGAGACGGCTACGCTAGTCTTGACCCGACTGAGAGAGGCACAGATATGAAGCCGTTGTTTGAAGCTATTGTAAACGAAATTCCTGCACCACAGGGTGTGCTTGATGACGGTTTACAGATTCTTGTTTCAAATATAGATGCTGACCCGTTTGTAGGCAGAATCGGTGTCGGCAGGGTTGAGCGAGGCAGAGTAAAGAACGGACAGAGTGTTACTATCTGCCACACAGACGGTACTGTTTCAAAGAACGCAAGAATCGGCAAGCTTTATCAGTTTGAGGGTCTTAAGAGAGTTGAATGTGAAACTGCTGAAATGGGCGATCTCGTTTGTGTAAGCGGTATTCAGGATATAAATATCGGTGAGACAATCTGCGAGAACGAGCGTGTTGAACAGCTCCCGTTCGTAAAGATTGACGAGCCTACCGTTTCAATGAATTTTATTGTAAACAACTCACCTTTTGCAGGCAGAGAGGGTAAGTTTGTAACTTCAAGAAACCTTCGTGACAGACTTTTCAAAGAGATTGAAACAAATGTTGCTTTGCGTGTAGAAGAAACCGACAGTGCAGATACATTCAAGGTATCAGGTCGTGGTGAGCTTCACCTTTCAATTCTTATTGAAACAATGCGTAGACAGAACTACGAATTTCAGGTATCACGTCCGGAGGTTATCACAAAGATGATTGACGGCAAGCTTCACGAGCCGATGGAATTTCTCATTATCGAAGTGCCTGATGCTTATGTAGGTGCTGTAATGGAGAAGCTTGGCTCACGTAAGGCAGAGCTTATAAATATGGGTACACGTGAGGGTGGCTCAACACATATCGAATTCAGAATCCCGTCAAGAGGTCTTATGGGTTATCGTCCGGAGTTCCTCACAGATACAAACGGCAACGGTATTATGAACCACGTATTTGACGGCTACGAGCCATTCAAGGGCGAAATCGTAACACGTCATCAGGGCTCACTTATCGCTTTTGAAACAGGTGAAACAGTAACTTACGGCCTTTATGCCGCACAGGAGAGAGGCAGACTCTTTGTTGGTGCAGGTGTGCCTGTGTACGAGGGTATGATTGTAGGTGCAAGCCCTAAGGCTGAGGATATCACAGTAAACGTATGTAAGAAAAAACACATCACAAACACACGTGCGTCAGGCTCTGATGATGCTCTCAAGCTTACACCGCCATCAATTCTTTCTCTTGAGCAGTGCCTTGAGTTTATTGCTGATGACGAACTTGTTGAGGTAACTCCTGAGAATATCCGTATGCGTAAGCGTATCCTTTCAAAAGAACTCAGAATGAAGCAGGCGTTCCGTAAAAAATGAGTTATGTAATTTTAGATCTTGAATGGAACGGTTCATACAGCAACAAGGTGCATCGATATGTAAATGAAATAATTGAGTTCGGTGCAATAAAAACTGACGAAAATTTTAATATCACAGACCGGTTTGAGATGCTTGTCGCACCTCAGATCGGTAAAAAACTGTGTTCCAAAGTAAAAAAGCTGACCCACATAACCAATCAGGAATTGCAGGATAAAGGTCACACTTTTATGCACGCAGTGTCAGCATTTAAGAAATTTTCGCAAGGGTGTACCATTCTGACATGGGGTACATCAGATATACTTGCTCTTATTGAAAATCATTTCTATTATCAGCACGAACAGCAGTTGCCGTTTCTGAAAAAATATTGCGACTTACAGGTGTATTGCGAAAACTGTATGTCCTTTGATGACAAAACATCGCAGTTGGGACTTACAACCTGTGCAGAGATGCTTGCAATTGAATTTGACGAAGACGAACAGCACAGAGCTTATGC
>JAXJTT010000084.1:0-2873 GCA_036309445.1 Ruminococcus sp. | reverse complement strand
CCGTAATATGAAGCACAAGTAGTTAATTTCTGAAACTTATACGATTGATAATACTCAGACCATTCACCATATATTTTCGCAAAAATTTCTGCAACATCAATTATTTCTGCATTGTCTTTAATCTTACAGCCAATATTTGCTAAAAATTCTAAATCAAACTCAGGAAGATAACCAATGATGAAATCTGCTTGACTTACAATACTATTGATTTTTGCACACTCAGACAAAACGGTAGGACTATCCTTGACCATCTCAGGAGTTATGCCATTAACTTTTTCTGCACCTTCCCAATTTTCGGCAAATAAAGGCTTTAAATAACTGTCATATAATACTTCTTTTGTTTCTGATATGATAGATACTTTCAGTAATTCATCTGTTATTGGATTTAATCCTGTACTTTCTGTGTCAATGACAACAACGCTTACTGCATTTATGTCGGCTGACTCAGTTTTTTGGATTATATTTTTGCAAATATTTGTAACATCAAAATTAGATTTATCTATTTTTCCTGTTTTAATTTGAAATCTATCAAGTATCTCAATTACCTTTTTAAATTTTTCTTTTTCTGCTTTTTTTCGTGCTCTACATTTTCTTGTTGCGGCTTTTTTTCGTTCTCGTTCGGGTGCAAAAAAAGCGTTAAGCTCATCTTCTGTTCCTTTACGCACTTCATCAGAAAAATAATACAAACATTTTTTTCCGCAATTAGCGTTAGTCCATAGGTATGCTCCACGTGCGTGATTCTCAGTTGGTCTATCAACCACGTATCCCAGCTTTGCCCATTGTTTGTCTGTCTGTAATACTTCTTTGGGTACTTTTATGTTTGTTCTGACAGTGCTTTTGATGTTGCCCCAACACTTGTTATATACTTCATCTTTTATAAGATTTGTTGTTAGCATCTCAAGTCCTCCTTATTCTAATTATTACGAGCATCACAACCGCAATTATAAAAACTGCAAGTGCTATGAATATATAGTTAAACGATTGCTCATCCGTGTGAGCTTCGTCTATTGTTGACGTATTTATTGTTGGTGTTTCTGTTTCCTGCACACGTTCTCCACGAACCAAAAGACGATGTGTGTTTACGGAAAATGGGTAACATGTGACAAGCGTTACATAGTCCTTTCCATCAACGATTTCAAGTAGCTCTGAATCATCAGGCTCTACTATATTGATGTCACACACCTTGTATTCAAGTTTTTCGTTTAAGACGTTTACTGTAAAAGTATCACCAATCACCAAGTCTTCTAAATCATCAAAAAACTTCTGAGATGGATAGCCTGAGTGAGCAGAGATTGCCGAATGTGTACTCTCTCCACCTATCGGTAGGGACGTGTTTAAGAGGTGTACGCACCCTTTTTTTAAAACCTCATTGTTATTCTCATATCCGTGATAAACAGGCAAATTGACGTTTATTTGGGGTATTTCTACGGTGCAAATAATGCCGTCAAAGTCGAGAATATCATAATAAGATTCCATCAATGTTTTATATTCTTCGTTTTCCGTTTCGGTATCAAAAACACCCTGAGCAAGTAGCTCATTGAACCTTTTTGCTTTTGATTTCTGAGTTTCAATTTCATCATCAGACAATGTCTGAGTGTTCTGATTATATCCACTTATAACACCTTTGTTATGAGTTTCGTTGATATAATCTGCAATGGTTGGATATACAACAAAGCATAAACCGATTAGGGCAAACACACCCCAAAGAAGTAAAAATAATTTCTTTTTCATAGTTTTAAAAGTTAGGGAGAGGTGTTACCCTCTCCCTTTGTTGTACGTTAGTTTATATATTAAATTTCTTTTCAGCCTTTACTGTGCTTCTCTTACGTGATGTTGCAAAAACACCAAATGCAGAAATTGCGAGGAACGCAAAGCCTACAACGTAGATGTAGCTTACAAAACCACCTGTGTTAGGGAAGAATGGCTTTGTGTTTTTAACTGTGAATGTAACTGTTCCATCAGCAGGAGCGTTCTGAACCCAAGTGTCATTAGTTAATACTGTGTTGTATGTTACAGGAATTTCTACATCAATCACCTTGCCGTAGAGGTTGTAGCCTGTTGGAGCTTTTGTTTCAACTGTGTAGTATGTACCACTCTGTAACTTCATTTCTTCGCCTAAAGCGTTCTTGAAAACTACTTTGCCGTTAGTGTCTGATGTACCACTTGCAATAGCGTTCTTCTGAGCTTCTGCATCAGCCTTTGTTGTGTAAAGCTCAAATGTAGCACCTGAGAGTGGCTTTGATGCTTCATCTGTTTTTGTGATAGCAATTCCGTAAGTGTAAACGTAAACTGTGTTACCCGGAACACTATTTACATTTGAGCTGTTACCATATTCGAGCTTAACATCTTCGTTAGGGTTGCCTGTTGCACCCTTGATTGCATACTTGTTAAGGTTAGCTGTGTAAGTAACTATTGTGTATTTTACGCTTGAAGCATAGAAGTCTGACTTAGCGAGGTAAGCAGGAGTAAGAGCTACGTTAAATGTTGTGTTCTTGCCCTCTGCTTCTGATGTTACATTAACAACATAGTCTGTGTTCTGAGTAAGGTCTGCAATCTTCTTGCCGTCCTTGTCTGCAAGATATACTGCAAATGAGTTCTTGTTAAGTGTAAGTCCTGCACTCATATCATCATATACAGCGTATGTTGTGAGCTTCATCTGCTCTGAGCCTGCTACTGAGTTCTTAAGCTCAAAGTTTACTGTATCGCCAAGGCTTACGTCTGTGAAGTTTACATTGTTCTTTGTGCTGTTTGTGATTTTCTTCTCAGTTGTTGGAGTATCATCTGTTACCTTTGTAGCAAGGTCGATTGCAGGATATGTGTAAACCCAACCATTGTTGTAATAAGGAAGTGCTAAGATAGAGTTCTGAACACTT
>JAXJTT010000083.1:0-3876 GCA_036309445.1 Ruminococcus sp. | reverse complement strand
CTCTTGCAAGTGTAACTATTCCTTCCACTGTAACTGCTATCGAAACTAACGCTTTTGCAGATTGTTCATCTCTTAAGAATGTTACACTTCCTCAAAACCTCAAAAGCATCGGTATTGACGCTTTCAACGGCTGCACAGGTCTTACATCAATCACAATCCCTAAAACTGTTACCGATGGCGGAATAAATGCTTTCGAAAACACTAACATCAAAACTGCAGTAATCGAAAACGGTGCTACTGTTGTTGCAAACGACCTTTTCAGCAATTGTACTTCTCTTGCAAGTGTAACTATTCCTTCCACTGTAACTACTATCGAAACTAACGCTTTTGAAGATTGTTCATCTCTTAAGAATGTTACACTTCCTAACAGTCTCAAAACCATCGGTATTGATGCTTTCAATGGTTGCACAGGTCTTACATCAATCACAATTCCTAAAAATGTTAAAAATGGCGGACTAGACGCTTTCGCAAATACTAACATTAAAACTGCAGTAATCGAAAACGGTGCTACTGTTGTTGCATCCAACCTTTTCGACAGTTGTACTACTCTTGAAAATATAACTATCCCTGCCACTGTAACAGCAATCGAAGCTAACGCTTTTGCAGATTGTTCATCTCTTAAGGATATTACACTTCCTCAAGGTCTCAAAACCATCGGTATCGATGCTTTCGACGGCTGTACCGGTCTTACAGAAATTACTGTTCCTAAAACAGTAGATTCTATCAACATATACGCTATGGGCTACAATGGCAGTGCAAAAATCGATAACTTTGTAATCAAGGGTTATGTGAACACAGCAGCACAGGAGTATGCCGAAGAAAACGAAATTCCATTCATTGCAATTTCAGAGCCAAAGCCTGTGGGCATTATCGGTGACGTAAATCAGGATGGTACCCTCGACGTTAACGATGCAACATACCTCCAGATGCACCTCGCAGGCTACAGAAACGCTGACGGCACAGCGTTGATTGATACAAACAAATCAGATATGTTTATGATTGCAGATGTAAACGCTGACAGCACTATTGACATAGCTGACGTTACACAAATCCAGTTGACAATTGCAGGACTTATATAACCGCAATAGCTCATTACAATGATATAAACTTAATATCATCAAAAAAATGGTTGCCCGTTAGGACAACCATTTTTATTTGGCAATATTTATTTTTTATCTTCCTTATCAGCAAGGTCGACAGTTTTGTGTATTTCAAGTTCAAACCAGAAGTTACTGCCCTTGCCTAAGACACTCTGAACACCATAATGTGCATTATGTGCATCAAGAATAGATTTCACGATAGAAAGTCCCAGACCCGTGCCTATAATACTTCGCTTGTGTGCCTTATCAACCTTGTAGTATCTTTCCCAGATATTCTCAAGTTTATCAGCCTCAATTCCGTCACCGTGGTCAGTAACATTTATTCTGACTACCTTACCATGAATTTCCTGAGAAACAATAACCGTCTTGTCCTCTCCTGCGTAGTTAATCGCATTGTTGACAAGGTTATATATTACCTGAGAAATTTTCAGTTCATCGGCTTTGACATAAACCTTGCAATCGGGTTTTTCAAAAGTTATATTATAGCCGTCCTGCTCCTTAAGCTTTGAGTATCTTGAAAAAATATTCTCAATGCTGTCGCTCAGACTGAAAATATTTCTTTCCATCTTAACTGAGCCTGACTGAATTTTCGAGAGGTCCAGCAAGTCGTTTACAAGGCTTGAAAGTCTTGTTGCTTCGTCAATAATAACCTGAACATTTTCGGGAGTGTTTTCACCCGGCAGGTCACGCATAACCTCTGCATAGCCTGTAATCATTGTCAACGGAGTACGCAAATCGTGGGAAATATTTGCTATAAGCTCCTTTTGCAGAAGTTCCGTTGCGGCAAGTTCCTTTTTTGCATAGTTGAGCGTCTGGTTAAGCTCACACACTTCAAGGTAGCCCTCCGCATCAAATTCCACATTGTAATTTTTCTTTGCAAGCTGTTTTGCCGCTTTATTTGTTTTGGAAATCGGCTTTGCAATACGTCCGCTTGCATAAAATGATATGATAATTGCCAATATAAACAGCACTACAGATATAAAGAAAATCTGGTCACGGAAAATCTCTATTGTCGTACTGACAGGCGTAATTACCGAAGTAACAACGAAAAAACATTCCGAGCCGTCTTCAAGCTCGACAATCTCGCAATACACCATAATTTTCGCATCGGATTGGTTGTATTTTTGCCACTCATTTTTTTGTGCTGTATCATTTGTAGATAAATTATTTATCAGTCCGTGCAGAATTATTCCTGCTTTATCATTGAGATTTTCTCCCTGCACATCTACATAACTGCCGTCATTTCGGATTGCATAACCATAATAGGAATACACCTGAGATAAACTGAGGTCAAATGTTACCGACGGATTTGCGTAGTTACACTGGTATCTCTTGGAGAAAATTCCCGTTGATGTGTCATACACAAAAACCGACAAGGAATTGTGTGAAGCAGTGTTTTCGATGGTTGCAAGAACATTTTTATTATTCTCAAGAGAGTTTGCAATTACTTTAACACTCTTCTCGACATCAGCTTTTTTGCTGGCTGTATAAAAAGACTCAAGAAAAAACGACTGAAAAATCCACAACACAAGCAGGATTAAAAATCCGAACAGCCAGAAATATTTCATCAGCCTGAAACTGAGTGGAGTGGCATTTCTGTCAAAGTGTTTCAAATCTGTAGCCAACTCCCCTCAAGGTAACTATGCATTTGCTGTATTCCCCGAGGCTCTTACGCAAAAGCTTAATGTGAGTATCAAGAGTTCTTTCGTCGCCAAAGAAATCATAGCCCCACACCTCGCTTATCAGCTTTTCACGTGTAAGTGCAATACCCTTATTTTTAACCATATAGAAGAACAGCTCATACTCCTTAGGAGTCATCTCTATTCTTTCGCCGTCTATAGTAACTATTCTGGCTGAAAAATCTACACTCAGACCTTCGAATGTGAAAATGTCATTTGAGTTACCCTCCACGGCTCCGCCACTTCTCTTGATAACGGCATTAACTCTCATCATAAGCTCTTTGGGCGAAAACGGCTTTACCACATAGTCGTCACTTCCAAGCTCAAAGCCGTGAATTTTATCATACTCCTCACCTCTTGCTGAAAGCATAATAATAGGTGTAGTCTTGAATTTTCGTATTTCTCTGCAAGCCGAGAAGCCGTCAAGCTCCGGCATCATAACGTCCATAATGATGAGGTCAAAATCCTCCTTACGACAAACCTCTATCGCCTGCATACCGTCAACAGTCTCTTCAACCTCATAACCCTCAAACTCGGCATATTTTCTGATTATCTGTCTTATTCTGAATTCATCATCAACAACAAGTAGTCTGCTCATAAGCCCCTCCGTAAATATATATTTTAGTTTTTCTGATTTTTATAAGTATAATTTAAAACAAGTATGTGACAGCCTTGTGTCAGTATACAAAAAATTAACGGGATTTTCACCTGCTATACAAACCTCATTATATATTATGCCCTCTAAAAAATCAAGCAAGCAACGTGACGTTGGCGGTGTGACACCACTCACAATCCGAGCAGACAGCTTTTATCTATTAGCAGTTTTTATTGCCCGACAATGTATATTTTTCATCAAATTGTAGGGACCGGCGTCCCCGACGGTCCGTCCTGAATGAAATCCGCGGCTTTTGTTTTTACCTCATCCACCGCACATCGGGCGTAACCGTCCCGTTTAAGCCTTCCCCTTGGGGAAGGTGTCTGCCAAAGGCAGACGGATGAGGTAACCCCGAGTGTGACCGAGCCGCAGTGAGAAGCAAAGCGGCGTGAGAGCTGACCTCATCCACCACTTCGTGGCCCCCCTTCCCCAAGGGGAAGGG
>JAXJTT010000082.1:0-3610 GCA_036309445.1 Ruminococcus sp. | reverse complement strand
GATGCAGAAGCTTGAAAAGAAACTCTTGCCAGATAATTTTGATTACACAGAGATTAAGGGTTTACGTCTTGAAGCACAGGAAAAGCTCAACAAAATCAAGCCGAAAAATATCGGTCAGGCTTCACGAATCTCAGGTGTTTCGCCTGCAGATATAAGTGTGTTGCTTATATGGCTTGCACAAAATAAATAACGAGGTAGTTATGCAGATAAAAGAATACCTGAAAAAACATATAGAAAACTTCAAAACACAGCTTTCGGAAAAGCAATACGAGCAGTTTCAGAGATATTTTGAATTGCTTGTGGAGTGGAACGAAAAAATCAACCTTACTGCAATAACTGATCCGGAGGGTGTTTCGCTCAAGCATTTTGCAGATTGCATAACGGTGTTTGATTATGTAAACATTCCGCAGAATGCAAAAATCATAGATGTCGGAACAGGAGCAGGTTTTCCGGGATTGGTTCTTAAAATTGCACGACCTGACTTGAAGGTTACTCTTCTTGACAGTCTTAATAAGAGGCTTGTATTTTTACAGGAAGTTTGTGATGAGCTTGAACTTGATTGTGAAATTATCCACAGCAGGGCAGAAGATGGAGCAAGACAGACTGAACTCAGAGAGCAGTTTGATTATTCCTTCTCAAGAGCAGTTGCACAGTTAAATGTGCTTTCTGAATATTGCCTGCCATATGTTAAGGTAGGCGGTAGCTTCTGTGCTTTGAAAGGTCCGCAGGCTGATGATGAAATCAAGAATGCTTACTCAGCTATAAACACATTAGGGGGTAAACTTAAAAAGGTTTCATCATTTGCTCTTCCTTGTGATGGGGGAGAGAGAAACATTGTTGAGATTGAAAAAAGAGCTTTAACCTCACCAAAGTATCCCCGTAACTCAGGAAAGATTAAAGCCAAACCATTATAATACTCAATAGTAAAAAAGAGCTGTTGCATAATTGCAATGGCTCTTTTTGTAGTATCAAATATTAGTTTCTGATACAGACTTTCGCTGACATAGTTTTATGAATTTATCATAATAAGGATATTGTATGGTGTTTAGTTTGAAAAATAAACGAAGTTATATTATCAGCTTGAACTAACGTCACGTTTGTTTCACGTGAAACATTTTTTGATGTAAAACACCACAGAGAAAACAATTTTTCTTGAAATTTTCTTATATATATTTAAAACAGAATGTAATAGTGGTATAATATTAAACATAACGCAAAACCTGAAAGCAAAGGTGATATTTTGGCAAAAGTAATATCAATTTCAAACCAGAAAGGCGGAGTTGGTAAGACAACTACTGCGGTAAATATTGCAGCTTGCCTTGGTAAGCTTGGTAAAAAGACGCTTATTGTTGATGCTGACCCACAGGGTAATGCTACAAGTGGTGTGGCGATAGATAAACGTAAGGTTAAATATTCAACATACAATATTCTTGTAGATGAATTAAAGGCGGAAGAAGCTATCCTTGAAACACCATACGAAAA
This sequence comes from Ruminococcus sp., assembly GCA_036309445.1. Classification (GTDB taxonomy): domain Bacteria; phylum Bacillota; class Clostridia; order Oscillospirales; family Acutalibacteraceae; genus Ruminococcoides. The sequence continues at coordinate 2,128 of JAXJTT010000082.1, read as the reverse complement.
TCTTCATATCTTACCGTCAAGCCTTGAGTTGGCGGCAGCAGAGCTTGAAATTGCTTCGAAAAAGAACAGAGAGTCGCTTCTTAAAAATGCACTGATTGGTGTAAAGTCTTTTTATGACTATATTATTATCGATTGTCCGCCATCACTTGGACTTATCACTGCAAATGCACTTACTGCATCAGATACATTTCTGGTGCCGATTCAGTGTGAATACTATGCTCTTGAGGGCCTTTCACAGCTTATGAATACAGTGAGAAGAATCAAGCGTCAGTACAACAGCACAATAGATATTGAAGGTGTGCTACTTACGATGTATGACGGAAGACTTAATCTTACCCAGCAGGTAGTTGAAGAAGTTAAAAAATTCTTCCCACGCAAGGTTTTCAAAACAGTAATTCCTCGTGGCGTAAGACTTTCGGAGGCTCCAAGCTTTGGTATGCCTGTTATTTATTATGATAAATCCTGCAAGGGCAGTACTGCATACACAGAAGTTGCTCAGGAAATTATAGCAAAGGAGAGAAACTATGGCTAAGAAATTTGGCGGACTCGGTAAGGGTCTTGATGCAATTTTCATTGAAAACGACAGCGAAGATAACAACAGTTCGATAATGCTCAGAATTTCTGAAATTGAGCCAAACCGTAATCAGCCGAGAAAAGAATTTGACGAAAACGCTCTCTCCGACCTTGCACAGAGTATTTCACAGCACGGACTCTTACAGCCTCTCTTAGTTCGTCCGCTTCCAATGGGTGGATATCAGATTGTAGCCGGAGAAAGAAGATACCGTGCGTGCAGAATGGCAGGTCTTACAGAAGTTCCTGTAACAATCAGAGAGCTTACAGACACTCAGACAATGGAAATCGCCCTTATAGAAAACCTCCAGCGTGAGGACTTGAGTGCGATTGAAGAAGCTTTAGGTTATAAAACCCTTATGGAAGAACACGGTTTTTCACAGGAGGAGGTTGCAACATCTGTCGGCAAATCTCGCCCTGCAGTTGCAAATGCACTCAGACTTTTAAAGCTTCCTGAAAGTGTGCTTGAGTATCTCAGAGAAGATAAAATTTCAGCAGGTCACGCAAGAGCGTTGCTTATGCTTTCATCAGAAGAAGAAATGCTTGAACTTGCTGAGGAAATTTATAAAAATGATTTGTCTGTTCGTCAGGCTGAAAAACTTGCAAAGAAAAAGCCTGAGGATAATCAGGAAAAAGTTGTAGAAAGAAAACCGTCTTTTTATAGTATGGTTGAGCTTGCACTCAACGAAAGCCTCGGCAGAAAAATCAAGGTTAATAAAAACAAAGGTAAAGAAGGCGGAGTGCTTCAGATTGAATTTTACTCTGACGAAGAACTTACCGATCTGTCAAACAAACTAAAGTAATGTTTCACGTGAAACAAATTTCATATAACAGGAGAATAAAAAATGATTGATATTAAATTTTTAAGAGAAAACCCTGAAGCTGTAAAGCAGAACATCAAAAATAAATTTCAGGACAGCAAACTTGAGCTTGTTGACAAGGTAATCGAGCTTGACGCTCAGAGCCGTGCTGTAAAGCAGCAGGCTGATGAACTCAGAAGCAACCGTAATAAGATTTCAAAGCAGATTGGTGCTTTGATGGCTCAGGGTAAAAAAGAAGAGGGTATGGCTCTCAAAGATGAGGTAACAAGACAGGCTGAGCAGCTTGCAGAGCTTGAGAAGCAGGAAGCAGAGCTTTCTGAAAAGGTAAACGAGATTATGATGATTATTCCAAACATCATCGACCCTCAGGTGCCAATCGGTAAGGACGACACAGAAAACGTAGAAGTTGAGCGTTATGGTGAGCCTGTTGTTCCTGAGTTTGAAATTCCATACCACACAGACATTATGGAAAAAGTAAACGGTATTGACCTCGACTCAGCACGTAAGGTTGCAGGTAACGGTTTCTACTACCTTATGGGAGACATTGCAAGACTTCACAGTGCAGTTATTTCATACGCACGTGACTTTATGATTGACAGAGGCTTCACATACTGCATTCCACCATATATGATCAGAAGTAACGTAGTTACAGGCGTAATGAGCTTTGCTGAGATGGATGCAATGATGTATAAGATTGAGGGCGAAGACCTTTACCTCATCGGTACAAGTGAACATTC
>JAXJTT010000081.1:0-2766 GCA_036309445.1 Ruminococcus sp. | reverse complement strand
TTATGGTATTTGGTATGTAAGAGAAATCGAACAGCCAACAGGTTTCGTGCTTAACGATACAGTTTACGAAGTTAACATTTCAGAGCATAAACAGGTTGTTGATGTTGAGATTGTAAACGAGCATATCCGTGGAAACATCACTCTCACAAAGGTTGACGCTGATTACCCTGACAACAAGCTCACAGGTGCGGTTTTCGAGGTGTATAAGGATACAAACGACAACGGCAAAATTGATAAGTCTGATGAGCTTATCGGTAATCTTAAAGAAACATCAACAGGTTTTTATGAGTTAAATGACCTTTTCTACGGCAAGTATCTTGTAAGAGAAACAAAAGCTCCTGACGGATTCTTACTTGATGAAGGAGTTTATCCTGTATTCATTGAAACAAATGAAGCAACCTACTCCGTTGAGAATAAGGCTGGTGTCGGCTTCATCAACAACGCTATGAAAGGTAAGCTCAAAATTGTAAAGACCTCTTCTGATAAAAAGGTCGAGGGATTTGCTTTCCGTGTAACAGGACCCGACGGTTATGATATGACTTTTGAAACCGATAAGAATGGCATTATCGAAATTAACGGACTTCGCATTGGTGAGTATAAAGTATCTGAGGTTGCTAACAAGACATCCGCGGTATATGTACTTCCTGATGATAAGACAGCCACAGTTGAAAACGACTCTACAACCACTGTTGAAATGCACAACATTTTAAGAGATACACCAAAAACAGGTGATGACAGCAATATGAACTTATGGTATATTCTTGCAGCTTTATCTGCTCTCGGCATTGGTGTAACAGGCATTGTCCTCTTAAAGAAAAAGAAGAAGGAGGATAAAAACTAATGGCAGTTAAAACGATTATCGCCATTGCACTTGTGGGTGTGATTATCGGCGGTTTTATCTTCTTGCAGATTAGAAATCGTAAGAAGTAATTTATTATTCTCAGGGGTAGCTAAACCAAGCTACCCCTTAATTTATTTAACGGAGGTGTTAACATTGAGAAGAAAAGCTATTGAAACGGATATTATTGATATTCTCAAAGAGTGTCCTGCATCAAGATATGATGATATGATTTTATTCCTTATCTACTGTAAAAGATGTTGTGGTGAAAATATCGGAAATTTAACTTTCAGTGAGTTTGTCCTTAATTACAAAAAGTTAGGTGTTCCAAGTTTTGCAACATTACAGAGAGCAAGACAGCGTGTGCAGGCTCTTTTTCCTGAATTATCAAGACAGGAATGTGACAGCGATTGCAACAGCGATGTTACTGTTGTTATAAACATAAATTAGGAGGGAATTTATAGTGAAAGATAAAAGTGCCTTTCAGCAGAAAATCAAGGTATTAACAAAACTTGTAGATTCGGGGTATGACACCGAAAAGAAACTGCAACAGTTAAACACTGAGGGAATACTTAAAATCCCCGGTATTACTATTCCTGAAATCTCAATTATTCTTGAACTTCAGAAACAGACAAAAGCAAATAAGTTGTTTTCCTACCTGAGTGGAGGTTCTGATGAAGTAATCTCTAAAAGCGAGGAGGAAGTTTAATAATGGCAAGAAAATTCGACCTTATTTCAGAGCTTTATGAGCGAACCTGTAAAACGGTTGTTTCTAATCCTCAGAATTGGCAGTCGTTTTTATTGTCAGCTTGTCGCAACTATAAACTGAGATTTGATGAGCAGATTTTGGTTTACGCTCAGCGTCCAAACGCAACAGCGGTATTAGAAATTGAACGTTGGAACAAAAGCTTTGGCAGATGGGTAAATCGTGGTGCTAAAGGCATTGCGGTGTTTGAAGATGCCAATCGTAATACTCAGAGACTTATGCATTACTTCGATATTTCTGATACTCACGAAGGAGAACGTGCTTTGCCTGTTCCTATATGGAATATGGATGAAAGTTACGAAGTGGACATAATCGAAACACTTGAAAGTACCTTTGGAACACTTGAAAACAAAGATAATCTTGCAGAGGCTATTATAAGTTCTGCAAAGAATGCTACTGAGGATAATATTTCAGATTATCTCAGTGATCTTATCGTACTTAAAGAGGACAGCTTCCTTGAAGAGCTTGACGAAGATGCAATAACTGTTGCTTATAGACAGTTAATTACAAACAGCGTAGCCTTTATGATTATGAGCAGGCTCAATATGGATACTGAACTGTTCTTTGATGACGATGATTTTAGAGATGTTACTGACTTCAACACTCAGGATACACTTAATGCTCTCGGTTATGCTACAAGTGATATAGCAGAAATGGGACTTGCTGAAATCGCAAAAACAGTAGTTTCATTGGACAAGCGAAATCGCATAATTGCTGAAAATAATAAATCTGAGTACAATGAAGTTGAAATTAAATCTGAAAGGAGTTCTGATTATGAACGAAGTAACATACACAATGACAGGCGATTACAATCTTCCGAACCTGACAATGCCAACTCAGCCACAGGTGAGCTTGGGCAGATACGCACAGCTCAGGAGGAAGTTCCTGAAAGAGCATCACAGAGTCTTGTATTACAGTTACCTGACGAAATGCAAACTGACAGAACATCTGGCAGAAGTGGAACAGAGAGCCTTGCATATGGAAGAAACTCTGATGAAACAGATGTCAGCTCAGGAGGGCTTGACCGAAGAACTGAAAGCACAGGATATGATGACTTGGGTTCGCAGAATGAACAATCTGAGGAACAGAGTTCAGGAAATCGTGAAAGCGGAAGTGATATTCAGTTAGAATACTTTGACCGTAAGAATGAGGACAGAAACAT
>JAXJTT010000080.1:0-4912 GCA_036309445.1 Ruminococcus sp. | reverse complement strand
TATTTTACCATACGATATATCGGTTAATTATATTTTATAAAACATATACTTTTAATGGGATAACTTTTCGGCGGGAGCAAGCCCCCGCCCTACGTTATAACAGCAAAACTGTTTGTTAAACAGTAAATTTTGTTCAGTGGAAAAAGTTTCTATTATGATTGTGAGATGTACCACTCTTATGTAATATCTTAGAAATAGGTTACTGCAACCCAATAAGAAATGTAAATTTTCGGTAAGGCAATTTTGTGTTAAATAAAAACTAAAATCTATCGTATGGCGAGAGCCACCCGTCCTACAACAAATATACAAACCTCTGTAACAAAAAATCGGGGTGAAATTATGAAAGCGGCAGATAAGCTTTTCAGAAGCAAAAATATTTATGACATACAAGGCAGTGAAGCTTTGTTTGTTGAGGCTATGCGTGAAAATGCGGTTTTTCAGTATGAAAACTGCAGTGATTACAAGCGTATTCTTGATGAATTTGATTTTGACCCTGAGAATATCAAAACCTTTTCAGATGTTGAAAATCTGCCGTTCATACCGACACTCTATTTCAAGCACCATACGCTTGAGAGTATGCCGCCGTCAAAACAGCTTATAAAAGCTACTTCGTCAGGCACAAAGGGTGTGATGTCAAATATCGGTCTGGATTTTTCGACATTACGACGTGGCTTTGATATGGTGGCAAGAGTCGGAAAATATCACAGGCTATGGTCGGCAAAGCCTGTGAATTACATTATTTTCGGCTATCAGCCAAGCAAAACAAACAAAACAGCCGTAAGCAAAACTGCCTACGGATTTACGTTTTTTGCTCCTGCAAAAAGTCGTACCTTTGCTCTTGAAAGAAGCGAAAGCGGCTATGACCTGAAGCTTGATAAGGTTGAAGAAGCACTTGAAAAATGTGCAAAATCAAGCTTTCCGATGAGAACAATCGGTTTTCCTGCGTACACATATTTTTTACTCAGAGAGATGAAGGCTAAGGGTGTGCGTCTGCAAATGCCAAAGGGCAGTATGGTCACACTCGGAGGTGGCTGGAAGCAGTTTTATGCACAAAAAGTCGATAAAGAGGACTTTTACGAGCTTGTGCAGGAGGTTCTGGGGATTGGTCACGAAAACGTGATTGAATTTTTCGGAGCAGTTGAACACCCTATTCTCTACACGGATTGCCGTTGCCATCATTTTCATATCCCCGTCTACAGTCGGGTGATTATCCGTGACCCTGATACGCTCAAACCTGTTGAATATGGCAAGGCAGGGCTTATAAATCTGCTTACCCCGATGATTAAAAGTATGCCGCTGCTCAGCGTGGCTACTGATGACATAGGAATACTACATAACGAGCTATGTCCGTGCGGTGAAAAATCTCCGTGGCTTGAAATTATCGGACGTGTGGGAATAAAAGACATAGTAACCTGTGCCGCAGGTGCGGAGGAGTACCTCGAAAAGCCGTCTGACTGACAACTTTTCAATGATATATCTGCTTCGCAGATGTGATATTCGCCTTGCGGCGAGTGATATTTTTACCCTGTCGGGCAAAAATTGCAGGTCTGCGACGCATTTGTATTAAACTGCCTGTGGGAGAAGAAAAAATGATACTATACAAAGGTAAAATTTATGACGATTCAAAGCAAGCTGAGTTGATTGACGGACTCAGGGAAGATTTATATAAGCCCTTTGAGCAAGGCAGAGTGCTTGAACGTGAAACTGTAATAAATGCCTGTGACAAGCTTTGCACAAGGGTTATGCGAGGCGATTTTGACAGTATTGCAAAGCCGTTGATTGAGCAGTTTGGTGTGAGCGAAAAACAGCTTAAAGAAATGTTTTATCTCTTTTCCCGTAAGGGTCTTGAATATAAATGCGAAATTGAGCTTTGCGACGAAGAAAAAGTCATTGACTCAAAATTCACACGCAAGCGTTATCCTTTGGGAATACTTATGCATATTGCGGCAGGTAATGTTGATGCACTGCCGGCATACAGCGTGATTGAGGGTCTGCTTGCAGGAAATGTAAATATATTAAAGCTCCCTGCTTCAGACTCGGGGATTTCTGTTTTGCTTTTAGGCGAGCTTATCCGAGAGGAGCCTACACTTGCAGATTATATATATGTGTTTGATGTGCCGTCAACAGAAACTCAGACACTCAAAAAGCTTGCAGACCTCAGCGACGGGGTAGTTGTCTGGGGAGGTGACGAGGCTGTCAGGGCGGCAAGGCAATTTGTTGATATAACCACTAAAATTATAGCGTGGGGACATAAGCTTTCGTTTGCCTATGCCTGCACCGATGCAACCGACGAGATGCTTCGAGGTGTAGCGAAAAATGTTTGCTACACCAATCAGGTTTTCTGCTCATCTTGTCAGGGAATATATGTAGATACCGACAGCCGAGAAGAACAGCTTGAACTTGCAAAAAGATTTTTTGAGATTTTAGTGCAGGAAAACGAGCGACTCGGCAAGGCTGATTTTGGTATGAGGGCAAAAAATTCTATAAATATTTATAACGAAAGGCTTGAACGTCACGTTACAAACAACGATATTTTTTCTCAGGACGGTGTAAGCGTGATTTGTACCGACGACAACACCCTCACACTTTCATATATGTATAGAAGCGTATGGGTAAAACGTCTGCCGCATAATGATATAATAAAGGTACTTAAACCACACAAAAACCACCTGCAGACAGCAGGGCTGTTGTGTGCTGACGATAAAAAAAGAAAAATGCTCTCGCAGGCTCTTATTCTTGCAGGAATAACAAGGATAACAAGTGGCGAAGATATGTCGAGAACCGTATGCGGTGAGGCTCACGACGGCTGTTATGCTCTGCGTGAATACAGCAGGATAGCAGAAACCACGGAGTGATGTGGTAGTTTACAATAAATTTAAATTTTGGCGAGGTAAAAATATGGATTTTGAAAATGTAATATCGGTTAATAATATGAGGGAGAGTGATGCCCACACTATTGCGGAGCATACAACCTCTGCCGAGCTTATGATGAAAGCCGCACAGGGGATTTTTAATGCGGTGAAATTCTGCGGAAAGGTTTGTGTTGTCTGCGGAAAGGGCAACAATGGCGGTGACGGCTACGCCCTTGCTTGCATACTTGCCAGAGAGTCGATTCCTTGCACAATTGTAAGGGTGACAGACGGATTTTCAAAAGATGGTCTGTATTTTTATCAGACAGCTAAATCTCTCGGTGTTGAGGAAATATCGCTTGATAATGCAGGCAATTTCACAGGCTTTGACATTGTGGTTGACTGCATACTCGGCACAGGTTTTTCGGGCGAGGTAAGCGGAGACATCCAGCGTGCTATTGAGGCTATCAATCTTTCTCCTGCCTACATCATCAGTGCAGACATCAACAGCGGTCTTAACGGTGACACGGGTTGCGGTGATATTGCAGTAAATTCCGACCTCACTGTGTCTATCGGCTACTTAAAAACAGGTCTTTTCCTCAACGACGCTCCGTATTATATTGACCTGCTCACAAATGCGGATATTGGTATACACCTGCTTGAAGAAGAATATATGCTCATAGATTACAGCAGACTTTCTTTCTTTGAGGGCTATAATTCAGATATTTATACTATCGAGGAGTTTTTTGAAAAGTTCGGATATTCCCCGAAGACCTGCGACATTCCTGCGGTTATCAAGCAGATGAGCAAAGAAAGCAAGCGTACTGTTGTGGTGAAAACCGACCATTCAGCAGTTATTGCTGACCTTAAGTACGTTTACTTCTGTGCTGACTATGTAAAGACTAACTGATACAATTCCACTATTATGTATATTGCAGGATTTTAAAATGTGTGTTAGAATAAACTTATAGCTTATGAAAGGATTTGAACTTATGCAAAACTTTTTACAGAAAGTTATGATGTTTATGCAGGGACGTTACGGCAGTGACCAGCTTAACACAAGTATTCTGGCTGTTGTGCTGCTTTTAACACTTGTTAATACTTTTGTTTTTAATTTTATAGCTTCGATTATTCTTTCTCTTTCGGTGTTTGCGTTGCTTGGCTGGGCTACATTCCGTTCGCTTTCTCGTAATATCGAGAAAAGAAGAGCCGAAAACACTGCTTTTCTTCCTGTGTTCAATGCAGTTACAGGATGGGTCAAGCTTACTATCAAGAAATTCCGTGAACGTAAAGAATACCGCTATGTAAAATGTCCCGTTTGCAAATCACAGCTCAGAGTCAGAAATGTAAAGGGCAGTCACACAGTAAGATGCCCACGTTGCAGTAATGAGTTTAAGAAGAAAATATAGTTAATAAAAAAGAGAGCATTTCTGCTCTCTTTTTTTGCTGTGTTTTTATATGTGTGAATAGGTTGCAACGTCACGTTGCTTAGTTACTGTTCAGATAAACCGCACCTTCGCTCTGGTTTACTTCGTAATCCATATTGAGCATAAAGGCATAGTCGTCAAGGCTCATCAAATAGTAGTAAGAAGCCACTTCATCACAGTGCCAGAAATCAAGGTCTGCTTTCATTGTGATGTTTTCCTGTTTTTCACCGTTTTTGTAAAATTCGGCAAGCCAAGGTTTTTCATCAGGACATTTAACCTTGAAGCGGTCTTTGCCTATTTTATATTCAGAAGATTCAGTAGCTCCGATTATTGTGTATTCGCCGTCAAGATAATCGGTGATGATTTCACGATGCATATAGTCGGCAACACCGCCGTTATATGCAAGCGAAATACCGTAGGTTGTTATTGTGTAGTACTGATGTGTTTTTTCATCATATGCAAAGCAAGGAGAATACTTGTGGCTTTCATATTCTTCGCCGTTTATATAGAGCTTTCTGATGTACTGTCGGGGAATGTTGCTGTAATCGTTGCCGGTATCCTCATCACGATAAAGCTCTGCATAGGCAATCTGTGCACAACGCAGAACATATGATTCGGGATAGCTGTCAAATTTTT
>JAXJTT010000079.1:0-1565 GCA_036309445.1 Ruminococcus sp. | reverse complement strand
TGAGCATATCATCAGAAAAACCTTTGATGCTTGTAAGGGTGCTCCAAGTGCGATTATCCACTTCTACAATTCAACAAGCGTAGCACAGCGTGAGCAGGTGTTCAAAAAATCAAAAGAAGAAATTAAGCAAATTGCGGTTGATGGTGCAATGCTTGTAAAGAAACTTGCAAGCGAATACGAAGGTAACTTCCGTTTTGAATATTCGCCTGAATCTTTTACCGGAACCGAGCCTGAATATGCTTTGGAGGTTTGTAATGCGGTTCTTGATGTGTTAGAACCGAGTGCAGATAACAATGTTATTATTAATCTTCCTGTTACGGTTGAAATGAGTATGCCTCATGTGTACGCTTCTCAAGTTCAGTATATGCACGAAAACTTAAAATACCGTGAGTTTGTAACAATTTCACTTCACCCTCATAACGACAGAGGCACAGGTGTTGCAGATACGGAGCTTGCACTTTTAGCCGGTGCAGACAGAGTTGAAGGAACTCTTTTCGGCAATGGAGAGCGAACAGGCAATGTAGATATTATTAATCTTGCAATGAATATGTATTCTCACGGTGTTGATCCGGGACTTGACCTTTCCAATATGAATTATCTTGTTGAAAAATATGAAAGCTGCACCCGTATGCATGTGTATGACAGAGCACCCTATGCAGGAGCACTTGTCTTTGCCGCTTTTTCAGGAAGTCATCAGGATGCTATTGCAAAGGGTATGAAATTCAGGAACAAAAATAAACAACATATTTGGAATGTGCCATACATACCGATTGATCCGAAAGACATTGGAAGAACTTATGATGCCGATGTTATCAGAGTTAATTCCCAATCAGGCAAAGGCGGTATCGGTTATCTGCTTGAACAGAGCTTCGGATATAACCTCCCTGCAAAAATGCGTGAGCATTTCAGTTATCTGTGCAAAGGTGTTTCAGATCACGAACACAAGGAGTTAAAGCCTGATGAAGTCCTCAATATCTTTGAAGAAAACTATTTGAACCTTGACTGCGGTATTGAAATTACGGATTTTGATTTTATGCGAGAAAATGAGGCTGTTAAAATCAATATCACCTTTAAAAAAGACGGAGAGGAAACGGAAATGGAAGCCGAAGGCAATGGTTCGCTCAGTGCTATAAACCACGCACTTTCAGAGTTTACAGGCGAAAACTACACTTTGCAGGTGTTCACTCAGCATAGTATGCAGGGTGATGGCTCACGAAGTGTTGCGGCATCCTATATCGGACTTCAAAACGAAGACGGAACTTATTTCTGGGGAGCAGGAACGGATACAGACGTTATAACAGCAAGTACAAAAGCACTTTTCAGTGCATTCTATAATATGACAAAAGGAGATGCAAAATAATGGGAATGACAATGACGCAAAAGATTTTAGCAGACCACGCAGGACTTGAAAGTGTTGTAGCAGGTCAGCTTATCTCGGCAAAGCTCGATATTGTTCTTGGTAACGATATTACAACTCCCGTTGCGATTAACGAATTCAAAAAAGCGGGATTTGAAAGCGTATTTAATAAAGATAAAATTGCGGTGGTATTAGACCACTTCGTTCC
>JAXJTT010000078.1:0-18802 GCA_036309445.1 Ruminococcus sp. | reverse complement strand
TTCAAAAACTATGTGCTACAAGGGTGCATACTCTGAGTTTATCAAGAAAAAAGAAGCCTATAACGAAGCCCTCAGAAATAAATACGAAAACGATATGAAAGAAATCAAGCGTATTGAGGGCATTGTTGAACAGCAGAAACGCTGGAACAGAGAGAAAAATCTCGTCACCGCAGGAAGCAAGCAGAAAGAAGCCGACAGAATCAAGGCACAGCTTGTAAAGCCTGACAGTGAGCTTGAAACCGTGAGAATGAAATTCTCTCCGAAATACGAAAGCGGTACAGATGTGCTGATGTGCCGAAATCTCGCAAAATCTTTTGACGAAAAACAGCTTTTCTCAAATGTAAATATGCATATCCGCAAAGGCGAAAAGGTGTTTATCCTCGGCGGCAACGGTTGCGGAAAAACAACTCTTTTCAGAATACTTACAGGCAAATGCCCACAGGACAGCGGTGACTATGACTACGGCACAAATGTTGCGGTGGGATATTTTGACCAGTTACAACAGAATTTAAATCTCGAAAACACAGCCATCGACGAAATCTGGGACACATTCCCGCAGATGACCCAGACCGAAGTAAGAAGTGCCTTAGCTTCCCTGCTTTTCAAGGGTGACGAAGTTTTCAAGCCACTTTCAAAGATGAGTGGTGGCGAGAGGGCAAGAATTTCGCTTATTAAGCTTATGCTCAAGGGCAGTAACTTCCTCCTCCTTGACGAGCCGACAAACCACCTCGACTCAGCTTCAAGAGAAGAGCTTGAAAAAACTCTTGCAGACTACGAAGGCACATTACTCATCATCAGCCACGACAGATATTTCATCAATAAACTTGCCGACAGAGTGCTTGTACTCAGTAATGACGGCTTAAAAGAATATCTCGGCAACTACGACTACTATGCCGAGCGAGTAAAAGCGGAGCAGAGCGAAACAAATACAGCTTTGACTGCCGAAAAAACAACTAAAAAAGAAAAGCCCGTAAATGACTATTTCCTCCAGAAGCAACGCCAGAGCGAGGAAAGAAAAAGACAGACCAAGGTAAGAAAAGCCGAGGAAGCTATCGAAAAGCTTGATGAAGAAATTGCACAGGTGCAAGAGCTTCTTGCAAGCGAAGAAGTATCGGCAGATTACGAAAAGCTCATAGAGCTTACCCAGAAGCTTGAACAACTCCAGAGCGAACAGGAAGAACAGTACAGAATATGGGAGGAATTTTCAGAGTAACCCTCTGAAAATAAAACCAAATGACTATAAAACATAACGGAAACATAATCTGGAAGGCTTCGTCAGACGGCAAAGACGAGAAAACACAGACTTTTAAGAGAAGAATCATAACAGCAATTATGTTTATTTGTGGCGGTATATTCATATTGAATTTCTTTTTAAGACTTAACGAAATAGCCCGCACAAATGCAAAAAGCGAAGTTGACCCATTTATTATAAAATCTCTTTTTATCGGCTGTATAGGTGCTCTGATATTTGTCTGCATATATATAAAACTGCAGGAAAAACCAAAACGATATGCATTCATAAAAAATCCATATGGTGAAATGTATATAATCGATTACAACACACCGTTTTTAGCAAATAACCCTTACGACATACATATGGGCAGGAGCAGAAATCCGCAGTTTGACCCTCTTTTTCTTGACAGAGACAAGTCTGCCATGCAAATTGATATGATAAACCGAATGCATATTTTTGAAGCCCTTGCCGACAGAAATATGATAATGCCGTTCGGCAAGAAAATATTGTGCGTTCATTCAATCAGAAACATTGAAGCCGGCTGTTATCTTACTCTCACAACAACAGACGGCAAAAGCAAACCAACCCAATCAATATTTTTCCTGCCCTATACCTACCCCGACCTTGACGAGCTTGTAATGCATCTTGAACCACTTAAGGCAACGTAATGGCAACAGTGACATTGCATCCAATTCGAGTAGATAGCGTTGCTTAATTATCAAACTTTAATTTCCGATAATAGTATTATGTTCTAACGTAGGGCGGGGGCTCCCGCCGCCAAACATTGATAAAATCCACTATTTGTCAGGAATATAATATCATACCCTACAAAACTTTCAACACCTAATATATCTGCTATAAGAACATTTTTCGGCGGGAGCAAGCCCCCGCCCTACGATAAGCAGATATGATTGTTTAATCATAAAAACTATAATCCAACAATCTTGACCAAATCAACACTTTTGGTTAAAATATAATTAAAAACAAACATTTCCGCCCGTGGCGTAGCTGGATAACGCAACGGATTCCGATTCCGGAGATCGGGGGTTCAAATCCCTTCGGGCGGGCCAAAATCGACAAGTTTCAACAGAAGCTTGTCGATTTTACTTTTTCACTATTAACTCTTCACTTTTCACTCTTCCATATATAAACTTGTCGATTAGGTAATAGTTAATAGTGAATAGTGAAAAAGTTTTTATTATTCTTCAACTTGACTTTCATCTTAACATAACCGTATAATAAACATAAAAAGGAGAGCTATAAAATGAACGAAAGTCCTTTAATCATAAAGTCAAAAGTATTTGCACTTGAAGTGATAAAAACTTGTAAGAAATTACGTGCAGAAAAATGTGAAAGTGCCTTAATAAATCAATTTTTACGTTCCGGAACAAGTATAGGAGCTAACATAAGAGAGGCTTTTTACGCTCACAGCAAAGCTGATTTTATTGCAAAATTGCAAATTGCATTAAAAGAATGTTTTGAAACCGAGTACTGGATTGAATTGCTTTTAGAAAGCAATTATTGTAATGACAAAAAACTTCTTGATCTGTGCCTTGAACTCAAACGAATACTCATTTCTTCCATAAACACCGCTAAAAACAATCAATAAAATAACCAAAGGAGCCACACTATGCCTGTATGGAGCAAAATGCGACACAAACTTGAAAACGAATACCTTGCACCGTCTTTGCGTGGACATATTCAATATTTTTGCACAAGATACACGCACAGCCACGACGAGGAAGGTCGTGCTTCAATACGACTTGACGGCAAAGAGATTTTAAAAGGCTGTTATTACAACTTCTGGCTCAAATTTCCCGAAGATGAACAAACACTTGAAAAAAGATTCAGACCATTTGATTACATCAACGAAACAGCTTTGAAACTCGGTGCATTTGACCAACGCTCCTTTTACAGTGCCTTTGAAAAATTTGACAACCAGAGCATAGAAGAAAGCCTTGTCAGCGAGAACCTTATTGTCCGCATTTTCGCCATACTCGACCGCAGAGTTGGTAAAAGACGACTCATAAAGCTCAAAGATAACCTCAACCCCGAGGAAGAAATTTTTAACACTTTTTTTGCAATCCGAGCAAAAGCCGAGGGGATTATAAACCTTGATACGGAAAATAAAAAATCAGGAGTGATATTATGAGCAAGGCGTTAAGCTCTTGGAGTGGTATGCGAAAATATCTTGAAAACGATATCTTAGCCGAGAGTTTACAGGGCAGAATACGTTACGGCTGTACTACCTATGTCGGAATGGACAACTGCAAAATATTTGAAGTGTGCATTGACGGCAAACAGGTAAAGCGTTTTTCTTGGGAAACTGTAAACAGCTATTTCATAAACAACAATATGAAAACAAACTCAAACCCAATCGGTAAAACAGAATACTGGGATGAATTTCACCAGCTTTTAGACGATATTTCTCTGACATCACGAACAGAGTACACCGACCGGGAATTTTGCGATGCTCTTAAGCAATATCGCAATCAAAATGTTCAAACAAGTATTGTTTCAGATAACCCATTAGTGCGTATGTTTGCTCTGCTTGACCGTCGAATCGGCAAAAGAACACTTCTGAATATTAAAAATTCCATTCCAAACCAGCCACAATGGTTAAAGCAATTTTATGAATTACGATTAAACGCAGAAAACCTACTTTAATATTGTAAACCTTGTACCTTTCTCCCAATATAGCTTTTAAACGAACACAAAGACGGTGAGCATATGTTTGAATTAACAAACGAACAAAGAAAATGTTTTGGTTTAAGCCCTGTTTCTGATACTTGGAAACGTCTTGAAATAAAGCCGAGTCCGTATGACGATTTCAAAACAATAGCATATCTTGATAATAATATCATTGTAAAATGTGTTATCTCAGGTGAAAAAATTTATACAGAATCCGAGCTTTACGAGGCTGTTTCTGAAGATTGCAAATACCTTATGCCAAAAACCACAAAGGGCAAAGCTTCACCTCTTACATCTTTCAATCTGCAAAAACGTACTGCTGTTGGTATGTGTTTATCTTATTGCAACAATCGCATTGAAATTTACAATAATAAAACTCAATGCACCTACTATTCAACTAACTATGAAGATTTATCCATTGGAAATATTTCAGAATTTGAAGAATGGGTAAACAACTGGTGCAACGAAACCACCGAGCAGGATATTACAGATATCGAAAATTTCTCTCAGCAAAAACGCAGACACATAAAGTTTAATGAAGGTGATGTTTTTTGCTTTAAAATAACCCGCCGTTTATATGGCTATGGCAGGATTATTCTTGATTATGATAAAATGAGAAAAGAAAAACAGCCTTTCTGGGATATTCTTATGACCAAACCCTTAGTTTGCAGTGTTTATCATATCATAACAGAAAGAACTGATTTGAAAACCGAGGAACTGAGCAACCTGAACTCTCTGCCCTCAACCATAATTTGCGATAACAAATTATATTACGGTGAATATAGAATCATAGGAAACATTCCCATAAACCAGAACGAAGATTATCCCATTCTATACGGCAGTAAAACCCTTTCCCTCAACGACAACAATGTATGTATTCAACAAGGCAAAATCTATAAACAACTTCAAAACCAAAAAGCACTCTATACCGCTTTTACAAATAATCACGCTTCTTTCTCATTGAATGTAAAAATTAACATTCTCACAAAATGCATTGAAAGTAACTCAAACGCACCCTACTGGGATTTATATTATCCTCTTTATACGCAGGGTGATTTGAGAAATCCTAAATTCAGAAAAGAGCTGTCAGAAATCTCAAAACAAATGGATATTAAGCTTTAATCAAATAATAAAATCGCCTCAGAGCAGATTCTAAAAAAATCTGCTCTTTTTATATTGACAAAAATTAGGTAATATGTTACCATATAAATAAAGGTAATATATTACATTTATTTCGGAGGTTTGTATGAACATCAATGAGGTAATACAAAACGGGAATGTTAATTTTACGGGAGTTGAGTCATCTTACTTTTTGCTGGGGCTGATGAGTGCGTTTGAAAACCGTTTTCAGGCTGTGGCTGACAAGGCTATCGGGGAAATAAGCTGGAAGCAGTTTTTTGCTATAATCTGCATAAACTTATGTAACGAAAGCCCTACCCTCAAGGAATTATCCGAGATTATGGGCAGTTCTCACCAGAATGTCAAGCAGATTTTACTCAAGCTGGAAAAAAAGGGCTTCATCAGCTTTTTTGCAGACCCTCAGGATAAACGAAAACAAAGAATACAGCTCACACCGTATTGTATGGAGTTTTGTCAGAAAAACGACGAAGGAGCAGAAAAACTAATCGGCACAATGTTTGACGGTATCTCCGAAGAACAACTGCAAGCCACCATTATGACCATAATTCAGATAGAAAGTAACTTGAAAAACATAAAAGGAGTAACCAATGAGTAAGGGAATTATTTTATATCAGTCAAAATACGGAGCAACCAAGAAGTACGCACAGTGGTTGCAGGAAGAAACGGGATTTGATTGCATTGAAACCAAAAAAGCAAATACCGAAATGCTCAGCGACTATGACACCATAATTTTAGGCGGTGGTGTTTACGCTTCGGGTATTGCGAAATTAGGATTTTTAAAGAAAAACATCACTCACCTCAAGGGCAAAAAGGTTGCTGTTTTTGCGGTCGGTGCTTCACCATATGACGAAAAAGCATTAAATCAGATAAGAGAAATGCACTTTAAAAATGAGCTTGCAGGTGTTCCGCTTTTCTACTGCCGAGGTGCATTTGACGAAGCAACAATGACATTTACAGACAGAACACTTTGCAAAATGCTCAAAAAAGCCGTAGCAAAAAAAGACCCACGGACTTATGAGCCGTGGGAAGAAGCAATAATGTCAGTTAATGGCGAGAGTTGCGACTGGACAGACAAGAAGCAACTAAAGCCAATTCTTGAATTTATTTAATTAAACCATCTCGGTCGTAATATTCCTTGTCAGAGAATTCTTCTTTTTCGTCAAGGTTATATTCACTGCTTTTGAACATACCTGAGCCTGTGCGATAGTCGTGGTTTAAGCTACGTCTGAGGGCGATTGTGACAAGCAAAAACAACACAGCCAGAACAATCCAGAACCACCACATATTAAGTCCTCCTTTTGAAAAGTTCTTGAGCATATTATAATATTATGCACTTTTAAAGTCAATATACTCAGCTTCGGTTCCTGATTTAATCAATTATAAATTGAAAATATATTGCTAAACGACAAAATCAGGTGTATAATTAAATAAAATATGACTATCAGAAAAGGAGTTAATAACAATGAAAATTGCAGTAACATACGACAACGGAAGTATTTTCCAGCATTTCGGACACACAAAGCAGTTCAAGTTTTATGATGTTGAAAACGGTGCAGTTGTAAACTCAGAGGTTGTTGACACCTGCGGAAGCGGTCACGGTGCCCTTGCAGGATTCTTAGATGTAAACGGTGTTAATGTTTTAATTTGCGGTGGTATCGGTGGCGGTGCTCAGACAGCACTCGCACAGGTAGGAATCGCACTTTTCGGCGGTGTTCAGGGTGATGCAGACAAGGCTGTTGAAGCTTATCTTGCAGACGAGCTTGCATATAATCCAAACGTAAGATGCAGTCATCACGACCACGAGCATGGCTCAGAGGGTCATACCTGCGGCAGCCACGGTTGCGGCAGTCACAGTTGCGGACACTGATATTTTGATTTCATAGCCAAATATTATAAAGGGGCGAACAAAGCGTTCGCCCCTTACTTATTTCATAATTTACTTTTCACTATAAACTAAAATAATTGTCGGGCGACAAATACTGCTGACATATAAAAGCTATCTTCCCGAATTGGGTCAAGCGTCACGCTTGCCGAATTGGATGCAACGACTCCGTTGCCGTCACGTTGCTGTACAATCTTCGCAAACCTGCCATTCGCCGTCTATGCGATGGCATATAACAGTAAACTCCGAATAATCAACCTTGAACTTCAATATTGCTGTTTCTGTTGCACCCTCCTCATCAGGAACAAGTTTTTTGCTTGATGAATACCCAGTCATCGTAATGTCAGACTTGCTGTAGCCAAGCTCTTCCAAAGCCTCAAAAGCGTCGCTCTCAACAAAATATTCATAAGCAAGACTATATTGCTCTGTGCCCTTATACTGGTCAAGCATTTTCTGCACAAAGTTGAACATAAGCAGAAAACTGCATATCATCAACCCCGCATACAAAACAACAGCACCCACAATACCCAAAGCAATTTTTTTCTTTGAAGTAGGTTTATACTCCATATTGGTACGCATCGCCATAGTTTTTTCTGAGATAACCTCGGTATTAGTCAGAAAATTTCCGATAGAACTTCCGCTTGCAAGCATAACAATAGCATCAACAGGATAGATGAAGAAAAAGAGATTTTTCACGATTCTCTTGCCTGCCGAAACTTCCTGCTTAGTATCTTTATCAAAAATATGTAATCTGAAAATTCTTTTGCCAATACTTCTGCCCTTAAAGATAACATCTCTGAAAACAAAAATCACAAAAGAAGCGAGAATCAGTCCGCAAAACAAAAGCATATAAATAAGTATTGCCGCTGTTATCTCTCCTGTACTTGACATTGCAATTGGTGCCAGAAGCAAAAGCAGAATAAAAGACGGAAAAAGGCACAAATTCCAGTCAATTACAAAAGCCACCATTCGTTTTATTATATCGGCCATAATACCCTCCTGAAATTCTACTGATAATAGAAAGCCATCTTTTTTCTAATATTATCACACTTAAATACATTTATCAATACTTTCTTTCATAAATCTGACAAATGCAAAAAACGGCACGATGAAAAATCACCGTGCCGTAATTTATTAAAAGCTATAAAAATCAGTTCTTGCTCTTGATGTACTCATCAATAGCCGCAGCAGCAGTCTTACCTGCACCCATAGCAAGGATTACTGTAGCTGCACCTGTAACTGCGTCACCGCCTGCGTATACGCCCTCACGTGATGTAAGACCGTTTTCGTCAGTGATAATGCCGCCCCACTTCTGAGTGTCAAGACCCTTTGTAGTAGCCTTGATAAGTGGGTTAGGTGAAGTACCGATAGACATAACAACAGCGTCAACATCTAAAACGAACTCGCTGTCAGCCTTAACAACAGGTCTTCTTCTGCCGCTTTCGTCAGGCTCGCCAAGCTCCATCTCAACGCACTTCATACCCTTAACAAACTCGTTTTCATCGCCAACGATTTCAACAGGGTTTGTAAGGAGCTTGAAGATGATGCCCTCTTCCTTAGCATGCTCAACTTCTTCACGTCTTGCAGGAAGCTCTTCTTCACTTCTTCTGTATACGATATAAACTTCGTCAGCACCAAGACGCTTAGCACAACGAGCAGCGTCCATAGCAACGTTACCACCACCAACGATAGCAACCTTCTTAGCGTGCATAATAGGTGTGCAAGAATCTTCTCTGTATGCCTTCATAAGGTTTGTTCTTGTGAGGAACTCGTTTGCAGAGTAAACACCGCAGAGGTTCTCACCAGGGATGTTCATAAATCTTGGAAGACCTGCACCTGAGCCGATAAATACAGCCTCAAAGCCCATATCATCCATAAGCTCATCGATAGAGATAACTCTGCCGATAACCATATTTGTTTCAACCTTAACGCCTAAAGCCTTAAGAGTGTCAACTTCCTTCTGTACGATTGACTTTGGAAGTCTGAATTCAGGAATACCGTAAACAAGTACACCGCCTGCAAGGTGGAGTGCTTCAAATACAGTAACATCATAGCCCATCTTAGCAAGGTCGCCTGCACAAGTAAGACCTGAAGGAACCTACAATAGCAACCTTGTGGCCGTTTGGCTCAGGCTTATTTACAACAACGTCAGTCTGAGCGTTGTGCCAGTCAGCAACGAATCTCTCGAGTCTGCCGATACCAACAGGCTCAGCCTTGATACCTCTTACGCACTTAGACTCACACTGTGTTTCCTGAGGACATACACGACCGCAAACAGCAGGAAGTGAGCTTGACTTAGAGATAACATCATAAGCACCTGCAAAGTTGCCCTTAGCAACCTCCTGAATAAAGTCAGGGATTGAGATATGAACAGGACAAGCAGATACGCAAGGCTTATTCTTACAATTGAGGCAACGCTGTGCCTCTTCAACAGCAACTTCAGCAGTGTAGCCTGTAGCTACCTCGAAGAAGTTTTTATTTCTAACATTAGGGTCCTGTGTAGGCATTTCAGCCTTTTTTGGTGACATATTAGGCATAATTACTTTACCTCCTTCTTGAACAGGTTGCAAGTTTCGCTGTGAGCGTGACGCTCAAACTCCTTGTACATTGCACCACGCTTCATAGCCTCGTCAAAGTCAACGAGGAAGCCGTCAAAGTCAGGGCCGTCAACACAAGCAAACTTTGTTTCTCCGCCAACAGTAAGACGGCAACCACCGCACATACCTGTGCCGTCAATCATAATCGGGTTCATAGAAACAGTAGTAGGAACATTGTGAGGCTTAGTAGTCTTAACAACGAATTTCATCATAATAAGCGGACCGATAGCGATAACCATATCATAGTTTTCGCCGTTCTGGATAAGCTCTTCAAGAGGAGCAGTAACAACGCCCTGTGTACCACAAGAACCATCGTCTGTCATCATAATAAATTTATCTGAACAAGCTCTGAATTCATCTTCAAGAATAACGAGATCCTTGTTTCTGAAACCAACGATTGAGTGAACCTCACAGCCGATTTCGTGGAGCTTCTCAGCAACAGGAAGTGCAATAGCACAGCCAACGCCGCCGCCAACAACACAAACCTTCTTAAGGCCTTCTGTGTGAGTAGGAACACCTAAAGGACCAACGAAGTCGTGAATATACTCGCCCTCCTCAAGATGGTTGAGCTTTTCTGTTGTAGAACCAACAATCTGGAAAATAATGCGAACAGTGCCTGCTTCTCTGTCGTAGCCTGCAACAGTAAGCGGAATACGCTCGCCTTCCTCGTCAACTCTTAAGATGATGAACTGACCAGGCTCAGCCTTCTTAGCGATAAGCGGAGCGTCAATTTCCATCAGAGTAACTGTAGGATTGAGTGATTTTTTCTTGACAATCTTATACATTTCATCCTAACCCTTTCCTGTTATAAATTGAACGCAGGTTTACCCCCCTGCACGAACTTTTGCACATTATATTGTATCACAAAAAACACAGTATTTCAATACAATTTTAACAGTTTATCTTTGATAATTCGACAAAGAAATCTGCTATATCACGTGATTTATTGTGTATTTAAGGGGATTATTTTCTATATATCCCCAAATTCCAGCGTAATCAACATATAGAATCCACCCACCACAAAAACATAAATCCACAGAATAATATCCGTACTTTTCCATAAACTAAGCAAGAAAAGCAAAATCAAAAACCAACACAAACCAAAGGGGACGATAAAATGTTTGAGAGTAAGAAAAAAGCCGTGCTTATCGGCACGGGAATGGTGGGAATGAGCTTTGCATATGCGGCTTTGAATCAGGATTTGTGCGACGAGCTTGTGCTGATTGACATTGACAGAAAAAGAGCCATAGGCGAAGCTATGGACTTAAATCACGGTATTGCGTTTTCACGCTCAAGTATGAAAATTTACGCAGGCGATTATAGTGATTGCAGTGATGCAGATGTTGTAGTAATCTGTGCAGGTGCAAATCAGAAGGTTGGTGAAAGCCGTCTTGACCTGCTCAAGCGAAACTACGCTGTTTTCAAAAGTATTGTGCCTGCTGTTGTCCAGAGTGGCTTTGAAGGAATTTTTTTGGTTGCAACAAATCCTGTTGACATAATGACACGAATCACCTACGAGCTTTCGGGTTTTGAGGCAGAGCGTGTAATCGGCACAGGCACAACCCTCGACACCGCAAGGCTGAGATATCTTCTGGGAGAATACTTTGAAGTTGACCCCCGAAACATTCACGCATACGTAATCGGCGAGCATGGCGACAGTGAATTTGTGCCTTGGTCACAGGCGATTTTAGCTGTAAAACCAATAAAAGATGTGCTTATCGACAACCCAAATTCCTATTTTATGGACGAGCTTGAAAAAATCCGCCATAACGTCAGAAATGCGGCACAGGAGATTATCGGAGCAAAAAAAGCCACCTACTACGGTATCGGTATGGCGATAGTACGGGTAGTACGTGCCGTGCTTGAAAATGAAAATTCCGTGCTTACAGTATCAGTCAGACTCAGAGGCGAATACGGCGGCAAAAAAGATGTATTTCTCGGCAACCCTGCAATCGTCAACAGTTCAGGTGTAAAGAGGCTTCTGGAACTCAAACTCACAAAAGAAGAACAAGCCCTCCTTACAAATTCATATAATATCCTTAACGAAAACTTCCGCACACTCCAACGGGAATGATATCACATCAGCCACATCGGGCAAATAACATTGATTTATCAGCAAAGTTTTTGCCCGACAATAGTGTTTGTTGAAAAATTATAGTTTTTTCTCATTGAACAGACCTATTTGTTTATCGTAGGGCGGGGGCTCTGCTCCCGCCGCATAACACCAGCAAACATTGAGGTTATATTTTCACAATATTTATTTTTGCTATTTTTATACAAAGAACAATATACTTCTGTTGGAAACCTTTTCGGCGGGAGCAAGCCCCCGCCCTACGTTGTAACAGAGAATTAATTGTCGGGAAATTAAACTTGATAATTAAGCAACGCTATCTACTCAAATTGGATGCAACGTCACCGTTGCCAAATTATAATTTACCACAAAACACCTCAAACATTCCAAAATCACCGTTAAAATCAATTAATGCGTACCAAAACTGAGTTTGTGTATACATAAACCCTGATAAATGCATACAGAAGTACACAAAGTAAAGTAAAGGAAAGTAAATAAAAGAAAAGTAAAGGAGAGCAGGCTTGTGTACCCGCTCTCCGCTTTTAAAAATGAATTTTAAATATTACACGCAAAGCTCTTTGAGTTTTGCAATAGCCGCTGGACTGTCATCAGCTTTGAAAACTGCAGTACCTGCAACACACACATCAACACCAACCTGTGCCGCCTGTGCTATTGTAGCTTCACCGATACCGCCGTCAACCTCGATAAGAACATCAAGGCCTCTCTTTTTACACTCCTCTTTAAGCTCTGTAACCTTCGGGAGCATATCAGCCATAAAGCTCTGACCGCCAAAGCCCGGCTCAACTGTCATAACAAGAACCATATAGAGCTTGTCAAGATAAGGGAAAACCGCACTCGCAGGAGTGTTCGGCTTGATTACAAGACCCGGTTTTACGCCTCTTTCAACGATTTTGTCGATTGTCTTGTCGGCATCGGAGTCGCTTTCAATGTGAAAAGTGATGATATCCGCACCTGCATCAGCAAAGTCATCAATGTATCTGAGAGGCTCTGAAATCATAAGATGCACGTCAAACGGCTTGTCTGTGTAAGCTCTCACAGTCTTTATCACAGGAGCACCGAAAGTTATATTAGGCACAAAATGACCGTCCATAACATCAAGGTGCATAAAGTCAGCACCCGACTTGTCCATTCTCTCGATTTCAGCACCCATTTTTGAAAAGTCACAGGATAAAAGTGACGGAGCAATTTTCATATTTTAACATCCTTTCCGCATATTAAGACTTATGCACTATGGGAGCAATCAAGGTTGCAGCTCCCCAGAACACAGAATAAATCAAGACTTCAAGTGTACCCATAACCCCTACACCTGCGTAAAGCGAAAGCGTTGAGGAAAGCAGAATACCCATAACAACAGCCACAAGCTGAAGCACGATAGAAAGAGAGATATTTCTCTTAATCTGCACACTGCCCGAAACAGCCCTTGCAAGAGAAGCAATCTTACCTGTTGTAATCAGGTACGCACGTGAGGTTTCCTCAAACACAGACTGAGACTCCTTTAGCACTGTACCCAGACCTGTCGGAAGCACCTTGACACTGCGATAGAAAATTTTATAAAGATTACAGATCATATCGCCTGTTATGTTGCAGTCGCTTGTTCTCACAAGAATACTGATACCGTTAGCCTCGGCTCTGTGAAGCTCAGGCACAAGCAGAGAATCTGCAATATAATGTGTGACAAACATAGCAATCAGTCTGCCTGCTCTTGCAACATATGTCACCTGCTTACCGTCATTTATGTAGTTTTCTTCATACTCAATCGACGGTGTTTCAACCATATATTTTGACATAAGCTCACGGTTGCCCACCAAAATACGCTCACCGTTTATCCAGCCTACAAGGCCCATTTCTTCTTCATACAGTACACTTTCAACCTCAGGAAGCTTGCCCGAGGTTCCTGCAACTACGCTGTCAAACACCTTTGCAATAGGGTGCTGAGCCTCGTTGAGAATTGCAATACCACACATAAGCGACTCGTCTACGTTGTAATCCTCAAAAGTCTTTATGCCGTCAAGAAATACGCAATCCGCAGGGAAAAGCTCGTTTGAGTCAATCATAAGAGCCGTGCTGTCGCAGAACTGCTTTATTGACGGATAGCCCGAAAGCATTGCACCCGAGGACAGGAGCTTTTTGCTCAGATTATACATCGGGATATTCACCGCAAGGAGTGTCACAACAGGCACACACACCGCTGTAAGCAACGCAAATGAATTTACCGCACCTGAAAGCGAACCAAAGGCAATACCGTAAATTACGGATATCATAAATGACACAAGCACTGTGACAGGAGCCATTTTTGAAGATAAATCCTCACTCGGGTCCGGTGCATAAGAAATCTTAAGGAAGTTTGACGGGAAGCCTGTTCTGTGCTGATAAGCGATAATCGGTCTTTCAACCGCAGTGCCACTCATCATCTGAATAGCTACCGCCTCGTTGTTGTAAATTTTAGCCGCATAACGCTGACCGTCTGCTGAAACAAATCTGAAATTTGCCTTTACCCTCAGCACCATAAACAGCTTGCCGAGGTTGTTTGCAAAGAAGGCAACCAGCACCACAACGGTGTAGTAGTTAATATCAAATTGCTTAATGTCGCCCAGACAGAAGAACGAAACAACCGCCTGCACAACAGCCGCAACCGAAGCAATCGCCACCGCCGTGTCGGAATTTCCTCTGAAATTAACCAGAGGTGTAAGTCCTGTTAAAACAGAAACCCTGTTTACAAATATTGAAAATCCTATGATAAGCAAATTCAAAACCGCATAAGCCGCAGGAGCAAACGGAACTGCCTGACATATCTGCTCAGGGAAAATTCTCACCAGTACGCAGATGATGATTGTAAACAGAGCAATACCGCCCGAAAGAACGCTTCTGCCAAAGAGTTTTTTAATGTTGTGGTTAATCTCCTGCATTATGCTCTTTTCGTCGTCTTCACCCTTGTAATCGTCAACGATTTTTGTTTCCTCAACAGGTGTGTCGTTGTCGTCGGATTGGTCATTTGAGAAAAATCCCACAAGACTTGAAATAATCTTTTCGGAAGTCGGACGATTGTCCTTGGTTTCTTCCTCAACCTTCTCATACACATCTTTTTCCTCAGGCTTGATAACGTGAGTAATTACGGAAGGATTTTTTGAACGTATGTACTGTTCGTACTCCTCAGCAACAACCTCGGAGAACTTACCTGCTTTTACATTTATGACATTTTCATCGCTGTAGGTGCGATAAACAGGAACCTTTGAAACAACCTTCCTGACAGGCTTGCTTTCTGCAGGCTGTTTCAGTATAAGTATTTCATCAGACCTTCCTGCCGCATTTTCAGCCTGTGCCTTTTCCTCGGGCTTTTGTTCAGGCTCACCATCACCTATTTCTATGTCAATTCCGTGTATGCTCTCAATTTTTGACTCCTGCTCCGAAAACTGCTCGACATCGTCAAGCACCTCGTTTGAAAAAGTGGTCTCCTCGGAATATTCGGGAGTCAGAGTGATGATTTCGTCTTCTTCCTCATTTTCCTGCTTCTGCTCCTCTTCCTGCTTTTGTTTTTCGGCAAGAAGCTGTGCATCAGCCTGTTGCGGAGTCAACACCTTTTCGTCATCACTGCCGTCTAAAATCAGCGAAGCCTGCATAGTAGCCGCTGTCTTTTCGCCCTCAATGGTGTTGTCGTAAATCTCCTTGTCAACGTCAAGCGGATTGCTGTTTTCAAGTCGTGGCTGTTTGCTTGCGTTACTGAAAATCTCAGCCATCTTTGGCTTCACACGGTATTTCTGAGCAGTTTTTTCCATTTCTTCCTGATCCGTAAGATAGTGCGTTTCTTTAAGTATGCTTTCTATCTCCAGATCTCTCTGCTTCTGCTCCTCGGTTTCATTATTAAAAGACATAGCCTCACCTCCTGCTATCTGTTCTTCATTGCTGAATACATAAGTATACCTGCCGCAACAGAAGCGTTGAGAGAGTTTATTTTGCCCTTCATCGGCAAGGATACAATAACGTCGCATTTTTCACGCACAAGACGTGAGATACCCTTTCCTTCGTTGCCTATAACAATTGCACAGGCACCCGAAAAGTCACATTTGCTGTAATCTGTGCCGTTCATATCGGCACCATACACCCACACGCCTTTTTCCTTAAGCTCATCAATAAGCACGGCAATGTTTGTCACTCGTGCAACTCTCATATACTCAACCGCACCTGCCGAAGCCTTGCCCACGGTGTAGCTCAAGCCTGCACTTCTTCTTTTGGGAATAATAACACCATGCACGCCTGCACACTCTGCGGTTCTGATGATTGCACCAAGATTGTGCGGGTCTTCAACTTCGTCTAAAATCATAATAAACGGAGCCTCGCCCTTTTCTTCGGCATAGCTTAAAATATCCTCAACTGTGGAGTATTCTCTCACCGCCGCAAAAGCAACAATACCCTGATGAGTTTCGTTTCCGCACACAAAGTCAAGCTTTGTGCGGTCAACTTCCTTAACAAGAATCTGCTTTTCTCTGGCTTTGGCTAAAATACCTACCACAGCACCGTTTTTCTCGCCTTTTGCAACCAGAATCTTATCAATGGCTCTTCCGTTGCGGATAGCCTCGCTGACAGGATTTCTGCCTGCAATAACGTCAGATTTATTCAAATTATCATTTGTTTTATTATTCATAACCTAACCTCTGTGAAATTATGTTTTTTGTAGAACAGGCTGATATATGCAGACATTTGACCGCACTACCCCTATTATCTTCTCAATTATAACACAATTTAGAATATTTAGGAACACTTTGTTTTAAAAAAAGCTTAAACCACAAAAATACTGTCAAGATACACCGCACCTATGTCAAATTTTTCGGGTATAACCCCATAAAGCCCCGTTGCTCTGTCCTGAAACAGCGAAAGCTGAGGAGGAAACGGTGTAAAGCTGCAATAAAAAGCGGCAAAAAGTAAGAGCATAAAAAACGACGGATAATAAAAACTGCCGAGTTCTTTTTCCGATAATATAAGCCTGTATGAAAGATAAAAGGAAAACACCGTACAGATTATTGCAGCTATAAATTCGGGAAGCATATGGCTTTTTTCTCCGAAAGCTGAAAACAAAAGACAGATTGCAGAATATGTAAAAGCAAAACACCACAGCGAAATGGTTTTTGCGACAACAAACCTGCGAAAAGGCACCCTGACACACATAATCTCAATAAATATCCATACAAAGTACGGCAGAAGCAGAGTTTTTTCGATTTCCCATATGCTGTCATTTACCGACCCGAACAATATTCCTACAACCATTCTACCGCTGATTTCATACAAATTTTGTAGAAAAACCGAGATTACAACAACAAACAACATTCCTGCAAGCTCCAGCCTGAGTAATTTTTTTTGCACACACATCACCTCTGCCAATGTATATGCAGATTTTGCCGCAAAAAGCACCGCAGAACACCTCTGATTATCAATTCCGACAATATAACCAAACAAAACGGCATAACCTACAAAAACCTTCTGTAACCTTTGTGTAATTTTTTTGTATCTTGTTTTTATTACTGTTTGTATATTTCTTTTCTATCAACAACAATGTGGAAAACTATGTTGAAAGTGTTAATAACAATGTGAACGCAAGTATTCAAGAGCCTTGATTTTTCCACATTTACGACTTTCCACATTTTCCACATAGTTTTTCCACATACATTTTTATATTTCTTTTGACAAATTAAGCAATTACATTTTGTATAAACACCCTGTCAATAGTGTTTTATGTCCGTTACATAGATTGTTTTATTTTTAAATTCTTTTCTCAACAATGCTGATATATAGTTTTAATGCTGTACCAACGTCACCTTTGCCCGTTTACAAACGAGATTTATTGTGATAACATATTGTTAATTTATAAATTCGGAGAACAGAATATGGAATATAATCAGCAAAGACCTCAATACCCCCGACAACCATATGGGGATAACAGAAACGGATATTACCAGAATCCACAACAGCGACCAAATAACAGATATCAACAACCCCCACAGCAGCAACCAGATTACGGATATCAGCAAAACCCACAACAACAACCAACCAATGGCTACCATCAGGCTCCGCCGCAACAACCGAACACTTATAATCGCCCCCAGACCCAAAACGCACCAACTACCGAGAGTAAAAAAACTGAGGAAAAGGCAAAAACTCCGCTTACCAAAAAAGACTCGGTTATAGCCACGTGTGCTTTGCTATGGATTGCGGTGACCATAATTGCCGCAATACTGCTTGTGAGTATCACAGGCAACATTGGCTGGGGAATTTTATCATTGGGTCAGTTTGTGTTTTTTTCGGGTATTATTCTGCGTATCAGCGATAACAACAAGCGTGGACCAAGCATATATCTGGGCTGGATTCTGACAGGTTTTATTACGCTTGTAACAGGTATTATGTTTGTTGTCAAAAAGCCTGCCTTCCTCAATAAACTGTGGGATATCGTACCTTACCTGATTATTGCAGTATTCTTCGGACTCACCCTGCTCGGACTCTACGGCCATACATCGGGTGAAAAGCGAAAAAAAGAGCGTTGCAAAATACCCGTACAGGCTGAAATCATTGACCATCTCAGAGGTACTTCTTACTACACACAAGGTGTGTTTCCGCTGTTCAGATACACCTACAACGGTGTAGTTTACGAAGAAAGCGACAATATGCACGCTTCTAAAGAAAAGGTTCCGCCTAAAGGATCGTATATCACACTTTACATAAACGAAAACAACCCGAAGGAATTTCACGCTGATTGGAACGGCAGAAACAATACCTTATGTATAGAAACAGGAAGATATGTAGGACTCTTGGTTTTCTGGGCAGTAGCATTTTTCTCTTTGCCCTTTATCCTAAAGTAATAAAACCATCATTAATCATAATTCAGGAGTAAAAAATATGAAATTTTACGGAGAAGAACAGTTCAACGAACAAAATTCACAGAACTACAATAACGGATATTATCAGCCCCCTCAGCAGAACTATGATAATAACAACTATCAGAATTATCAGCCTCAACAGCAAAGCTATGATAATAACTACTATCAGAATTATCAGCCTCAACAGCAAAGCTATGATAATAACTACTACCGGAATTATCAGCCTCAACAGCAAAACTATGATAATAACTACTATCAGAATACACAGCAATATAACAACACAGACTATCAGCAGCCTATGTC
>JAXJTT010000077.1:0-2928 GCA_036309445.1 Ruminococcus sp. | reverse complement strand
CTCCTACACTTCACCGTCTCGGTATTCAGGCATTCGAGCCTGTACTTGTAGAGGGTAGAGCCCTCAAGCTTCACCCACTCGTATGTACAGCGTTCAACGCTGACTTCGACGGTGACCAGATGGCTGTTCACGTTCCGCTTTCAGCAGAGGCTCAGGCAGAGACAAGATTCCTTATGCTTGCTGCAGGAAACCTCCTCAAGCCTTCTGACGGTCAGCCTGTTGCTGTGCCTACTCAGGATATGATTCTCGGTTCTTACTACCTTACACTTGATAAGGACGGCGAGCCGGGTGAGGGCAAGGTGTTCCGTGATGTTGATGAAGCTATGATGGCTTATCAGGCTGGTGTAATTACTCTCCACTCAAAAATTAAGGTGAGAAAAGAGGAAGTTGTCGGCTTTGATAAATTCAGCGGCATTGTTGAAACAACAATCGGTAAGATTATCTTCAACAACCCTGTTCCACAGAACTTAGGTTTTGTTGACAGAAGTCTTCCTGAAAACAGATTCAAGCTTGAGGTTGACTTCCTTGTTGGTAAGTCAGGACTCAAGAAGATTATAGATAAGTGTATCAAGATCAACGGCACAGAGATTACAAGCTTTGTACTTGACGAAATCAAGGCACAGGGTTATAAGTACTCAACAAAGGGTGCTATCACAGTTGCTGTCTGCGATGCTACAATTCCTCCTGTTAAGAAGGAAATTATTGCTAAGGCTGAGCAGGACGTTGATATGGTACGTGAAGACTATATGCTCGGTCTGCGTTCAGACGAGGAGCGTTACGAAGAGGTTCTCCGTATCTGGGAGAAGGCTACAAACGACGTAACAGCAGCACTTCAGAAGAACCTTGACCGTTACAACCCAATCTTTATGATGGCTGACTCCGGTGCCCGTGGTAGTATGAGCCAGATCCGTCAGCTTGCAGGTATGCGTGGTCTTATCGCCAATACCTCAGGTAAAACAATCGAAATTCCTATCAAGGCTAACTACCGTGAAGGCCTTAACATTTTGGAATACTTTATTTCATCTCGTGGTGCCCGTAAGGGTCTTACAGATACAGCTCTCCGTACAGCCGACTCAGGTTACCTTACACGTCGTCTTGTTGACGTATCACAGGAAGTTATTATCCGTGAAGACGATTGCGGTACTAAGGATGGTCTTGAGATATTTGATATCAAAGCAGGCGAGAACAACATCATCGAAGGTCTCCACGAGCGTCTTGTGGGCAGATACCTTGTTGACGATTTCTGCGATGCAGAGGGTAATGTGCTTGTTTCCAAGGAACAGATGATGGGCGATAAGGAAGCTGATATCATCGTAAACAGCGGTGTTGAAAGCATCAAGATTCGTTCCGTACTTTCTTGTCGTGCTAAGCACGGTGCTTGCAGAAAGTGCTACGGCTCAAGCCTTGCAAACCGTCAGCCTGTAACAGTCGGTGAGGCTGTTGGTATTATCGCTGCTCAGTCAATCGGTGAGCCTGGTACACAGCTTACAATGAGAACCTTCCATACCGGTGGTGTTGCTTCTGCAGAAGATATCACACAGGGTCTTCCAAGAGTTGAAGAGCTCTTCGAGGCAAGAAAGCCAAAGAGTCTTGCAATTATCAGTGAAATTGACGGTGTGGTTCGTTTTGAGGAAATCAAAAACGCTCGTCACGCTGTTATCTTCAATAAAGAAACAGGCGACGAAAGACAGTACCTCATTCCTTTCGGCTTCCGTGTAAAGGTGCAGGAAGGTCAGGCAATCCATAAGGGTGACAAGATTACTGATGGTGCGGTTAATCCACACGATATTCTTGCTATTCTTGGTCATGATGCGGTAATGAACTACCTCATCTCAGAAGTACAGAGTACCTACCGCTTACAGGGTGTTGAAATCAACGATAAGCACATTGAGGTTATCGTTCGCCAGATGATGCGTAAGGTTAAGATTGAGGAATCAGGCAGCACTAACTTTATGGCTGGTCAGACATATGATCGCAACGAAGTTCTTTTCGAGAATGAGAAGATTCAGCAGCGTATCGCTAATGGCGAGACAGGTCTTAAGGTGGCTACATTTACTCAGCTTCTCCTCGGTATTACAAAGGCAGCTCTTGCTACTGACAGCTTCCTTTCAGCCGCTTCCTTCCAGGAAACAACAAGAGTTCTTACAGATGCGGCTATCAAGGGTAAGGTTGACCCACTTATCGGTCTTAAGGAAAACGTTATCATTGGTAAGGTTATCCCAGCCGGTACAGGTATGCAGAGATATGCAGGTGTTCAGCTTGAACACAAAGAGAATGATTTCTTAGAAACAGAAGTTGATTTTGCAGATGTTGCAGAGGAAACAGTTGCTGATTCAGAAATCTGATGTGATTGTTAAATAAATTAATAAAACCGCTGAATATCTGGTGACAGATGTTCAGCGGTTTCTTGTTTGTATAATCAGATAAGGTTCTTAAGTTTTTCAATCATATCAGCAATGGTCGGCATAATTACAGCTTCGGTTGGTGCTGATGTGAGAAGTTTATTGAGATTTTCCTCAAAACTTTCAGGCAAGATAGGGCAGGTAGCAAGGCAGATTTGCACAAGCTTCTTTTCACCGGGGTGAGTTTTTTCATTGAGTGCGAAAATCACATCAAAATAACTTGCAAGAAATCCTGCAATACGGTGGTTTACGCTTACAAAATCATTTCTGCCAAGTGCCTTTTTGATTTGTAAATCATAAGACGGCAAAACAGAGTTTAACAGCTTCATATTTTTGCTGATGATGTTTTCTTTGAGCTGTTTCGGGTATGGCACATCATATTTTTTCTGAAATTCTGCGTATTTGCCGTTTCGGTCAAAGATGATTTCAGATGTAATTACATTGTTCCAGAAACATGTTGGGTAACCGTTCTGTGCAAAGTAATCGTTCACAACATAGCCGATGAATTTGTCGAACCTGTCAATAG
>JAXJTT010000076.1:0-13072 GCA_036309445.1 Ruminococcus sp. | reverse complement strand
GTACCAACCTTCTGCCAGTGTGAAAGTACGTTCTGGTCGATGCTGTCCCAGTTCATATCGCTTCTGAGTGAGTGACCTGCACCGCCGTTACCGTCGTTAGGAATACCTGAAACGAGTGGACGGTTAGTTTCATCACCATAGAAAATCTGGATTCCGCCCGGAAGAAGGAGGAACGCAGAACCTGTCTGAATAAGATTACCTCTTGCAAGAGTTGAGTCGTGTGATGAAAGATAAGAAAGCTGGTTGAAATTGTCCTTTGTATTGATAGAGCTTGCATAACCGTTATAAATGTTACCAATCTGTGAACCATTCAAAAGACCGCCGCCCTGTGTCTCAAAGTTAATCATTGAGTCAAAGCCGCCCTGTGTGTAGTAGCCGTCAACACCATAGCCGATGTTGTGGTCCCAAGCCTCACCTGTCATCCAGAAAGCATCGTCCCAATCAGCACCAGGCTTGTCAGGGTTGTTAGCTCTCCACTCTTCAAGAGCCTCAGCACAAGTATCTTTGAGAATTTTCCAGGACTCAAATTCAACGTGCTTTGCTGTATCGCAACGGAAGCCGTCAACACCGTACTCTCTTACCCATGTTGAGAGCCAGTAAGAAATTGTATTTGTAACTGTCTGCTGCTTGCCCTTCTTGCTTAAATATGCGTTAAGCTCGTTTGTTTCCTGAGAAAGTCTGCCTTCTCTTGACCACTTTGTCTGTAAGAGCTTAGGAATCCCCACAGTAGCCTTTGACTCTGTCTTAAAGTCAGGAAGACCTGCAAGAAGCTTTGTTCTGTCGTCGTTACCGCCTGCTGTATAACCTGCAACACCACAACGAATCCAGTCTGCACCCCACCAGTTACCCCAGTCGGAAGCGTTTGAATCATAGTCGATAAAGCTGTGATATGTCTCGTTGTTAATTCCTTGATGTGAGTAATATGAGCTTTCCCAGCCTGGTTTTACAGTACCAAATCCGTACTCGTTCATATCATAAGTTGAGTTATAACCAGAGTGGTTTAAAACTACGTCGAGGATAACTCTGATGCCGTGCTCGTGAGCAGTGTCAACAAGCTCTTCAAATTCTTCGGCAGTACCGAAGTTTGCATCTGTCTGAGTGTAGTCGAGTACATAGTAGCCGTGGTATGAGTAGTGAGCATAACTTGGATTTTCGTTACCGCCTACTACGTATCCGTGAATCTGCTCATATGGAGCAGAAATCCAGATAGCATTTACACCGAGGTCATTAAAATAGCCCTCTTCGATTGTCTGTGTAACACCTGCAAAGTCACCACCGTGGAATGTAGCACGGTCATCAAGATTTGAAATAATATTACCGTTTGCGTCCTTGCCTCTGTTGTATGAATGGTCGTTTGATGTGTTACCGTTCTTAAAACGGTCTGTAAGAAGGAAATACACCGAAGCATTGTCCCAAGAGAATGTATCTGCACCCTCGGAAGCACCCACTGAAATCTTTGAATCTGTTTCAACAGTTGCGGCAGTAGCCGAAGTAAGAGAAACAGCCACGCAGGAGGTCAGCATACAAGCTGATAAAACTACGCTCAGTGCCCTGAAAAATCCTTTCTTTTTCATTTTTTGATTACTCCTTTCAAAACTTCTTTACGTTGCAATCTATAGCTCGTTCTTATCCCAAAATCGGCATAAAAAAGCCTTGATTGCCCACACTTCAAATATTAACATAAATAGTCAACAATTACCACAAGTATTTAGTTGTAAATAAAAAACTGTCAGTTTTGACAAACCATACAGTTTATTTTTGGTAATTTCACCTTATAAGAGTAATCACCTTCCTGCAAATTAAAACTCCCGTTGCTCTGATAAACCAAAGCAACGGGAATAAAATCACAATATTAATTTGTCACACAAAAAAATTGTCAAAAATCATCACAGAACCTACTCCGCAGAGAAGCCCTAAGAAAATACCGAACACTACATCGGTAAGATAATGCACACGCAAATAAATTCTTGAAAAACCGATAAGAAAAGCAATTACAAGTATCGGCAAAAAGAAAATAAAGCTACATCTTAAAAGTGTTATAGCTGCAAAGGTGAACGAAGCTGTCGTGTGACCTGACGGGAAAGAATAAAACCTCGGCGGATTTATAATCTGCTCATCTTCCTCAAGAAAATGACAAGGTCTTACACGCTTGACAACATGCTTTATTATACCCTCGCCTGCAACAAGAGCCATACACATACCAAACAAATAGTTAAAACCTATCATTCTTAAATCAGAGAAAAAGAAAAACGGAATTCCTATTGCCCACCAGACAATTCCGAGATTGCCCGCACAAGATGCAAGCACCATAATTCTGGTCAAAACAGGTTTATGGAGCCTGTCTATATTATCAATAACTTTTTTATCAATTGCCCTAATTCTGCAAATCATAAACTATATCTCCCAAATGAAAACCCACTGATGTATAACCTCATATTCATAATTATTATAGCATATGACTTTCATTTTGAACAGGGCTTTTTTTAAAATTTTTATCTGGTTTTTACATTAAGAAGATGTGCAACCGACGGAATACTCTCTCCCTGCCCTGCAGACACAGGACTCATCAGAGCACCGGTCGCCATAAACAATATATTTGAATATTTTCCACAATTAAGTGAATTAAGCACTTCCGAACAGAACACCGAACCTGCACAGCCACAACCTGAGCCGCCTGCATGAACATCCTGACCTCTCAGGTCAAAAATCATCATACCGCAATCCTTGTGTTTCTTTTTTAAATCAAAACCTTCTCTGATAAGAAGCTCATACAGGCAATCACTTCCCACTCTGCCCAGATCACCTGTAAAAATTGCATCGTAATCATCGGGCATAGTGTTTGTATCCTCAAAGTAATCAAGAAACGTCTGTGCCGCCGCAGGAGCCATAGCCGCCCCCATATTGTTTGCATCGGTCACTCCCAGATCAACAATTTTCCCCACCGTTGCACGAGATACACAAGGACCTTTTTTTGAGTTATCAAGAATACAGCTACCTGCACCCGTAACCGTCCATTGTGCGGTAGGTGTGCGTACACCGCCATACTCAAGTGGAAAACGATACTGCCTTTCAGCGGAACAGAAATGTGACGAAGTTACGCAAGCTGTTCTGTCTGCCGCACCGCTTTCAACAAAAACAGCCGACATAAAAAGTCCCTGAGCCATAGTTGAGCAAGCACCGTACTGTCCGAGATACGGAATCCCTAAATCTCTTAATCCAAAGCTTGACGAAATGCATTGGTTAAGTAAATCTCCCGCAAAAATATAGTCTATATCCTCTGCCTTAAGTCCTGCTTTTGAAAGAGCAAGCTCCACAGCGGTAAACTGCAGACTGCTTTCCGCCTGCTCATAGCTTTTTTTGCCGTTATAGCTGTCATAGACGAGCTTGTCAAAACCACCGCCCAAGGGTCCCTCGCTCTCTTTTTTACCTGCAACAGAAGCGTAGCTGATAATTGAGGGCATTTCCTCAAAACCGATGGTGTGGCCTCCTATTCTCCTTATCATAAAAAAACTCCTTTCGACAGTATTGTCTGCCGAAAGGAGCAATTTTATTTTATAAAAAATTTGTAAATTATTCGATAATCATTCTTGCACAGCCGTAGATACCTGCATCATTACCAAGGTCAGCAAGCTTGAAGAATGTGTTTTTGCAAGCGTGGAAAGCATATTCCTGATAGTACTTCTGAACAGCGTCAATAAGGTAATCTCCTGCTTTTGACATACCACCGCCGATAACAAATACCTGAGGATTGACAACGCAAGCAACAAGTGAAAGACCCTTGCCGAGAAGCTTTGCTGTTTCTTCAACCATCTTGATTGCAACAGCATCGCCAAGCTTAGCCGCATCAAAAATAGCCTTTGCAGTAACTTCCTCGGCATTTCTGAGAACACTCTCATCATCATGCTCTGCAAGATATTTCTTTGTAACTCTTGCAATACCGTTTGCAGAAGCATACTGCTCAAGACAGCCGTGATTACCGCAACCGCAAGTTTCTGTTTCTCTTTCCTTTACACGGAGGTGACCGATTTCGCCGCCTGCACCGTTGCTGCCGGGAACGATTTTTTCGTCAACGATAACACCACCGCCAACGCCTGTACCGAGAGTAACCATAACAAGGTTTTTATAGCCCTTGCCGCCACCCTGCCACATCTCGCCGAGAGCTGCTACGTTCGCATCATTTCCAACCTTAACCTTAAAACCTGTCTTACGCTCAAGCTCAATAGCTACGTTGAACACACTCCAACCAAGGTTTACGCACTTGTAAACTGTGCCATCGTCACCAACCGGACCCGGAACACCTACACCGATACCCTCAACGTCATCAGCCTTAACTGATTTTTCAGCCATTTTCTGAGAAATAGCCTCTGCAATATCATTGAGAATATACACACCGTTTTCCTGTGTTCTTGTAGGAATTTCCCACTTGTCAAGCAAGTCGCCTGATGTTTTAAAAAGACCGAGTTTGATTGTAGTGCCGCCTATATCAACACCGAAAGCATATTTTTTCATTGTTTTTCGTCCTCTCGTTTACAAATTCAAAATTTGGCAAAAAAGCCTAATCAAATTCTTTTTCACATATATAATTTTATTGAAAATCCTCTCTTTTGTCAATAGTTTTCGACATTTTACAACATAATATAATATTTGACCCGTAAAAAACATTTTTCTGATTTAACACGCTAAAATATATTGTAATTTATATCACTATTGTGTTATAATTAATTGATTATACATTCGGAAACAGGTGTAAAATATGGAAAACAATATCACTGTAATCAAGGTCGGCACTTCGACCCTTACATATGAAAACGGAAAAATCAACTACCGTCGCATTGAAGCACTTTGCAAAGTGCTTTCAGATTTGCAGAACAGCGGTGAACAGATAATTCTTGTATCATCAGGTGCTATCGGTGTAGGTATGGGCAAAGCAGGTCTTTCTCAGCGTCCAACCGAAACCAAGAAAAAGCAGGCTCTTGCCGCTATCGGTCAGTGCGAGCTTATGTATATGTACGATAAGCTCTTTGGCGAATACAACCACACAGTAGCTCAGATTCTTCTGACAAAATACGCTGTGGAAACTGACCACCAGAAGCAGAATGTAATCAACACCATTGATGAGCTTCTGAATATGAATATTATTCCTATTATAAATGAAAACGATACCGTAGCTATTGACGAGCTTGAGGGCAACAACTTCGGTGATAACGATATGCTTTCTGCCATTGTTGCAGGTCTTGTGCAGGCTGACAAGCTTATAATACTCACTGATATTGACGGTCTCTACGACTCAAATCCACGTACAAATCCCGATGCAAAGAAAATAGATGTTGTAGAAAGCATCAGCGAAGAAATACTTTCTATGGCGGCAGGCACAGGCTCAAACCGTGGCACAGGCGGAATGATAACAAAGCTTAATGCGGCTGACTACGCAACAAGCCGTGGCACAGAATGTTATGTAATTAACGGTTCAAATCCTAACGTATTATATTATGTTTTTGACGGACTCAACGTAGGAACAAAATTTTTAGCTCAGAAAAAGGAAGGATAATTATGACACAGCTCGAAATTATGGGTGCCAACGCAAAACAAGCATCTATCTTTTTACGCACAGCAGGCTCAAAAAAAGACACTGCTTTGCTTGCAATTGCAAAGGCACTCAGAGATAATTCTGAAAAAATCATCAAAGCAAACGACATTGATATAGAAAACGGCAAGAACAATGGTCTTACTGACTCACTTCTTGACAGATTAAGACTCACAGCCGAAAGAATCGAGGGTATGGCTCAGGGCGTTGAGCAGGTAGCCGCACTTGCTGACCCTGTCGGAAACGTACTGGAGGGCAGAACTCTCAAAAACGGTCTTACAATCGAAAAAGTAAGAGTACCAATGGGCGTTATCGGTATCATCTTTGAGGCTCGTCCGAATGTTACTTCTGATGCCGCTGCTCTCTGCTTAAAGGCAGGCAGTGCCGTAATTCTCAGAGGCGGTAAGGAAGCAATCAACTCAAATATGGCTATCTCTGAAATTATGCGTGACGCAGTTGAAGCAGTCGGTTTCCCACGTGACTGCATTTCACTTGTAAGCGACACAACCCGCCAGAGTGCAACAGAGCTTATGCAGCTCTCTGAATATCTTGATGTACTCATTCCAAGAGGCGGTGCAGGACTTATCCGTTCCGTAGTTGAAAACGCAAAAGTTCCTGTTATCGAAACAGGTGTAGGCAACTGCCACGTATACGTTGACGAGAGTGCAGACGTTACAATGGCGGCTGATATTATCTTCAACGCAAAAACTTCACGTCCGTCCGTATGTAATGCAATCGAAACAATTATTGTTCACAAAAACATCGCTGACAAGGCTTTACCTGTAATCAAAGCTCAGCTTGACACAAAGAACGTAGAGCTTCGAGGTTGCGACAAGACAAGAGAAATCCTCGGCGACAGCGTAATCCCTGCAACCGAGGACGATTATGCAAGAGAGTTTCTTGATTATATCCTTGCAATCAAAGTTGTTGACAGCTTTGACGATGCTATTGCTCATATTGCAAAATACAGCACAGGTCACAGCGAAAGCATCATCACAAACGACTACAACAGTGCAAATCTCTTCACAGCTTGCGTAGATTCTGCGGCTGTTTATGTAAACGCATCAACACGCTTTACTGACGGCGGTGAGTTCGGACTCGGAGCAGAAATCGGCATTTCAACCCAAAAGCTCCACGCAAGAGGTCCTATGGGACTCAACGAGCTTACAAGCTGTAAATTTGTCATTAAAGGAAACGGACAAATCAGATAAGCAATCACATTAAAATATACATCAATGCAAGCAAGAGTGTGGGGTCAGCGTGTTCACCCGACAACAGCAATATCAAAAGTAAAATCAGACTTTGCTCTTTGTCAGACATAAGAACATCCATTACCCCCTGCCCCTTGCTGTGGGTCTGCTCTTTTTCATGAGTCTCACAGGGCTTTTGCTCCTGCTCGGTATTTTTTGCAGGCTCCGTAATTACAGCTTCGGCTTTTTTCTGCTGAGGTCTTGAATTATTGAGCTGTCTGGCTCTCCTGAGAGCCTCCTCCTCAAATGACGGCATAGACACCATCCTTATGATTTAATCTGAATTAATGTTTAAAAAATTCCCGTACCCTTAAGCAAGGGAATAATACGGATAAGCTTGAGCATTTTTTCAGCCTTATCAAGTCTTACACGCTTTTCTTCACACAAAAACGGTCGTAAGGCTCTGAGCAGACGTGTGGTATCGTCTTCGCCCTTGACGGAACTCATCATCGGCAGAATTTTTGCAATACTTTTCATCATATCGTCGCTCATACCATTTGAGCCGAGTGCAGAAAGCATCGACAAATCGGGCTTCGGTTCTTCTTTTTTAGTTTCGGACACAGGGGCTTTTCCCAGTCCGAGTTGTTCCCCAAGGCTCTGCACCTGTCGCAAAGCCTCGGGATTGCTCAGTATTTCGTTTATTTTATCCTGAATATCGGACATTTACTTTCCCTTCCTAAGCATTTCTAAAATAGCTTTAGCCTGTGGGCTTTCGAGTATTTCACGGGTTTTCTGAGGGTCGTTTAAAATCTGCTCAGCCCTTGCGGCTGTCTGACTGTCTGCATTTTTCAGAATTGAGCTTATATCACCTTTTTCAGCGGCTTTTCTGAGTTCTTCTTCCGAGCAGTTCATCTGCTTTGAAGCCTTTGAAAAAAGCGACTCATATTTTTTATTTTCAGCCATATTAACCACCTCACAGCATACTATGCTGTCAGATTTTTCAATATGACAAAAGCGGAGGTTTATTATGAGAATTTTAGTTCTGTCAGATACTCACGGCGATGTGTACTCATTGAGAAAAGCAATTGCCGCCCAGCCAAAAGCTGAGGTAATTATTCATTGTGGCGACGGCAGAGACCAGATAGATTTTCTCAAAGAAAACTACAGAGACAAGATGATAGTTGCGGTAAAGGGCAACTGCGACCTTGCAAGCCCTTATCCCCCGACTGAAACGCTAAGCATCTGCGGCAAGAAAATTTTTATCACACACGGACACCTGTATAACGCAAAAGGCTCACTTTACACTCTTCTGTGTGCCGCAAAAGAAGCTCAGGCAGATATTGTAGTTTTCGGACACACCCACATTCCGCTTTCCACCACAGCAGACGGAATATATATGCTCAACCCCGGCTCCTGCCACGGCTACGGTGCATCATACGGCTTTATCGACATCACCGACAGAGGCGACATCGTTACAAATACTGTAAAGATTTAGTTAAAACGACTTTATATAATAATGTAGAGACCGGCGTCCCCGACGGTCCGCAAGACTAAACCACTCAATCAAGGAAGATATTTTCATATAGCTTCATTCCAAAAACTATGCTATAATCAAAAAGGAGGTATTTATGAATTTTTCAGATTTCAGCTTTGACAAGAGCATTGAAGCAACTCTTGAAAAGCTCTCTTCACAAAACAAAATACCTCACGCAATTATTATTGAGGGCAACGATGACGAAAAATGCGAAAACTTAGCGGTTTTTCTCACAATGCTCTCGGTCTGCACGGAGGAAAACAAGCCCTGCGGACATTGTTCACAATGCATCAAGGCAAAAGCTCAGGCACACCCTGACATCTTCTATGCCTACCCCGAAAAAAAATCACAATCATATTCAATTGAACAGATGCGTGACATCATAAAAAATGCAAGCATCCGTCCAAACGAAGCAAACGTCAAAGCGTTTGTATTCCGTCAGGCTGACACAAGGCTGTACCCTGTGGTGCAAAACGCCTTTTTAAAGCTTCTGGAAGAGCCTCCGCAAAACGCCCTATTTCTGCTTCTGTGCAGAAACGCAAAGGGACTTCTGCCTACAATTCTCTCACGTTGCACAATTTTAAGAACGGGCAGAGAAGCATCATATTCTGATGATGCTGTAGCTCTTGCAAAAGAAATTTCCAAAGGTATTGTATCTCTCAAGGAATGGGAGCTTTTAAAAACACTCGGCAAGCTTTCTGACAGAGAACTTGCAAATGAAGTACTGACGGTGCTTAATATAATTTTCCGTGACTGCTTTGCTTTTCACAAGGGAGCAGACTCACAACTTGACCACGAACTTACATCAGAGCTTACAAGGAGAATAAACCTTGACTCTGCTCTGAAAATGATAGATATTACAGACAACGCAAAGCAACTGCTCGGGCAGAATATTAACTTAAATCTGCTGACAACCTGGCTTTGCGGTGAATACAGGAGGATTTTATGGCTGAGGTAATCGGAGTAAGATTTAAAGAGGTCGGCAAGGTATACTACTTTGACCCTCTTGAACATAAACTCAACACAGGCGATATGGTAATCGTAGAAACCGCAAGAGGTCTTGAATGTGGCAAGGTAGCAACCGCCAACAAGACAATTTCTGAGGAGGAGCTGACACATCCGTTAAAGCCTCTCATCAGAATTGCAACAGACGAGGATATCAGGCACCTTGAAGAAAACAGAAAAAAAGAAAAGGAAGCTTACAAAATCTGTGAGCAGAAAATCGCACAGCACAATCTTGAAATGAAGCTTGTAAGCGTTGAATATACATTTGACAACAGCAAGATTCTTTTCTACTTCACAGCCGACGGACGAGTTGACTTCCGTATGCTTGTAAAAGATCTGGCTTCTGTTTTCAGAACAAGAATTGAACTGCGTCAGATTGGTGTGCGTGACGAAGCAAAAATGCTCGGTGGTCTGGGTGTATGCGGCAAACCTTTCTGCTGTGCAAGCTTTATGGGCGAATTTCAGCCTGTGTCAATCAAAATGGCAAAGGAGCAGGGTCTTTCCCTCTCTCCTGTCAAGATTTCAGGCACTTGCGGCAGACTTATGTGCTGTCTTAAATATGAGCAGGAAGCGTACACAGACCTTCTCAAGAAAACACCGAAGGTTGGTGCAATCGTAAACACACCTGAGGGCAAGGGTCTTGTAGTTGAAAACAACCTGATTGCAGGCACACTTAAAGTAAAGCTTAACAACACACCGCCTGAAGCTCCTGCAAAGCTCTACACAGTAAAAG
The DNA here is from genome assembly GCA_036309445.1 of Ruminococcus sp. Classification (GTDB taxonomy): domain Bacteria; phylum Bacillota; class Clostridia; order Oscillospirales; family Acutalibacteraceae; genus Ruminococcoides. The sequence goes on along the minus strand of JAXJTT010000076.1, from coordinate 3,026 downwards.
AATGTAAGCTATTAAAGGACGGCTATATTAAGGTTGAAAAAGAAGAGCTTGCAAAGCTCAAAGGCCTTGAATAGCAACGTGACGGCGGGGTGACCCCGTTCACAATTCGAGGAGATAATTTGATATAATTCAAAATTGATTTTCCCGACAATAAATTTCTGCAAGGTAGTAAGGTCTTACCATTCGGGCAGATAAAAGCAATTTACTGAAAAATAAAAATATTCCGCTATAAGCAAAAAATTCAAAAAATCACTTTTTACTCCCAATTGTGTGTTTTTGCAAAAAAATATTGGCAAAACATTTGCATTTTTCAGAAAATATGATACAATAGGGTTGTAATCTAACAAGGAGGTGTTCCTGTATGGCATATGTAATTAACGACGATTGCATCATGTGCGGTGCTTGTGCTGACAATTGTCCTTGCGAGGCTATCTCTGAGGGCGACGGCAAGTACGTAATCGACGCTGACACTTGTGCAGACTGCGGCGCTTGTGCTGATGTTTGCCCTGTTGGTGCTCCCCAGGAAGGCTAATAAGCAAATCCGCAACGGCAAGGGTTAAACTCCCTTGCCGTTTTTGCTTACGGGGTGACCCCGTCCACAATTCGGGAAGATAGTTCCTGTTCATCGTCAAACTTTAATTCCCGACAATGCCGACGTATAATCTTTAAGTTTATATCAACGTGCCCCCGTTCACAATTCGGCGGTGTGACACCTCTCACAAATCGAGGAGATAGATTGATATAATTAAATCTTATTTACCCGACAATAAACTTTTATTTTTCAACATTCAAAGCAAATAATGTTAAAAAATATTTTTGAAACGAGTTATAAAAAATGAACAACATACACTTAGAGCCGCTTGGCGGTGATATTAACATATATGTCAGCGACAGCTACCACTATTCTACCGACACATTTTTGCTTGCAAATTTTTCCTTGCCAAAGGGTCGAAAAAAATGTGTCGAGCTTGGAACAGGCTGTGGTACAATCCCCTTGCTGTGGTGTCGTGACAACAAAAATTTAGAAATTGCGGCTGTTGAAATTCAGGAAAACGCCTGCAAACTTGCCGCACAAAGCATTGAACACAACGGTCTTACCGATAAAATAAAACTTATTAACGAAGATTTAAAGAACCTGAAGGGAGTTTTGCCATTCGGCTACTATGACGTTGTAGCCTGCAATCCGCCATATAAAATCGGTGGTGGCGGCATTAAAAACCCCGAAAGTGCAAAGCTTATTGCTCGTCACGAGAGCGAATGTACACTTGATGACATCTGCTTTACAGCTTCAAAGCTCCTGCAGTTTGGCGGAAGCTTTTTCATCTGTCAGCGACCTGAGCGTCTTTGCGATGTAATGGAGTCAATGAGGGCAAACGGCATTGAGCCGAAAACTCTCCGACTTGTTCAGCAGAGAATTTCAAAGGCTCCTAAATTATTCTTGCTTGAGGGCAGACGTGGCGGCAAGCGTGGATTTTTAAACGTACTCCCCACTCTTTTCATTGAGAACGAAAGCGGAGATTTTTCAGAAGAAATGATGAAAATTTACGGGCTTTACAAAGAAAACACCAGTGACAAAACGGAGGAATAAAATGAGTGGAATTTTATATGTAACAGGTACGCCTATCGGCAATCTCTCCGATATGTCGCCAAGAGCTGTTGAAACTTTAGAAAAAGTCGATTTTATTGCGGCAGAGGACACAAGAGTAAGCCTTAAGCTCCTCAATCATTTCGGCATTAAAAAGCCGATGGTCAGCTACTACGAACATAACAAGCGTGAACGTGGCGAAATCATCTGCAACAGAATTTTGCAGGGCGAAAGCTGTGCCATCGTAACCGATGCAGGTATGCCGTGCATTTCTGACCCTGGTGAAGATTTAATAAAGCTGTGCGAAGAAAGAGGCATTAAGACCATTGTTGTCCCCGGTCCGAGTGCGGTAATCTCTGCACTTGCGGTGTCAGGTCTTGAAACAGGCAGATTCTGCTTTGAGGGCTTTATAAGCGTAAACAAAAAAAGCCGCAAGGAGCATCTTGAAAGCCTCACAAATGAAAAACGAACTATGATATTCTACGAAGCTCCGCACAAGCTTCCGCAAACTCTGCGTGACCTCTACTCTCATTTTGGTGAAAGAAAACTCACCATCATGCGTGAGATTACAAAGCTCCACGAAGAAGTAATCCGCACAAACACAAAATTTGCGGCTGAAAATTTATCTGACGGCAGTATTAAAGGCGAAATTGTCCTTGTGCTTGAAGGCTCAAAAATAATCGAAGCTGTCGAGGAATACACCCTTGAAGATGCGGTAGAAGCCGCAAAAAGGCTCATTGAGGGCGGTGCAAAGGCAACAGATGCCGCAAAAGAGGCGGCGGCTCTCACGGGCTTTAAGAAAAACGAAATATACAAGGAGCTGATGTAATGACATATAATCAGGCTTTGGAAAAAATACATTCACTTCTCACTTTCGGCTCACGTCCGGGACTTGACAGAATTTTAATTCTGCTCGAAAAACTGGGCAATCCGCAAAACAAATTAAAATATATTCACGTTGCAGGCACAAACGGCAAAGGCTCTGTATGTGCGATGCTCTCTGCAACTCTTGTTGAGGCAGGCTACAAAACAGGACTTTTCATCTCTCCGTACATCACAGATTTCCGTGAGAGAATCCAGATAAATAATCAGATGATAACAGAAGAAGCCCTCATAAATGCAGTTGAGGAAACTTTTCCTATAATAGAAAAACTGCGTGACGAGGGAATTATCATCACTGAATTTGAGTATGTAAACGCTTTGCAATTTTACATTCACTCAAAAGAAAACTGCGACCTCGTAGTTCTTGAAACAGGTCTTGGCGGTCTGCTTGACTGCACAAACACTATCCCCTCTCCGCTTTGCTCGGTTATCACCACCATAGGGCTTGACCACACCGCAATTTTAGGCGACACAATAGAAGAAATCTGCACACAAAAGTGTGGTATAATCAAGAAAAACTCACTTGCAGTTACTTCAAGTCAGGAAACTGCGGCTATGC
>JAXJTT010000075.1:0-8348 GCA_036309445.1 Ruminococcus sp. | reverse complement strand
AAGAGGTTATCAAGTGTAACCTTAGTCTGCTGCTGGAAGATTTCTTCTTTTCTTGATGTCTTTCTCTGCTCAACAAGCTCTCTTGCAAGACGCTCATCTGATACAGAGTTGAAAATGTCACCGCCCTGCGGAACTTCTGCAAGACCTGTGATTTCTACCGGAACTGAAGGGCCTGCACTCATAACCTTTTCGCCCTTGTCGTTCATCATAACTCTTACTCTACCAACGCAAGTACCTGCGATTACAACGTCACCCTGATTGAGTGTACCGTTCTGTACGAGCATTGTAGCAATAGGACCTCTGCCCTTATCAAGACGTGCTTCGATTACGATACCCTTAGCTGCTCTGTCAGGATTAGCCTTGAGCTCTTTCATCTCAGCAACGAGTGTTACCATTTCGAGGAGGTCATCAAGACCTGCTCTTGTCTTAGCTGAAACAGGAATACATGGTGTATCACCGCCCCACTCCTCAGGGATAAGCTCATACTCTGTGAGCTGCTGTTTTACAACCTCTGGGTTTGCAGTTTCCTTATCCATCTTGTTGATAGCAACGATGATAGAAACGCCTGCAGCCTTTGCGTGGTTGATAGCCTCAACTGTCTGTGGCATAATACCGTCGTCAGCCGCTACAACGAGGATTGCAATATCTGTAGCCTGTGCACCTCTTGCACGCATTGTTGTGAAAGCTTCGTGACCAGGTGTGTCAAGGAATGTGATTGGCTTGCCGTTGATTTCAACTCTGTAAGCACCGATGTGCTGAGTGATACCGCCTGCTTCGCCCTTTGTTACGTTTGCATTACGGATAGCATCGAGAATTGAAGTTTTACCGTGGTCAACGTGACCCATAACTACAACTACCGGTGCTCTCTCGATGAGATTGCTGTCGTCGTCCTCACTGTCGTCGATGATTCTTTCTTCGATAGTAACAACAACCTCTTTCTCTACCTTTGCGTGGAACTCCATAGCAATAAGAGAAGCTGTGTCAAAGTCGATTGTGTCGGTTGCAGTAATCATTGTACCCATAAGGAACGCCTTTTTAACTACCTCTGCAACAGTAGCCTTAAGTCTTAAAGCAAGCTCCTGAACAACGATTTCCTCAGGAACCTCAATTGTCATCTGCTTCTGCTTACGCTCCATAGCGATACGCTTCAGACGCTCCTGCTCTGTTTCCTTTCTGCCCTGACGCTTGCCCTTCTGCTTCTGGGAACGGTTAGCAAACTTCTGCTTCTTGACAGTGTTGTCTGTGCTTCTCATCTTTGAAGAAGCGTTTGCAAGGTCATCGTACTTCTGGTTGTATCTCTCAACGTCAACATTGATTGCACGAGTGTCAATAACTCTGCGTTTACGTGCTGAGCCTTCCTCAGTATCTGCATTTGCAGGCTGTGGTGCAGGAGCATTGTTTGTCTGCTGTTTTGCAGGCTTTTCGTTCTTTGCAGGAGCCTGTTTCTTATCGTTCTTCTCAGTCTTTTCTGCTTTTGCAGGCTTCTCAGACTTTTCAGGCTTTTTCTTACCCTTGTTATTATCTTTATTATTATCTTTTTTCTCGTTATTAACCTCTTCTTTTTTGTCATCAGCAGTGTTGTTGCGTGATGCAAAATATGAGTCAAAATTCTTAACGCTCTTCTCCTGAGTAACAACTTCAAAAACAATATTAATCTCGTTTTCCTCAAGAGTAGCCATTGTCTTTTTGCTTACACCGCAGTGCTTTTCGAGAATCTCGGTAATTTTCTTACCGCTTACACCTAAATCGTTTGCAATATCTCTTACTTTATATTTTGCCATATTATTCTCCTCTCTGTTCACTGTCAATAAGCTGTATAAGCTTATCGGCAAAGCCTTTATCCTCAACCGACAAAACTCCGCAGAGCTTGCCGAGTGCAAAGCTTATTTCTTCTTTTGAACGGTTCAAAGTAAATACTTTTATATTGTGCTGATGTGCAGTTATTAGCACAGGCTTGAGGCTGTTTTTAGAAAAATCCTCAGCCACAATAATCAGCTTTGATTTGCCCTTTGCCACGGAGTCAATCGTGGGGTCAGCTCCGATAACGAGCTTACCTGCACGTCTGCAAAGTCCGAGCAGTGACAATATTCTGTCATTCATAAAATACCCCCGTGAGCAATGTCGTCGACTCAACGACATTGCAATGATATATTTGCTTCGCAAATGTGATATTGTCTGTGGCAATATGATATATTTATCCTCACGGATAAATATTCGTTGCCTGCGACGCATTTATATTATTTATCAGGATAGATTTTTCCTTATTCAGTTTTTTCAATGTCAGTTTCTATAGCCTGATAGACTTCATCGGGAATTTTGCAGGAAAACGCTCTTTCAAAGCGTCTTGCCTTTCTCGCCTTTTCAAAGCACTCACGGCACGGACACACATAAGCACCCCTGCCCGGCTTTTTGCCTGTGGTGTCAAGTGAAACCTGACCTGAGCTGATGATGTTGCCTTCCTCGTCCTTGACGTCGGGAGCTTTTACAACTCTTACAAGCTCACGCTTTTCTTTCATCTCGCCACAGCCTGTGCATTTGCGAAGCGGTTGTTTTCTCTGCTTCATACAAATTCCACCTTTTATACTCTATATATAGTATTATTCTTCCTCAGCGATAACTTCTGCTGTTTCTTCAATAATTTCCTCAGCAGGTGTTTCGTCTGCAACAACCTCTGCTGCAACTTCTTCTGTTTTCTTTGGTGCATTGAGGATTTCGTCAATAAGCTGGTCTGCAGTTTTTGCAACAAGCTCGCCGTCCTCGTCTTCGCCATAGAAACCGCTTTCAGGACGAATATCAATTCTCCAGCCTGTGAGTCTTGCCGCAAGTCTTGCGTTCTGACCCTTGTTACCGATAGCAAGTGAGAGCTGACCGTCAGGAACAGTTACCTTACAGCTCTTTGTCTCTGCATCAGTGATTTCAACCTTGATAACCTTTGCAGGAGCAAGTGCCGCTGAAATGTACTTTACAGGGTCGTCGCTGTACTCGATAATGTCAATCTTCTCGCCACCGAGTTCCTCAACAATGCTGTTTACTCTTGCACCCTTTGTACCGATACAAGAACCTACAGCGTCGATGTCAGCGTTGTTGCTCATAACAGCCATCTTTGTACGGGAACCGGCCTCACGGGAAATTGACTTAACTTCAACCACGCCGTCGAAAATCTCAGGAACTTCCTGCTCAAAGAGTCTCTTTACAAGATCCTGATGTGATCTTGAAATGATAGCACGAGGGCCTTTTTCGCTTGTCTTTACATCTGCAATATAAACCTTGATGTAGTCACCCTCTTTAAGGTTGTCGTGACCAATCTGCTCAGCCTTTGGAAGCATAGCCTCGCTCTTGCCGATTCTGATAACAGCCGCACCTGATTTCGGGTCGATTCTCTCAACATAAGCAGAAACAATCTCACCGAGCTTGCTCTTGAACTCAGAAAGACTCTGACCCTTCTCGCCTGCACGGATACCCTGACGGATAGTGTTACGAGCCGCACCGATAGCAATTCTGCCGAGCTGCTTCGGGTCGAGAGGAACATCAACTTCGTCCTCAAGTTCGATTCTCTTTCTCTTGTAAATCTTCTGAGCATCTTCAAGAGTGATTTCGTAGTCAGGGTCAAAAACCTCGTCAACAACAGTCTTGGTAAGTCTTACGTCAAAGAGATTTTTGTCAGGGTTGATGTTGAAAACAACCTTGTCGTTGCCGCCGTAGTAGTTCTTGCAGGCAACCTCAATACCCTTTTCAATATTCTCAATCATATAGTCCATTGAAATACCCTTTTCTTTTTCAAGAAGACGGAGTGCTTCAAATAATTCCTTGTTATTCATTTTTCTGATCATCCTTTACATTTTATTTTTACTTTATATTTATAATAATTGGCTGTGTTTTTGTTCGGCAAATGCTAGCCCCTGCGATTTACAGGCAATGTTTTTGTCGGGCAATAAACTTTATTGATAAATAAAAGTTATCTGCTCGGATTGTAAGCGGTGTCACACCGCAAACTATAGTTTATCTTATTAAACAGACCTGTTTGTTTATCGTAGGGCATAAAACACCGCTGATAAATCAATGCTGTCTGCCCGAATTGGATGCAACGTCACCGTTGCTACATATCAAAATCGTCGAGCTTAATCCATGAAGCGTCTTTCTTGTTGATAGTAATATGATTTTCACCGTCGTGGTCAGAGATAGAAACCTCGCCGTTTTCGTAAGCGTCAAGTACGCCGGCAAACTCTCTGCCGATGCCCTCAATCGGACGAAGCATTTTAACCTTGATGTCAGCACCGATAAACTGCTCAAAATGCTCATCACGCACAAGCTCACGCTCAAGACCAGGTGAACAAACCTCAAGGAAATACGCACTCTCAATCGGGTCAAGGTCGTCAAGAGGCTTGTCGATTGCACGGGAAACCTTTTCGCAGTCGTTGATGTCAATACCCTCGGGCTTATCGATGTAAACTCTGAGGAACCAGTCGGCACCCTCTTTGACGTAGCGTACATCCCAAAGGCTCAGACCGAAATCATTGACAATCGGCTCGCAAAGCTCCCAGACCTTTGTAACGGTAAGACCGCCCTTTTTCTTAGCCATAAAATACCTCCATATTGCAAAGTCGTTTGTAGTGACCTTGCAGTGATATATCTGTTTTCCAGATACGAAATTCGCATTACAGCGAGTGAAATTATTTTGTAAACAGAAAGGAGCGAGCTGACTGCTCACTCCTTACTCTAAGAATATATTACCATTATTATAACACCGAAAAATCCCGATTGCAAGGAATTTTCAAAGAATTTCAAAAAAAATTTAAAAACTTTTTCAACTTTTTTCAAAAAACATTTGAAATTAAAGAAAATATATGTTATTATATCCTTTGGAAATATGCTGATATAGCTCAGGAGGTAGAGTGCGTCCTTGGTAAGGACGAGGTCACGGGTTCAAATCCCGTTATCAGCTCCAAGATAAAAACCGCATTGGAAAGCCATTTTTGAGGTTATTCCGCTGCGGTTTTTCTGTTTCTTAAAAAGAATTATAAAAGCTTTTGCCATTTATTTGCCATTTATCGTTATCAAAAACTACTTAAAATCACTTTAAAATACTAAAAGATAATTGCATATATCTATGCAATATTTAAGGCTATACGCTCCATAGGTAGAGGGTATAGCCTTTTAGTTATGCAATCGTAAATCTACGGCTTGTGGTCTGTTTGGTGAACTGCTTGTACAATTCAGAATACAAAGCCTTGAAAGCCTTAGAATCAAAACGGTTGCTTGTTACGGTTGTAAAGCGGATTTTGTATTCTCCTGCATTGAGTTCCTCTGCGTTCTGAGCTGTAAGCTCTGCTTTCAGTTCGTCCTGAATAGCGTTGATTTCGTTCTGAAGCTCGTCTGCCTTTGCCTGTAATCGTTTTAATCGTCTTACCTTTGCGGTTATGTCCTTTGTACTCATATTCGTACGCTCCTTGCTAAGTATTCAGATTTGAAACGGCTAAGGTCATCTTCCTGCCTATTGGTATTGCTCACGGCTCACTCACTCGGTATATGGTCCTTAGCTTTACGTCACATTCTCTTGTGTCCGTTCCTTTACTTTACTTACATTACACTACGTGTTCACGTATATTTCAATTGACATAATGCACAAACTTGCACACGTATATTTATACAGTATTATACTTGCACACGTAACAAACATATGATATAATATAGATAGTAAAGGAGATGTTATAATGCCAACTATTTGTATGTTCAGAGGAATAAAGATTTATATAAACTGGCGAGACCATATGCCACCACATTTCCACGCTAAATATGGAGATAATGAGGTTATCGTATCAATCAATGATATTGAAGTAATTGAAGGCACATTACCTAATAAGCAATTAAAAATGTTACTCGGCTGGGCGGCTTTCCATCAGGAAGAACTAAAAGAAAACTGGGAGCTTGCAACAAATCAGCAGGAACTTTTTGCTATTGAGCCTTTAAAGTAATTAACAGGAGGTAAGTTTATGCCTAACACAGTTGAATATTATTTATCAAAAGGCTTTGACAGACCTATGGCTGAGTATTACGCAAGCGGAAGAAAGAAAATTTTAAGCGTAACACCTAACACAGACTTCACCCTTTCACTTATTTTTGATAATGGTGAAAAAAGAATATTTGATGTAAAACCAATTCTTGAAAAAGGCGGCATATTTACAACATTCAGAGACTATAACAATTTCAATCGAGTATATCTTGATGATTGTAATGCTGTATCATGGGATATTGATCCAAGTGTTGATAGTAATGTTGTATGGAATAATAAGGTTGATTTAAGCCCTGACAGCTGCTATGTTGATAGTGTGCCTATAGACGAGTACAGGGCGGTGATATAATGGCTGAAACACAAGGCACGGCTCAAACAAGAGCTAAGAATAAATATAACGCAAAAACCTATGACCGCATAGCTTTACAAGTAAAAAAAGGTCGAAGAGATATACTCAAAGCCCACGCAGACAAGCAGGGCGAAAGTCTCAATGGCTTTATAAATCGTGCCATAGACGAAACTATGAAGCGTGATAGAGAAACTACAACAGAATAGTTGCAAATAGTAGCAAGTCTTGAAAAACAGGCTTGCTTTTTCTTATTTACAGCAGCGGCACAGCCTGACTTTTCCGCTGCATACAACCAACAATGCACAGTAGCCCCATACCTACCCAAAATCTCCCCTGTATCACATTTTCTTTGTGCAGCAGGGTAATTTCACATTTACGTAACAAAACCACATACAAGGCAAATAAAGCAATGTTTTGAATATCTGAATTTAGAAGATTCAATACAGCGTAACTGTTGGTTACGTTGCTCAAGCACAAGCGGCAAGTTATAACTGCTTTATGAGCCTTGCCATTTATCTGCCATTTATTATTACTGTAAATGGCAAGAAGTTACTTTGCACTACTGAAAGCTAATGCACAAAAAACCGCATAAAGACTACATAATTTCAAAACACTAAAAAAGGCAAAAAGCAAAAACACCGTTTGGTAAGGACGAGGTCACGGGTTCAAATCCCGTTATCAGCTCCATAATAAGCCAGTGACAATCATCAGGATTGTTACTGGCTTTTTTACATATAAAGATAACGGGTTTTGAAATAGTGTTATAGGTAATTATCTCACTAATGCAGTAAGATAAGTCCACCTTTTGATTGACAAATAATGTTTATCAGTTTAAGCGAAGATTTCTGTTTATAAAGTAGGGACCGGCGTCCTCAACGGTCCCTACAATATTGAAGATGAAAGTTTGTTGTCGGGCTACAAATCTTACCGACAAACGATACTACCTACCCGAATTGGGTCAAGCGTCACGCTTGCTATAATTTAACATATAAAAAGGAAATGTCCTTAGCAAGATATCCCCTTAGCCAGTCGGATTAATGTATCCAACCTGTATACAAATTGGATACAACCTGTATCCATAATGGATACACAGGTAAGGTAAGGATAGGTTAGAGATAGAGTTATAGTTATAGTTATAGTTATAGTTATAGTTAGAGATAGAGATAAATATTATGTCAACTGCCGTTGACGCTTGCTTTTTTTATTTTCTTGTTATATAATGTAAACGAGATGTAGACAAACACAAAGGAGCTGTTATTTTGAACGATAATTTTTTAATAACACAGACCGAACCAAACGAAGATTATACATTTAATTATACAACAGAGGAACTTACGCCATTGTTCAAGCTTCAGCGAAAAGCCACTTATAAAAAGTCTGTTCGTTGTTTAATAGTATTATCTGTTATAAGTATACTTACTTTAATAATATCTGCCCCGCAATTTTCAAGCGGATTTGCTATTGGTGCCCTTGTTTTCGCTATAATCAGTACCACAAGCAGCGTAAGCTGGTTTAATAAAACGTGGAAAACCAACACACCAAAAATTGCTGAAACTACTTATGAATACAAAATCTATGATAATTATTTCATACTAAACCTCTACCGTAACAACGAAAAATTACGTCAATCAAAATGCTATTTTGAAGATATACAGCAAGTTCAGAAGCTTGACAAATGGCTTTTGTTGCAGTTTGGCGGACAATTGTTTATTCTCAGAGAAAGCGATTTAAAAGAAAACTCCGTGTTTTTAACATACGTACAAAAAAATCCCAAAAACAAAAAGTAACTAATATAAACAATTTAAAAAATCGCCACAAACAATAACACAATAGTTATCGTAGAGGGAGTTTTCCTGCCGAACACCAATACATCAAAGAATACTCTCCTGCACAAAAAGCGGATTATGTTATCAATACTAAAAAACGCAAAACCACCCTGCACAGGCTGATTACAGCTTATGCAGGGTGGTTCGTTTACTATTAAAATTT
>JAXJTT010000074.1:0-19158 GCA_036309445.1 Ruminococcus sp. | reverse complement strand
CCTTATAGCCCTTTGGAGCTCTTTCCTCGATGAGTGTGTATACGCCTTCGTCAAGACCCTTTACAACAAAGTTACCGTCTTCGTCTGTAACTAAAGCTTCAGCATCTTTCTTGTTCTTTACCCAAACACCGTCAGCATAGTACTCGCCGTTTGCATTCATAAGGAAGAATTCAGCATCTGCAAGAAGCTTATCTTCGTCTTCAGCATCTGTCTTTGTAACGTCGATTGCATATGTAAATACGATAACCTTATCTTCTTTTGTTGTGCCTGTTGAATCATCATAAGGATTGTTTGAATACTCAAGGTAAGCTACGTTGAGGTTGCCGTCGTAACCAACAACTGCGTCTTCGTTAAGTGTTGCTGTGTAATCTACAACGAGAATACTTGTAACTGTAAGGTTAGGAATGTCAAGAACATTCTCACAAGCGAGTGTGATATCTGAGCTGTCATCATCATCAATTTCAAAGTAAGATGTTACATCTCTTACAACTGTGTACTCACCATCTACGAGATTATAAAGAGTTACTGTTGCATTACCATCATATGTAAGACCCTCTGAAAGTGAATCGTGGAAAGCATAGAAGTATGTGTCGTAATCGTCCATTGTGCTTGCCATTGTACCAAAGAGCTTAAATGGTACTGTATCGCCAATGCTGTAATCAGCTACGTCGTTGTAACCTTCGCCGTACTCAATGCCAACGAAATCATCGCCTGCACCAGCACCGAGTGTTTCGCTTACATAGTTACCGTCATATGAATTTTCCTGTACCTTCTTTTCTAACTCAGGAACAGAAGCCTTAACTTCGATTTCAACTACACCGTTAGCTACCATCTTAATGAATGTTGGGTTGACAATGCCATCTTCTGCTGTATCTACAAATACGTAGTAACCAGCTTCTTCAATTACATCACCGTTTTCAACAGTAGCATATGTACGTGTTACAAAACCTGAACTTGTAACGTAATTAGCAAATTCTTTTACAATAAAGCTGTTGTCTTCATACTCATCAAGTACTTTTGCTGTATCTTCAGCATCGTCACAATTTTCAAAAATATTTTTGCCGTTTACCTCAAAAACATCGTTATCCTGTAAGCCAGCCAAGAAATTGTTTTTCTGAGTTAATGATCTGAATGAATAACCCCAGTCGATATCAGTAAGATATTCATCATCTACTGATGTACCTTTGAAAACCTGATACGCCTTAAATGAGTGTGAAAGAACCTCTTCTTTAACTGCATCATCATTTGCCGCAAAGCAAGGTACTGTTGATAACATTACTAACGCAGAAGCTGCTATAATGCTACCGATTTTTTTAGTTGTTGTCATAGTGTTCGCCCTTTCCTTTCTTTTTGAAGCCTTACCTTACTTTACGTGCCTTAAAGCTTCTTTTTTATATATAATTTTTATAATTACCAAGCTAAATGAAATTGCCAGTACAATCACACCAGCTATAATAAATAAGTTTTGTGATGTTCCACCCGTTTCGGGAAGCTGGAACAACTGCTCGTTTGTAAGTTCAAAATCGAGCACATATTCTTTGTTCTCCGACAAAGTACCGTAGCGTACATTTGCACCTGAATGTTCTTTTTCCAGTTCAGCCTCTATTGCTTCATTCTGAGACTCGCTGAAATAGAACCAATATTTTGTGGTGTCAAGCTCGTATCCGTCGGGAGCTCTGATTTCGCTGATATAATACAGTGAATCAGTTGTAAAGATGATACCTTCAACAGCGTTGGTTTCAAACAAGCATTTACCGTTTTCGTCCGTTGTTGCCGAAGCTATCAGATATCCGTCGGCTGAATACAAACCAAATTCGGCATCCGGCAGATACATCGCCCTGTCGTAGTAATCAACCTTGAGAATATTAACGTAATAACGCAGGTAATCCCAATCGTCTTCGTAAGTAAATGTTCTTGCGTATCTGAATGTAGGTTCATTATGTTCATAATGCTGACCAAACAACTCTACGCTGACATTGTTTACTATTTCTACAAGAGTGTTTCCATTCTCGTTATACACTGTTGTGCCATACTCAATTGTATACTTGTATCTTCCCAATTTCAGAAGCTTAAGACCAAGCTGGCTTCCGTCTTCGGTATTGGTACAGGTGACTTCAAAATCCTTGCCGTATTCAAGCTCAAACTGATTATTGTCAACATCTTCTGCAACAATTTTCATTGAACCTGAAACATACTTAAGATTTTTCATTGTATCTATCACTATAATTTTTTCATCGTATTTCTGGTCACCGTCAGTATCTATCTTTGAAAAATCCGCTTTCTTAGGATTCAGTGTGATTGTAAACACACTTTCATATCCCAATGTTGATGTAGCCTTCTGTGACTCTATCTTCTCAAGCATATTTGTAAACTCAACTACAGATGTTGACTTTCTGCTTTCGGTCTTGCTTCTGTTGTCAGCATCAATGTATGAACCATAAAGTGTAACTCTGTTTTCATACTGATTTAAGCTGTTGTCATATATCTCATTCTGGTTAGAGAATATCGGAGTACCGTCTGCACCATTCGTTGCGTTTTTATACTTAAGAGTAAGAGTTAAGTTTTTATCCAGACTCCAGCAGGTACACCAGCCGTTGTAGCCTTTAAGAGGCTGACATTTGTGATTTTCAACCGCTTCACAGTTACGTTTTTCGCAGTATGAACTTTTGCAGGTAAAGTTAGCACAGTTTATCGTATCATCTTCGCACTCACACCTGTTCACAAGATAAAATTCCTTGGTTTCAGGGTCAACGAAGTACGCAATCTTTACGTCAGCTTTGTTGTAAACTTCCCTGATATGGAATATCTCCTCGTTTTCAACACCATCATAAGCTATGGTTACGATAAGGTCATCTTCGTTCTTTTCGTTGTCGAAGTCATACTCCCATATATCTGTGATTTCAGCACGGTCAATCAGCTTCCACTGTCTTTTCGGAGCATCTGCACGGCTTGCAGGAATCATTGCATTAACCTCAAAGTGGAAATATCCGTCTATCACTCCGTCTTCAGATATGTAGTAGCCCTTTTTGCTGACTGCCGAATCAAGTATTTCTTCAAACTCTACCTTAAGGGTTATGTCGCCTCGTATTGTCTGAACATGAATTGTACTCTTATCAAATGTAAAAAGAATATATGAACAATCATCAGATACTTTATATGTACCTATTGATGATGAACCGTTGGAAATCTCGCCTGTTTTTGAAGCAATATCAACCGTAATTCCCTCAGGAAGATGGTAAATGTATGTATCCGGCAACACATATCTTGCTTCCATATGAAGCATATATGTATAATTTTCACCCGACGCCTCATATATATGCTCGATATAATTGCCTTTGCCGTCAAACAAGTAGCTCTCTATAAAACCGTTCACATTACCATTTTCATCTTTTGTAGCAAGAAATTCTTCAAAATCCGTATATTGGCTGATGTCTTCAATCGGTTCTTCATCAACTGCCGCCTGTTCAACAACCGCCTCTTCAATCGGTGGCTCGTTGTCGGCTTGGGTATCATCACTTATCTCTACATAACACTCAGCCGTGTGAGCGTGCACCTCTGTTTCACAGACAAGAGTATTTTCTTCTGTATAACAAGTATCCGTATGTATATGTTCTTCGGAAACTTCTTCACACAACAAAGCTTTAACTGCTGAATAACACTCCTCGGAATGGATATGTTCCGTAAACGGACATTTATCAGCGGTCTCAGTCTTTGCCGGAAGAATCAAGGCATAAACTGTAAGAAGCACTACCAATGCAACAAAAGCCGCAAACGACCGCTTGATTGTTGTGTTGAACGTAATGCTGTTATTGTTTTGTGCAAACCTTTGGTTTGCTTTCTCGTATTTCAGCTTCATGTAACCCTCCTTCCGCTAATATTTTATCTCATTTAAATTATATGGTACCGAATCTGTCAATCGGCCATACTCTGAAAATAATTTCACCTATAATCTGTTCTTCCGAAACACAGCCCATTACTTTGTTTCGGCTGTCTACAGAAGTTTCTCTGTAATCTCCAAGCACAAATATCTTTCCTGCCGGCACCTGATAGGGAAATTCTATGTCACACTCGCCCAACGCCTTTTTCCTGAGATAAGGTTCATCAAGCAACTGATCGTTTACATATACATTTCCGCTTTCGTCAATATTGACGTAGTCACCCTCAAAAGCTATAACACGTTTTACCAGAATTTTATTGTTATAATAAAAGGAAATGACATCTTTCTTCTCAAGCTCAGCTCCCTTGACCGATACAAGAATGTCGCCCTCTTTAAAATTAGGTTGCATTGATGTACCGTAAATCTGAAAAACAGGAAGCACGAAAATCGCAATAAGCACCACAACGGCTGATATTGTAATCAGTGAAAACACTGTGTTTCTCACCAGACTGCTGTTATCACGCTTGCTATGCTCTCTCCTCAGCTCTGCTTCCAGCTGTTGTGAAGTAGGAAGCTTGCCCGAAAAGCGTGTTTTTTCCCGCTTGAGTGTCAGACCTTTCAGAACATTGAAATCTTTTTTCTCCTCAAGCTTTTCTCTTTGCAACCTTTCTCTTTTTAAAGGTTTTATATTAAAAACCACAGGAGCATAAGATTTTGTTTCAGATTCGCTGTCAGAATCGGGTCTTGCGCGCTTGAACTTCTGTTCATTAAAATCAATTATTTTCGGATTATCGTTTACACCGTGTTTTGACTGATATGTGTCTTTCGGTGAAAACAAAGATAATGACGATATCTTTTCTGATATTTTTTCATATACTTCAAAATAAACTGAGCAAAGTTCTTCCCAAAAATCAGAGAAAAAATCAGAGATACAGTTTATCGCCAAGTCCCATCCGGACTCTTTCAAATGCCTGTACTTTGATGAATTTACAGGTCCTTTTCCGTTTTTCTTAAAATGCTTTGCCACTACCGAAAACTACCCTTCCAAATTCAACTGTTTTTTGGTAATGTACTGCCTTATGCAGAAAATCTGTATCTTACACTGTTCACATACTGGTCAGCCGCTTTCTGTGCAGCCTCAAAAACACCGTTGATTTTTAGTGAAGCCTCTGCGATTGAACCCGAGCAGCTCATCACAAGCTCTTTGTCCTCAAGCTTCTCGTTAAGCAAGTCTATTTCGTTCTGCAATCTTTCAATTTCCTTGCTCTGGGCTAATAAAACCTCCAGTAGTCCGGCACGTGAAAGTTTTTTCAGTTCTCTGTCTGTCATGTGCTTTCCCCTCCAAATCGAAAATACTGTATGTCAGACATATTTCAACACAATATTTTGTGTTTTAAGAAATTTAGTTATGACAAAATTGTATTTTTCAATTGCTAGTGTAATCAAATTATAACTCATTATTACAAAATGTCAATAGTTTTAGCAAAATTTCTGCGATTTTTTTGCGATTTTCTGTAATTTGTTAAAATCATCTAAGAAATTAGTTACAAACTTGTTACAATTTCTGTAACAAGTCTATTTCCTGCCGGAAAACAGAAAAATTTCACAATTTTAAGGATATTTTTCCTCTTTTTTCTTGATTTCCAAGTCACTCAAAATATATTTTTCGTCACAAATAACGCTTTTCGACATAAATCAAGCTGCTCAAAACACAAAAACGACGTTATTGCGGAATAATAATACTCCGTTATAACGTCGTTCAAAGGTTTTTATTCTACACCACGATAACCGTGCTTTTCTGCATTACCCAACAAATACAAAAACGCAAACGCAGGAATACGTAATAAATCTTTTCCTTCTTTTGTGTTGTGAACGCCAAAATCATTAGCCGTTTTTGTAATAATAATTGAAGCGGAAGATTCGTTGCAAAGTTCTACAATAGCATCGTCATCTGCTATTGGTGCACCTTCTCTATATTTTACTTCAATCAAAATATTTTTAATGTTCGGATAATCTACAACAATGTCGATTTCCTTGTTTTTTCTTCCACCACGGAAATAACCTACAGAAGTCGCAAACTGGTAATAAAAAGCGGCGATATGTTTATATACTGCAGTTTCTACAACCTTGCCCATTTCTGTTGAGTCCGTCATAATTGAATCGTCCATCAAAACAGCGTTTCGGATTGCGGCATCTGCAATATATATTTTCGGTCGTGCTTTCAACACTTTTTTTCCTGCCATATCAACAGGCCAGCTCAGATAAATCAGATTAGCACTTTCAAGATACTCAATATAGTTTTCCACCGTTGTTCTTGATACACCATTAAGTTCCTTGGTAATCGCATCAATAGAAACAATCTCAGAAGAAACATTACAAAGATATAAAAAAATGCGTTCCAACTCTGTTGCATTACGAATGTTATACAACGAAGGTAAATCTCTTTTTAATACCTTATCCACAACATCTTCTCTCATAATCTGTTGTGCCATCAGGTCATTATCAGCTAAAGCAAGTTCGGGAAATCCTCCAACCTGCAAATATCTCATAAAATGATTCTGTACTTTTGATAGTTGCAACATTATCTGGGTTCTTTCTATCTGTGTCTTGTTGAGCAGAGTTGTTATTTTCATATTCTCAGGTATCTGAGGTCTATCCAGATTAAGTAATTCGCAATACTCATAAAAAGACAGTGTAGGTACTTGTATCACAGTCCACCTGCCTGCACCACTCTCTCTGCTGCCTTTCATTAAAACAGGACTGGCAGATCCTGTTGCAACAACGTGGGTATCAGGCTGTGTATCATATATTATCTTCATCCATCTGTCCCAATCTTGAGCATATTGGATTTCATCAAAAAAATAATAAACATCTTGTTCAGCATAAATATTTTCGTGATAACAATCCAGCACATCCTGAAACTGGCTTAATTTAAGCATTGGATGATCCATAGAAATAAAAACAATTCTTTGCGGAGCTACACCGGTTTTTAACAATTCTTCTATCATCTGATATTGAATAGTTGTTTTTCCCACTCTTCGTGTACCTGTCAGAACAACCGATCTTCTTATATCTTTTTCGTTAAGCCTTTTCATCGCTTCATAAAAAGCAAATCGCTTATATGTTTTAGTCAACTTTGCATTAACCGTACCTGTTTTCCACCAAGGATTATAGGCTGTCAACACTCTTAAAAGTGCATCTCTGGAAATTATAGCCATATTTTTTTCACCCTCTCTTTATTTATTATTTTAACAATAAAATCAATTTTAGTCAACAATAATTACTAGTATACTAATAATCTTTTACACATAAAATTAATTTTTAGTGCATAATCCGACATTTTTTATTTTAAACCCTACAAAAACACAATTTTCTCTTAATAAATACTTCTTCGGCTTTTCAAAAAAATTTAGAAAAACACCCCCAAACCGTCAAAAAGCTGTCACATAAGGGTAGTTTAATATAGGTACAGTAAGTTATGGAACTGCGAACAGAACGAATTACAGTTTCAGAACCTTTTAATAATGATAACAAGTTAAATTTTCATAAATATTCTCTCTCTCAAATTTAAAGCTGAACAGCCGTTACCCTTATTACTTGGGTGACGGCTGTTTCCCTTTGCAGTTTCTTTTATAAAATTAATAGATAAATAACCTGTTATAGCGGTTTTTTCAGTTGCCACCGCCCTTAAAATATGTTATTATAAATTGATAGATTGAAATTTGGAAGGTGAAACAAATGTCATTTCCACAGGATAAAATAAGAAATTTCAGCATTATTGCACATATAGACCATGGCAAGAGTACACTTGCCGACAGAATATTGGAGCATACAAAGTCGGTTTCGGCACGTGATATGGAATCTCAGCTTCTTGACGATATGGAGCTTGAGAGAGAAAGAGGCATCACAATCAAGGCAAGAGCCGTTTCCGTTACTTATGAAGCAGACGACGGCGAAAAATATCTCTTTAACCTTATCGACACACCGGGTCACGTTGACTTCAACTACGAGGTTTCACGTTCACTTGCGGCTTGCGAGGGTGCAGTTCTTATCGTTGACGCTTCACAGGGTATTGAAGCTCAGACGCTTGCAAACACCTATCTTGCGGTAGACAGCGGTCTTGAGATTGTCCCTGTTGTAAATAAAATCGACCTGCCAAGTGCTGACCCTGACAGAGTAATCGGTGAAATCGAGGATATTATCGGTATCCCTGCCGAAGATGCTCCGAAGATTTCCGCTAAAGCAGGTATAAATATCCGTGCTGTGCTTGAGAAGATTGTATCAGATATTCCTGCCCCTACGGGCGATGTAAACGCTCCGCTTCGAGCTTTGATTTTTGACAGCTACTACGACAGCTACAAGGGCGTTATTATATATGTAAGACTCAAAGAGGGTCAGATTCACCCCGGCGATGAGTTCAAGCTTATGGCTACAGGCAGTACATTCACAGTTGTTGACTGCGGTCTTATGCACGCTACAACAATGGAGTCTACTGACGGTCTTTATGCAGGCGAGGTAGGCTATATTGCCGCTTCAATCAAAACTCTTGCAGATGCAAAGGTTGGCGATACTGTAACATTAGTTGATAACCCTGCTCCTGAGCCACTCCCTGGCTACAGAGAGGCTCAGCCGATGGTTTACTGCGGTATCTATCCTGTTGACGGTGCAAAATATGGCGACTTAAAGGACGCACTTGAAAAATTACAGCTCAATGATGCGGCTCTCACTTTTGAGCCTGAAACATCGGTTGCTCTCGGCTTTGGTTACAGATGCGGCTTCCTCGGTCTTCTTCATATGGAAATCATACAGGAGCGACTCGAGAGAGAATATATGCTCGACCTCATCACAACTGCTCCAAGCGTAATCTACAGAATTACAAAGACAGACGGCACAGTTGAGATGATTGACAACCCGACAAACTACCCTGACCCGTCTCTGGTGCAGATGGCAGAGGAGCCGATGACAGAGGCACACATCTACTCACCAAAGGAATATGTCGGCAACATTATGGAGCTTTGTCAGGACAGACGAGGAACATTTGTTGATATGCAGTACATCGACTCCGACAGAGTTGACCTGCACTATGAACTCCCGCTTGCAGAAATCATTTATGACTTCTTCGACACACTCAAGTCACGTACAAGAGGCTACGCTTCTTTTGACTATGAGCTTAAGGAATATGTTCCAAGTAACCTTGTAAAGCTTGATATTATGCTCAACGGTGAGGTTGTAGACGCACTTTCATTTATTATTCACTCCGAAAAGGCATACGGCAGAGCAAGAAAAATGGCGGAGAAGCTCAAGGAGAAAATCCCTAGACAGCTCTTTGAGGTGCCTATTCAGGCGTGCATCGGCGGTAAGATTATCGCAAGAGAAACCGTAAAGGCTATGCGTAAGGACGTACTTGCAAAGTGCTACGGCGGTGACATCACCCGTAAGAAGAAACTTCTTGAAAAGCAGAAGGAAGGTAAGAAGCGTATGCGTCAGCTCGGTACTGTTGAAGTACCGCAGGAAGCATTTATGGCGGTTCTTAAACTTGATACAGACTAAGGCTCTTTTGTTTGGAGATGTATTATATATGAAAAGATTTACTCTTGAAGAAATAGCTCTCGCCTGCGGTGGTAAATACGTAGGCGACGAGGCTTTAAAATCAGCCGAGATTTCATCGGTTGAGCGTGACAGCCGTCAGATTAAGCAAAATTCTCTTTTCCTTGCAATCAAGGGCGAGAGAGTTGACGGTCACGACTACATAGAAAAATGCTTTGAAGCAGGTGCTGTATGTGCCATCTGTGAAAAAGCTCCCGAAAACCCGACTAAGCCTTATATCCTCGTTGACTCAACCTTAGAAGCAGTCAAGAAGATTGCAAAGGCTTACCGTGAAAAATTCGATATCCCCGTAATCGGTGTTTCGGGCAGTGTCGGCAAGACTTCTACAAAAGAAATGCTCTATGCCGTGCTTTCGCAGAAATATGACACCCACAAAACACAGGGCAACTTAAACAACGAGTTAGGTGTTCCCCTCACTCTGCTTGCAATGCCTGAAAATGCAGAAGCGGCTGTAATTGAAATGGGTATTTCCGATTTTGGTGAGATGCACCGACTTTCCGAGATGGTTCAGCCTACAATCTGCGTGCTGACAATCATCGGTTGCTGTCACCTTGAAAACCTCGGTGACCGTGACGGTGTACTTAAAGCAAAGACAGAAATGTTTGACTTTGCCGACAAAAATGCTGAGTATGTGCTAAACGGTGACGATGATAAGCTTTCCACTGTTGATAATGTTGGTGGCAAGAAGCCGATTTTCTTCGGATTTTCCGATAAAAACAGCTATTTTGCAAAAAATGTCGAAAACAATGCCGAGGGCGGTGTAAAATGCACACTCTGCTTTGAAAACACCGAGCTTGATGTTGTAATTCCTGCAATCGGTAATTATATGGTATCAAACGCACTTGCAGCTGTGGCTGTCGGCAAGCTCTGCGGCTTAAACGACGAACAGCTTATAAACGGTGTGCAGGCTTATAAAACAGTCGGAAGCCGTGCAAATGTTATCAACACAGGCAAAATCAGAATTATTGACGATTGCTACAACGCAAACCCTACTTCCGTCAAGGCTTCGCTTGATACACTCAAAAACTTTTCGGGCAGAAAGGTTGCAATCCTCGGCGATATGAAAGAGCTTGGCACTGAGGAGCTTGCTCTCCACCTCGAAACAGGCGAGTATGCAAAAAATTGTGCAGATGTTGTTCTTTCAGTAGGCGAGCTTTCAAAGGAGCTTGCAAAAGGTGCCGACGGCAAATGGTTTGCCGACATTGAGCAGATTAAAGAAGCTCTCCCAACCCTTATCAACAACGGCGACACAGTCCTCGTAAAAGCATCACACTCAATGCAGTTTGAAAAAATTGTAGAGTTTTTGAAAGACTCTTATATGTAGTTGCATACAATTCGGGCAGATAGTTATATATAACTCTACATTTAATATGCCCTACGATAAACAAATTAGCTTGCTTAATGAAAAAAATTGTAATTTATATAACAAAAACAGGGTTGTGTCATCAACAAAGTGACACAACCCTTTTCATTTTATTATCTATACATTCTTCGGGCAGAAATCCTGCATACAGCAGATGTCGCATTTTGCGTTGCGGGCGGTACAGACGGCTCTGCCGTGGAGTACGAGGCGGTGGCAGAAATCGTTGCTTTCTTCGGGTGGGAGAATATCTCGCAGGATAAATTCTATCTTTTTTGCGTCCTTGATTTCGTGGAAGCCAAGTCGCTTTGTAATTCTGATACAATGGGTATCAACCACCACGGCTGGTTTACCGTAGATATCACCGCAGACAAGATTTGCGGTTTTTCTGCCGATACCGGGGAGGGTTATGAGGTCATCAATATTATCAGGCACTACCGAGCCGAATTTATCACGCAAAACTCTTGCCATTTCCACAATGTCACGTGACTTGGTTTTGTAGAGTCCGCAGGTCTTTATGTACTCGGCAACTTCCTCAGGGGTGGAATCGGCAAAATCTTCCACAGTTTTGAAACGCTCAAAAAGTGCAGGAGTAACGATATTCACCCTTGCATCGGTGCATTGTGCCGCAAGTCGGGTTGCAATAAGAAGTTGCAGGGGATCCGTGTATACCAGACTGCAGATAGCGTCGGGATATTCTTTTTTCAAGGCTTCAACAGCCAAAATTGCAATTTTTTTATTATCCATAATTACATCACCAATTTTATGTTATCACAAAATTAAATCTATTGCAATCGGATAAATTTGCTGATACAATATTATTATAAATGTATGAAAGGAAGCTGACTATGTATCAGAATTATATTTTCGACCTTTACGGAACATTAATAGACATCAACACCGACGAATGGTGCGATGAACTCTGGGAGAAGATGTCCTTTTTCTACGCTTACAAGGGAGCAAACTACACTCCTGAGGAGCTTAACAGCGAATACGGCAGACTTGTTGAGGCTGAGAAAAAGGCTGTTCGCAAAAAGAACCCTGAGTTTGAAGTTATCGACATCAAGATTGAAAAGGTTTTCAAAAAACTTTTCACACAGAAGGGTGTCAAGGCTACAAAGGCTGAGGTGCTTAATATTGCCGCTGCTTTCCGTTGCTTCTCAACAAAGTACATAAAGCTTTACGACGGTGTTATCGACCTGCTCGATTCACTCAAGAGCAAGGGCAAGAAAATTTACTTGCTTTCAAACGCTCAGAGAGCATTTACAGAAAACGAGCTTAATATGTTCGCTCTTACACCATATTTTGACGGCATCTGCATAAGCTCTGACGAGGAATGTTCAAAGCCTGATGCTAACTACTACAAGGCTCTTTTTGACAGATACGGTCTTGAAAAGAGCGAGTCAATTATGATTGGCAACGATTTCCGTTCAGATATCGGCGGTGCTCACGATTTCGGCATTGACAGCCTCTACATTCACCAGAGCATTTCTCCTGATGTTGTTGAGGAAGAACTCAAGAGCAACTACACAATTATGGACGGCGATGTATTCAAGATTAAGGAATTTATTCTTAAATAAGCGAGGGTTTGAAATGACAGGAATTATCTGTGCAATGCAGGTTGAAGCTGACGGTATTTTGTCTCTTATGAGCGAAAAGTCAGAGCGTGTAATCGCAGGAATGAAGTTTACAAGCGGAATTATGCACGGCAACGAGGTTGTTGTGGTAGTCTGCGGTGTGGGTAAGGTTAATGCCGCAATGTGTACCCTTGCACTTATTCAGGAGTATCACCCCGTATGTGTTGTAAACAGCGGTGTTGCAGGCGGTGTTTCCCCAAAAGTGAAAATCGGTGATATCGTGGTTGCAACCTGTGCCGTTGAGCATGATATGAACATCACAGCCCTTGGCGACAAGCAGGGCGAGGTTTCTTTCCCTGAAGGCAAGATGATGTTCTTTGATTGCGACAAAACAGTTGCAGATACACTTTACAATGCTTGCTCAACTCTTGAAGATACAAAAATCGAAAAAGGCGTTGTGGCAAGCGGTGATATTTTCATTTCAAAACGCAGTCAGAGATTAAATATCAACAAGCTTTTCTCTGCCCTTGCCTGTGAAATGGAAGGTGCGGCTATCGCCCACGTTTGCAGTCGTGCAAATGTGCCTTGCGGAATACTCAGAGCAATTTCCGATGACCTCGACGAAAACGAGGGTATGGATTTTGTAAAATTCTGCGATATGGCAAGCAAAAAGACAGTTGCGGTTATCGAAAAATTTGTAGCGGATTATAAAGCGTAAAATTGCAGAATTAAAGGGGTTATCTCATCAAAGTGAGATAACCCCTGTTTTTATATAAGAAATTTAATTTTTCAAAAGCACTTCAAAGCTCTCAGATGATGAAAACAAATCTTCGCTTAACACAAAATCTTTGCTATAAAAAGTTTTGATAGAATCGAATGAGATATTATCCTCATACTTCAAAAATGAAGCAATTTTGTTTTCTTCGGACTCAGGAGAAATTATGAGTTGCACATTCAGATAAGGAAACTCTGATTTCATAAACGAAAGCATCTCATAAGTACCTGTTAAGTCATTTTGATTGTCCGCAATAATAAACAACTGACAATTCATTGCATCAAAAGAGGAGTCCATTAATCCGTAACAACGAATGTAATATCCGTATTCTTCGGGCGAAAATTCACTTTTTATCTTATCGGCTAAAAGCTTCCCATTATAGCCTTCGGAATAATAATCGTAAATATCGTCTTCGTTACAAAGAACCTCAAAATACACATCGTTAGTCACATCATAGAAGATAAATTGATCTTCCTGACGACCCGCAGGGTATGCGTTTTTGCCTACTTTTGTTTTAATCAGCTCAACTTCAAAATCATAGCTCTCATCCAGATATTCAAGCACCTTTTCCTTGTTATTGCTGAATTTAACGTAATTGACCGGAACAGGTAACACACCAATCAGCAATATCAGAAGAGCAACGATTATGCTCGCTGTAATAATAATTTTTTTAATCATTAACAAATGCACCTACATATTCATGCATAGTTGACTCGCCCTGAATGATGTTATGGAATGGATTTGCAAGCCATGCACCTGATTTAGCATTAACAACCAAAGCAGTTCTCTCCAATACCTGATAATCAATTTCTTTGCCGTCAAAACGAACAGCAAACTGGCTCATATAGTCAACTGTATCATCACCGTTTGAATCACCTAAATCCAATTCGGAAGATGCATTATATTTCTTAAGCGAATAATCTTTGAGTGCATCGTTAATGCTTGATTTGTAGCCATCCTTACCTCTTACGCTTCTGTTAAATTCAAAAGCAAAAACAGTATCTCTTAATGGCTCGGCTAACTGATCCAACTCGCCGCCAATCCAACCTCTGCCTACTGAGTATCCGCCAACAGCGTAATACTTAACAGATGTGTTTTTATTGCCGTTAAGTGCAGGAGACTGATTTTCAAGTGCGTATTCAGAGTCAGCTCTGAATACACCGCCTAAAGTGAAGTCCCACCATCTTACATCACCGCCGAACAATGTACTGTCTGTTCTCAAATCAAAATTTGATGGTGAGAATAAAATACTATCACCGAGTATATCAGATGTATTAGCAAGACCTGAACCGTAGTGAGGAGTATCAATAGTGATTACCTTCTCAACATTTGTTGTGCCTATGTTTTCGACATAGTATCTTGATACTAAGCCACCCATACTGTGACCAATCAGAATAAACTTAACATTACCCTTTGCTTTGTCGTCTTTTGTAGCAAAGATATACTGTGCATCTGCAACATTCTTAGCAGAACCGTCCTGTGCAGTTGCAATCAAGTCAGCGATATAGCCGTCAAGACGAGCACCGTTAAACTGCACCATATCGTGGTTAGGATAGTTGAACGCAAAAAGGTTCTTGTTTTCTGAATATGACAATGCATCCTTTAAGTATCCACCTAAATATCCGTTTCCGACAGACTTAATGCGGTGGCTTGTGCAATCAGTGTATAAATACTTCTTACCATTGCTATCTTCCTTGGTATATTCTGAGCCGTAGTCAGTATTCATAGCTTTTGTGATTTGTGTTGATACACCAAAGCAAACTGTATTGTCGCTCAAGCCGTGTAAGAGAATAATTGGTGTTTTATACGCAACTAACGGATTCAAGTCAACATTATCTGCGTAACCGTCGTTATCAGAGTCCTTCTTTACAGGATTACCTGAAACCAGCTTACCTGTTACTTTTACCTTTTTTCCGTCATCGCTGTAGTCAAAGTCTAACTTTACTTCTTCACCGTCTTTAAGACCATCACCGTCTGTATCGGGTTTGTTCTTATCAAGTGCAAGCTTAACACCGTTGAAGCATATCATATTATCCTCATAGTAATCAGGGATATTATCTCCGTCACTATCAGTTTCTATGTCGATTTTTTCAGTAATTTCCTTATAAATATCTGCAAGCTGTGTTGCATCAGAAGCTAAGTAGAACGAAGCACCTGTATTAACTGCAAGTGGCTTGAGATATCTGTTGAAATATGAGCTGCTGCTCTTTCCTAAGCCAACTGTATAAACACGGACATCCTTGTCATTAGCTGTAGCTACTACTGAATCGTGTAAATTAGTATCGTCTGTTTCACCGTCACTTAAAACGATCATCATTTTTAAAGTAGTGTCTTTGCTAGATTCGTATAACGGGAAAGCCTTGTTGATACCGTTATACATATCGGTACCACCGGGTGAATAGAAATAATCTCTTGTTAAGTATTTTTTAACTTTTTCCTTATCAGTTGTAAGAGTCTTTGTTAAAGCCTCAGTCTTTGGCAAGTCACCATCAAATCTTACAATACCGATTTTACTGTTCTTAGGCAAGTTATCAACAAGAGTTCTTGCTACGTTAAGACGCTCATATTTAGGGTCGTTCCAATCCATACTGCCTGAGTCATCTATAACGAAAACGATTTCAACTTCTGTAAATGTCTGAGTGCTGTCCCATGAATCAATCCATGTGAAGCTGTCCTGATAAACTTTTCTGTCAACGAGTATGTACTTTGAGAAATGAGTAACTGTTGTGCTTGCAACATTACCGTTGATTGTAGTTTTAAGTTCTTCAAGGTCCTGAGTTTTTTCGTTGAAATAGTAGATAACAGGATCTACGCCCTTTTTATTCACAGCCGCATCAAACTCAAAGCTGATTGTTGCTGTTGAGAAAGTACCGTCAACGCTGAAATCATAAGCCTTGCCCATATAGCCCGGCATTGTTTCAGGGAAAAGATTTTCATTTTCAAAAGCCTCAACCTTCAAAGTTTCAACCTGCTCGCCTGATAACTCGATATTAACTGAAGCTTTAACCTTGTCACCTTTGTTGTCAGCAGATAAGCTGATTTCAAATGTATCCTGAACTACGAGAGGATCTGTGCCAAGCTCAACTTCCTTACTGTCAGAAACACCGTCACCGTCAGTATCTTTCTTCAATGGGTCTGTGCCATATACCTTCTTCTCGTCTCCGTCTGATAAACCATCGTCATCAGAATCGCTTCCGAGAGGTTTTGTGCCGATTGAAACTTCAACGCTGTTTGTCAGTTTATCACCGTCAAAGTCTTCGTCACCGTCATTTACACCGTTTCCATCTGTATCCTTAAGTAAAGGATTTGTCTTAAAACCAAAAATTTCGAGGTAATCGCTTAAACCGTCACCGTCTGTGTCCTTATTGGTTTTGTCTGTGCCGTATGCAGCTTCGAGATCATCTGCCAGATTGTCAAGATCAGTATCTGTCTGGCTAACCCATACTGCATAAAGTGTTGTGTTTGCATTAACAGGGGTTTCAAAATCAAAATAGTTGTTGTAGTCTGTATCATTCTTGTTAAGATACCATCCAACAAAGAAATATCCTTCTCTTTCCGGAGCTACAGGCTCAACTGCAGAAGTACCCTTTGATACAGTCTGTGCAGGAATATTGTTTACTGCATTTTCGTAATTTAAATCAAATGTAACTTTAGCATTCGGATTATTGCCCTGCTCAGTTGCAAATGCAACATCAGCCTTAATCACATACTCTTTAGCATCAACAGTGATTGTGTTGTCTACTGTTACAACTGTAACATCATATTCAGCAGCCACTGCCAATGTACCAATAGGCAATACTGTAATAATTAACACCAGACAAAAGAACAAACTCATCGTCTTAGTTGTCTTCTTAAACTTAACAGCTAAAACTAAACCGATAGCAGAAATAAATACTACCGCAGCCCAGATTTCCACAACAGAGCTATCACCTGTTCTGGGGAAACTTATATCCTGATTGCTTACAAATTTTATTGTTTCAGAAGGTCTTATGATTTCATTATTTGAAATCATAATTGTTTCCGCAGGTCTGGTTATCTTCTCAAACAACTGAACAACAACATCGGCAGTGTAAGCTTCACCGGCCTCCACATCAATGTCTTTTTCAGAAAGATTGCCGCTTTTTAACACAAATCCTTCAGGAAGCAAAGTTTCAACAGAAATATCTTCAACCTTATAAGAATTGTTATTCTTTATAATTACTGAAACCTTAATATCCTGATTAGCAGTATATTCTGTTTTGTCGGTAGTGATGGTTACTTCTAAACCATCTTGTGTGTCCACGCTTGCCGCACTTACGCTCATCGGCAGAGAAAGAAACACACAGAACACTAATGAAAGCAACAAGAGTAGTCTTGCAATTTTTTTCATTTGCATTCTCCTCCTAAAATGTTTTTAGGAATAAAAAATTCTCAAAAAACAATATATACACATACTTATTCCAAACATTGAATACAAATGCATTCACAGTATTTGTATTCAAAATTAATCTTATTTCTTAACACCTAATTATATCATAAATATACTTATCAAACAAGCCATTATTTATTAAATTATTTAAAAACAACAACACATATTTTAGTTACACCTACCAACATTTACCACAAAAAAATCATTTGTAATTTGGTTTGGTAACGCTGCAACCACTTTTGAGATATAACATTGTTTTATGAATAATATTTATCACCGACCGAAAGCAAGCAAACACCTATAAAACAAACACGGATATTATGCTATAAAGCGAAATATCCGTGTTTTTCTTTCATCTTATCTATTCTGGTGTTATATCTTTCTTTGTTGACGGGTCAACCTGACTGCCGTATTGATAAAACTCGCCATTATTTTTTAATATAGCCAGAACTCTATATCCACCGAAAGCGGCTTTTACATCAGTGAAAACAACTTCTCCGTCAAATTCGGGATAGCTATCAGAACGGTGAAAATCATCACCATACAGAGATAGATTTCCTTTATCATCTGACATAGCCAATCCGCTATCATATGCTGTCACAGAGCAGACATTTTCACCTGTTTTAATATAAGCACTCTCGTTTGTAAAAGCGTCATAACTTATATCAATATTCTCGTGTAACATATACGCTTCGCCTTCCGTATTTACATATCCGAAAACACATAAATCTTCGTGTGGCACCAATATATCAAAATCTTTTATGCCGCTTAGATACTTTTCGTTATTTTCGATTTGCTCATCAGGATTTATAATATATAAATCATCGTCATTTGTCAGAGCAAAAATTGAAAAGAAATCATCCTTAACTTCACAATTAAATTTTCTGATGTTTTCTCCGATAAAATGTTTCTTATCGGGACTATTTACATCTATATATTCCAACACTCCGTTTTGCGAAAGCAGATAAACTCTTGAATTTTTGCCTACTATTGCCCTTACGTATCCTGTGCATAGATATGTAGGTGTTCTGTATCCTTCGTGACCATTTATGAATACATACACATCGTTGTTTTCCGTGATTATTGCTCCGCCGTATTGAGTTACTTCTGCAAATACTGCATCGCCTTTGTCGTATATCCTTACATAATCAGGCTCAATCAGATTAACACTAAAATTATTGTTGAATTTTCTGATGTTTTCAACACCAAAGTTTTCGTCTTTTTCCAGTGTATCTCCGCCTATGTAACAGTCACCCGAACCTGAAACCACACAATATGGACGCCCATCGGAACTAAAATATTTTATATCCGACTTATCCTCCAGACAAACAACACCAATAGTGTCTAAATGGAAAAACCAAAAAAGAAATGCCGCAATTAAAAGTGCAGAAAAAAGAGGTATTAACACCTTTTTCATTTTTAGCCCTCCTGTAATCAACATCTTATCGTTCTACTTCAAATAGAGCATCGTTTTTTATATATTAACATTTATTTTAAAATTTTGCAATATATCAATGTTTATCTCATAGATTAGACCTATTTTTTATCGTAGGG
>JAXJTT010000073.1:0-43733 GCA_036309445.1 Ruminococcus sp. | reverse complement strand
GTGCCATAAGTTGGTTTCAAGCCGACAAGACCGCAAAAGCTTGCAGGCTGACGGATTGAGCCGCCTGTATCAGAGCCTAAAGCGTAAGCCGCAAGATTTGAGCCTACTGCACTTGCACCGCCACCTGATGAACCACCTGAAACGTGGTTTGTATCAAAAGGATTTTTTGCACCACCAAAATATGAAGTTTCGCAGGATGAACCCATCGCAAACTCATCCATATTTGTCTTACCAAGCATTACAGCATTCTGTGCGGAAAGATTTTCCCACACAGTTGCATTATATATTGGTTTATAACCTGTCAGAATTTTTGAACAACAGGTTGTTTCGATTCCTTTTGTGGAAATATTATCCTTGAGTGTCATCGGAACACCCTCTAAAAGACCAATTTCCTCTCCCCTTGCAATTTTTTCATCTACTGCCTTTGCAGTTTCAAGAGCTGTTTCGGGGGTAACCTTTACATAGGCATTCAGCTCTGAGTTTGATTTTTCGATTTCATCAAGATAGCTTTTTGTAAGCTCGGTGCAGGAGCACTGCTTTGAAACAAGCATATCGTGAATTTTTGCTATACTTCCCATATCTGCACCGCCTTACTCTTTATTTTTCACAAGAAAATGCCCCTGAGCCTGCTGTGGAGCAACACTGAGGATTTCCTCGCTGTCAAAAGACTTCACAACTTTGTCCTCACGGAATACGTTTGAAAGATTGTTTATATTGTCAAATCCCTCATCTTCAACGGGAGCGTTGTTGATTGCGTCTGCAAAATCTATAATCTCCTGCATTGACTCTGTAAGACCGTCAAGCTCCTGCTCGGGAACAAACAGCTTTGACAGTAATGCAATATTTTCTACATCTTCTCTTGTTACCATAAATACCGTCCTTTACAAAAGAGTATTATATAAATCAGCCCCTATTATTATGCCGAAAATCTTCATCAGAATTTTGTTTAAAAAAATATCCTTTTTCTTCCAAAAAGTTTAAATTTTTGTAAGAAATCACTTGAATATGGTAGGGGTAAAATGCTATAATATATGTATTATAACATCTTTTTGATTTTTATCAATATCATAATTGCCGATATACTGCACAGAAGCAATTATTTTGCTATTTTGCAATTATAAAATCAGACAATACGGCAAACATACGATAAACTTCATTTTTGCATAATCAGGCAGTAGGATTATGCAAGATATTTTGCTACCGAATATCAAAATATCACAAAAATTCGGGTTTTGCAAAAATAATCGAAAAAATTTTGCAATTTTTGCAAGTAAAAAATGCAAAATGACTTGAAATAATTTTCAAATGATGTTATAATGCAATTAAATTAAAAGCAAAGGAGATTGATTACCAATGTCAACAAAAGCTAATTATCCTTTGAACGAAATCGGTAAAGGCAAAGTTGGTTTTTCCAAAACTCGTTCAATCATTGAAGCTGCTTTCTACGGCAACAACGTAGTAAGAGTAGAAACTTTAAAGGAAGCATATAATCTTGCAAAGAACTCACCAGGTACAATCGTAACAGATATGCCTGTTTACAGAGGCGAAGAATTCGGTCTTGATAAGGACGCTAAGGTTCTTCTTTACAATGACGGCGCTGTTACAGGCCGTTATGCAGGTGCTCGTCGTATTAAGGGCGAACCAGGTGTAGACGATGGCAAGCTTGATAAGGTTCTTATGGACGCTATCTACAAGGCAAGAAACAAGAAGCTCTATCACGCTACTTGCTATGTAGGTCTTGATAAGGAATTCATGGTTAAGGCTCACCTCCTCATTCCAGAGGGCGAAGAGAACATCATGTACAACTGGATGATCAACTTCCAGTATATGTCAGATGAATATGTTAAGATGTATAAGGATTCTGTTCCTGTTGGCGGCGGCAACGAAGCTGACATCTACATCTTCTCAGACCCACAGTGGGCTCCTACTCCAAGTCCTGATGTTGACTACAGCTGCCTCAGTGACGACCTCACATGCTGCTACTTCGATACAGACCAGAACTGTGCTGCTATCCTTGGTATGAAGTACTTCGGTGAGCATAAGAAGGGTACACTTACAATGGCTTGGGCTATGGCTAACAGAAACGGCTATGCTGCTTGTCACGGCGGTCAGAAAGAGTACACACTCGCTGACGGTTCAAAGTACGTTGCTGCTGTATTTGGTCTTTCAGGTTCAGGTAAGTCAACACTTACACACGCTAAGCACGACGACAAGTACCCTGCAATCAAGGTTCTTCACGACGATGCTTTCATCATCAACTCAGACACATGTGCTTCAATCGCACTTGAGCCAACATACTTCGATAAGACATCAGACTACCCAACAGGTTGTCCTGATAACAAGTTCCTCCTCACAGCTCAGAACTGCTCTGCAACTATTGACGAGGACGGTAAGATTCAGCTCGTAACAGAGGATATCAGAAACGGTAACGGCCGTGCTATCAAGTCAAAGCTCTGGTCACCAAACCGTGTTGATAAGATCGACGCTCCTGTAAACGCTATCTTCTGGATCATGAAGGACCCAACAATTCCTCCATGCGTAAAGCTTAAGGGTGCTGCTCTTGCTTCTGTAATGGGTGCTACACTTGCTACAAAGACATCAACTGCTGAGCGTGTTAAGGCTGGTACAGACCTCAATGCTCTCCGTATTGTTCCTTATGCTAACCCATTCAGAACATACCCACTCGTAAACGACTACGAGAAGTTCAAGAAGCTCGTTGCTGAGAAGGATGTTGATTGCTTCATCATCAACACAGGCGACTTCATGGGCAAGAAGGTTCAGAAGGAAGATACACTCGGCGTTCTCGAGGCTATCGTTGAAGGTACAGCTAAGTTCACACAGTGGGGTCCTTTCGAAGATATCGAGATCATGGAGTGGGAAGGCTTCACACCTGACCTCAACGACGCTGACTACAAGGCTCAGCTCAAGGCTGCTATGGAAAACCGTGTAGACGCTGTTAAGGGCTTTGCTGAGAAGAAGGCTGGCTACGACAAGCTCCCAGAGGAAGCACTCGCTGCTCTTGAGAAGCTCGTTGCTGAAATCGGCTGATTATCAGTTTAAATATTAAATCATAAAAATTATTGGCTGTCTTACTTTTATGAAGTGAGACAGCCGTATTTTTTGTCAGTAATTAAAAATATTTTTTGAAACTGCACTTTTCCCTATTGCTTGATTTGTATTATTAGTGAAAGGAGGAGAAAACAATGTCGGAAAATAACAATACACAAATTGAAAAAGCTGAAAAAATCGTAAAGCAATATGCGGATATGATATACAGAATCGCACTGCATAACCTGAAAAATCCTGCAGATGCCGACGATATTTTTCAGGAAGTATGTATGACACTTCTGACAAAAAATGCTCCTCTTGATGATGATGTATACATCAAAAACTGGCTGATACGTGTCACAATAAACAAGTGCAGTAATTTCCGTAAATCCCTATGGCAAAGCAGAATTGACTCAATAGACGACCACACCGAGCTTACTGCACCTGAAACGCAATTTGTGATGGAAGAGCTAAGCAAGCTTCCGCCACATTACAGAAATATAATATATCTCTACTATTACGAGGAATACACCATTCCGGAAATAGCTCAGATGCTCTCAAAGAGCAAAAACACAATAAATTCACAGCTTCAGCGTGCACGCAAAAAGTTGAAAAACATACTTGAGAAAGGAGATCTGAAATGAAAGACACCCTTTACACACACTCAGTAGACAAAATAAAAGCTCCTCAGATTCTGCTTGATAAATCATTATGCAGAATGAGGAGTGTCAACAGCGAAAGCGAGGTAATCGTTATGAAAAAAAGTAAGAAAAAAATTATAAAATTCACCTCTGCAATAGCGGCGGCACTTGCTGTGACTATTGCAATCGGAGCAGTATATTTATCCCCAAAAAAAGATACAGAACATCCATTTATGCTCACTGTTAATGCCGCTGAAATAACTCCCGAAACATATATTCAAATAGGAAAACTCGAGGCATATGACGGCTCAAGCAGTTACAAATCAGATGTAATCCGAGATAAAGACGGAAATATTATACAAAAGCTTCCGGAAAATCTGGAGCTTGAAAAATCATGTCAGGAGTTCGGCATAAATATACAATGCAGTGGTGAAAACATTGAAAGCATAACCTACACAGCTCACAACTGCTATCTCAATTATGATTTAAGCTACGAAGGTACTATCAAAACTGTGCACTTAACTAATGAGGAATTAAAAAAATATGATACCCCCGGTGCACTTAACAATTATATTGCTGCTTCATCCGTTACCTATGCTTACGATATGCAATCGCAGAGCAGTCTCGACTATGAGGTATTGGAATATGATACTGATGTCACATATCCTCTCCGTTTGGCATTTACAATTTTCTTTGAAGAAGACGAACATATTTTCCCGAATGACGAAAATATCAGCAATAATACCGCTAAGGTTTTCTCAGAAACTTTTAACGAAAACGCAAAAATTTACTCCCTTGATATAACTGCAAACTTCAAAGACGGCACAAAAGCAACCAAAACATTAACTTTCCGCAGTGAGTTCACTGACGATAACAGGCTTTTATTCTACGCAAAAGAAACAGTTTAACAAAACTTATTTTAATCTCCATTTCAATAACAGCCCGACTCTCGAACAAAACCGAGAGTCGGGCTGAATATTTGAGAAACCATTTAATAAATTATCTTATACCGTAATTTTCAATGATATAGTCCATATCCTTGTCGCCTCTGCCTGAGAGGTTGATGAGGATTGAGCCTTTATCCATTTCCTTTGCAAGTTTCATAGCGTAAGCTACAGCGTGAGAGCTTTCGATTGCAGGGATAATACCCTCAAGCTTTGAAAGTGTGAAGAATGCATCGATTGTTTCATCATCACCGATAACATCGTACTTTACTCTGCCGAGGTCATGGAGGAATGCATGCTCAGGGCCTGAAGACGGATAATCCAGACCACTTGCAACTGAGTAAACAGGAGCAGGCTCGCCTTTTTCGTCCTTGAGCATAATGCTGTTGAAGCCGTGCATTACGCCCTCTGTGCCGTACTTAAGACTTGCCGCATGGTCACCAAGTTCAGGACCTTTACCAAGTGGCTCAACACCGTAAATTTCAACAGGGTCATTGAGGAAGCCTGAGAAAAGACCTGCCGCATTTGAACCGCCACCAACACAAGCCACGATTGCAGATGGGAGATGACCTGTCATATCAATAAACTGATCTCTTGCCTCGATACCGATAATGCTCTGGAAATCACGCACCATCATCGGGAATGGGTGTGGGCCTAAAACTGAGCCGATGCAATAGATACTTTCCTTATATTCCTTGCTGTAAGCCTCAAAAGCCGCATCTACAGCTTCTTTGAGTGTTGCAAGTCCGTGTGTTACTTCAACTACGTTTGCACCTAAAATCTTCATTCTTGCAACATTCGGAGCCTGCTTTTTGATATCAACAGAGCCCATATAAATGTCACATTCAAGACCAAAGTAAGCCGCCGCAGTAGCAAGAGCAACGCCGTGCTGACCTGCACCTGTTTCTGCGATTACCTTTTTCTTGCCCATATACTTTGCAAGCAAAGCT
The DNA here is from genome assembly GCA_036309445.1 of Ruminococcus sp. Classification (GTDB taxonomy): domain Bacteria; phylum Bacillota; class Clostridia; order Oscillospirales; family Acutalibacteraceae; genus Ruminococcoides. The sequence goes on along the minus strand of JAXJTT010000073.1, from coordinate 38,150 downwards.
TCACCCATACAGTGGTTGAGCTTATGTGCACCTGAGTGGTTTAAGTCCTCACGCTTTGCATAAAGCTGTACCTTGCCACCGAGAGCATCTGAAAGTCTTTCAAGGTGAGAAACAGGAGTTGGTCTGCCCTGAAATTCTTTTCTGATTCGTCTGAGTTCTGCGATAAATTTTCTTGACTGACAGATTGAGAAGTAAGCCTCTGTAATTTCAGCCATAGCTTTCTTTAAATTTTCAGGTATATACACTCCGCCGTATTTGCCGAAGTATCCGTTTTTGTCAGGGTAATTTTCAAGATATGTATTAAAATCTATTCCGTTAAAATTCATAGTCTTTTCCTCCGTATTTTTATATTATATATGTTAAGTTGTATTATCATCAAAATCAAAAGCCACGCCATCGTTTTGTAAGTAATATCATAATAAGCAACCCCCATATAAACTAAAAGTCCTTGACAGAACTGTAATCTGTCAAGGACGAATAAACACTTTATCCGTGGTGCCACCTTGATTCACGGCAAAACTGCCATACTCTCTGAGGATACTATCATATCCCTGGCAACTTACGTATGCCCACACGTTGCAGAATACTTTGCGAAATCGCATTTGACTGCACCCTCAGCGGCCCATTTGATGACTTGTTTTTCACCCGATTCTCAGCTGCTCGGACTCTCTGTAGAAGCATCATCACCGTTACTTCCGCCTCAACGGTTTAAACATCTATATTTTCAGTTATTATAACATTTATGGTATTCAGTTGTCAAGACCTTTAAGGGAAAACAGATATATAGCAAAATTCGGGAACACCTCAGGTTATTTAGCTGATATTCTGAGAAAATCCATAATTTCTTCTTCGGTAACCATAGACATTACCTTTTTTGTAACCTCATCAGCCTCGCTCTTGCTCCACTTGGAAATTGTCTGTCTCACCTTTAAGACAGACGGAGACGACACGCTAAATTCATCAATTCCAAAAGATATGAGCAACGGAATCATCTTGGGGTCAGCCGCCGCTTCGCCACACATACCGACAGGAATATTATTTTCTTTTGCACATTTTGCAATATAGCTTATACTTCTCAGCACACTCGGCTGAAACTCCGAATATAAATGAGAAATCTCATCATTTCCTCTGTCGCACGCCATAGTGTAGCCCGTGAGGTCATTTGTACCGATACTGAAAAAGTCAACTTCCTTTGCAAGAATATCAGCAATCATTGTAACTGAGGCAGTCTCTGCCATAATACCGATTTTTATATTTTCATCAAAAGGTATTTTGCTTTCTCTGAGCTCTGACTTACACTCCTCAACTATGGCACAACTTTGTCTGTATTCTTCAACAGTTGTTATCATCGGGAACAATATACGCACATCGCCAAAGGCACTTGCACGCAGAATTGCCCTGAGCTGAGTCTTGAAAATATCTTTATTTTCAAGACAATATCTTATTGCACGCAACCCCATAAACGGGTTTGCTTCTTTATCAATACCAAGATACGGAATATCCTTATCTCCGCCTATATCAAGAGTCCTCACCACAAGTGGTCTGTTTTGTAAAATAAGAGCAGCTTTTTTGTATGCTTCAAACTGGTCTTCTTCATCAGGCAGACTTTCTCTGCTCATAAACAGAAATTCGGTTCGGAAAACTCCGACACCCTCGCCGTCTGCTTCGGTTACATTCAAAGCTTCTTCGGCTGTTCCGATATTGCAGAAAAGGTTAAATATATCACCACTCTTTGAAACGGTAGCCTGTCCTCGGAATTTTTCAAGTTCTCTGACAGCCTTTATAAACTCGGTTCTTTTCTGCTCGTATTCAGACTTTGTTTCTTCATCGGGAGAAAGAATAATCTCGCCCTTGTTACCGTCGACAATAACGGTATCTCCTGCTGAAAGTACAGAAAGTGCCTTCTTTACACTCAGCACGGTAGGAATACCCAAAGCTCTTGCAAGAATTGCAGAGTGGGATTCCTTTGAGCCTGACTCGGTGATTATGCCGACGATATTTTCCTTATTGATACCTGCTGTCATTGAAGGAGCAAATTCTTTTGCAACAAGCACAGTATTTTTCGGAATTGCAGAAAGCTTAACTTCCTTTACTCCAAGTAAAATACTGAGCATAGCACGCCTTATATCTCTTACATCTGCCGCACGCTGACGTGTAAGCTCATCATCAGCCTGCGAAAACACTGTTATAAAGGTTTCGCACATATGGTCAAGTGCCGCCTGTGCACACTGACCTGACGATATGAGCTTTTCGATTTCTGAGCAGAGATATGGGTCAAGCATCATCTGAATATGCCCCTCAAGAATCTGTGCTTCCTTCTCCCCTGCTGACTCCTTTAAGGCATCAGCCTGAGCCTGAGTATTATCACTGAAAATTCTGACGGCATTTCTGAAACGCTTTATTTCGCTTTCCGTATCAGTAATTATTTTATTTTCATATTTAAGGCTATGCTCCTCAAGGAAAATTACTCTACCGATACCAATTCCCTCTGAAGCAGGTTTTCCATACAGCATTAATTCACCTCTCCGGCTTTGCTTACTGAAAACAAACTTTGTTTATTCGCCCAGACCGCCTTTTACAAGTCTTTCTGCCTCGCCGAGAGCCTCATTTTCGTCCTCTCCGTTGCAGATAACTTCAATTTCACTGCCGCACTTGATGCAAGCCGCAATAATATTGAGAAGGCTTTTGCCGTTGTAGTCATTTTCTTTAAATCTGATAGTTACACTGCACTTGAATTTGCCCATAGCAGCCGCAAATACAGAAGCAGGACGCATATGAAAACCTGTTGGATTTGTTAAAGTAAGCTGTTTTGATACCATGATTAAAACTCCTTAATATTTTTCTATTATTATAGCACATTATACCGAAAAATGAAATATCTTACATCATTTTTCTATCGGCTTTTTCAAAATTGCCAGCAATAGCATACCTGCAACCGAGCCTGCCGCCAGAGCCAGAATGTAAAAAATCGGATTTCCTATTGTTGCAATAACAAAAATTCCTCCGTGGGGTGCCATAAGGGTACAATGGAAAGCCATCGACAAGGCTCCTCCCGTAGCCGCACCTATTGCACACGACGGAATTACCTTAAGAGGTGCAGAAGCCGCATAAGGAATTGCTCCCTCTGTGATGAACGAAAGTCCCATAACATAGTTTACCAAACCGTTTTTGCGTTCATCCTCTGTCCATCTGTTTTTGAAAAATGTTGTTGAAAGTGCAATCACCAGAGGCGGTGTCATTCCGCCAATCATAACTGCCGCCATAATTTCATAACAGGCATTCTGCGTTGCAACATCTGCTACTGCTGCCGCCTGAGTAAGCATACCGGTACCGAAAAGATATGCCGCTTTATTGAACGGTCCGCCCATATCAATAGACATCATACCGCCCAAAATTGCACCTAAAAGCACTGACAAACCGCTTGCACTAAGCGATGCCAGACCGCTGTTGAGTGCAGTATTCACCACACCCATAACAGGATTTACCGCACACACCATAACACCGACTACACCTAATCCCGCAAGCGGATAAATAAGCACAGGCTTTATTCCGTCGAGTGCAGAAGGGAGTTTGTTGCAGATTTTTTCAAAAAGCAACATAAGATAGCCTGCCGCAAAACCTGCAAATAATGCACCCAAAAATCCTGACGGCACTGTAGATTTTGCAAACGGGTCTGCAAAGGTTGCTCCGTTTGAGGCAAGAAAGCCACCTACAAAGCCTACAAGAAGTCCGGGGCGGTCTGCTATGCTTTTTGCAATAAAGCCTGCAAGAATCGGTAACATAAAATTAAATGCATAGCCACCTATTGCTTTAAACCAAGCCGCCGCAGGGGTTACTGTGCCAAAATCTGCATTTCCTGCCGCCTTGATACCGCTTGCAGAGTCAATCAGAAAAGCTATTGCAATAAATATTCCGCCTGCAACCACAAACGGAAGCATATGAGAAACACCATTCATAAGGTGTTTATATAGTTGTCTGCCTATGCCTTCATCTGAGGTTTTTGCAGTTTGATTTTTCGTCTTTAAATCCGAACGGAAAATTTTAGCCTCTCCGTTAATTATTTTATTTATAAGTTCTTCGGGTTTATGGATTCCGTCTGCAACCTTGGTTGACAAAACGGGCTTGCCGTCAAACCTTGCGGTTTCCACACCTTTATCAGCCGCAATAATAATTCCGTCACACCCGGCTATTTCCTCAGCAGTAAGGCGGTTTTTGGTACCGCTTGAACCATTGGTTTCGACCTTGATTGTAACACCCAGCTTCTCCCCTGCTTTTGCAAGTGCCTCAGCCGCCATATAGGTATGTGCAATACCTGTGGGGCAAGCCGTTACAGCAAGCACTCTGTAGCCTTTTTTCTCAGGAACGGGCTGAGTTGCCTCCTCAGGGAATTTTTCTTTTTCTTTTTTATTTATTATCTGCAAAAATTCTTCGTTTGTCTTTGCTTTTTTAAGTGTCGCTGTAAATTCTTCATCCATAAGTAACTGTGTAAGCCGTGCAAACACCTCTAAATGTATATTATCGTCAGTTGTTGATGCTATCATAAACAAAAGCGTTACCTTTTCACCGTCGGGTGCATCATAATCAACACCCTGCGGCACGGTAATTGCAGACAATGCAGGAGATTTTACAACCTCAGTTTTGGCGTGAGGTATGGCAATCTGCATTCCGACAGCGGTTGTCGCCTGACTTTCTCTTTCAAGCACGCTCTCTCTGAATTTTTCAACATCTGAAATATTGCCGCCTTTTTCGTGGAGAGAAATAAGCATATTGATTGCATCGTCCTTTGTTGCAGGGGTCACATTCACCCCTACCGACACAGACTTGAGCAAATCGGTAATCTTCATAGTTTTGCTCCTCGTATAATTTATATCAATCTTAACATTTCTTCTATTTTTTCTGCCGTTGCAAGTCCTTTTGAAAGTGCCGTGGCATTTCCGCAGGCTGTGCCTAGTCTTAATGCGTAGGCATAATCCTGTGTGTTTAAGTATCCCGCAATAAAGCCTGCTACCATGGAATCGCCCGAGCCGACTGTATTTATCGGCTTGCCCTCGACTGTTGAAGTTTTATAAACCTTTCCGTTTTCATCAAGAAACAATGCTCCGTCTTTTCCAAGGGAAACGAGTACATTTTTTGCACCCTTTTTCTGAAGCTCTTTTGCATATTCAAGAACACATTGTTCGGTTTTTATTTCAGTTTCAAAAAGCTCGCAAAGCTCCTGCAAGTTTGGTTTTATCAGAAACGGCTTGAACTTAAGGGAATTTGCAAGCAGTTTTTTTGTTGCATCAACAACAATTTTTACGTCCTTTCCACAAATACGTTCAAGTATTTTTTCGTAAATATCGTCAGGCAAGGTTTTAGGTACACTTCCTGCAAGCACAATGGTATCACCATCACGCACATTGTCAATTTTATCGTATAACGCAAGAAGTGAAGCTTTGTCAACAGGCGGACCCTGACAGTTGATTTCCGTTTCCAGTTCTGCCTTGATTTTTATATTTATTCGTGAAATTCCGTCCTTAAGGCTGACAAAATCAGTGGTTATCTTCGGGCTTTTAAGTCCTTTTTCTATTGCATCTCCAGTAAAGCCTGCCACAAACCCCAGAGCCGTGCTTTTTGCTCCAAGCTCTGCAAGCACACATGACACATTTATTCCCTTACCGCCAATATAATATTCTTCTCCCTGTGTTCTGTTCGTAATACCTGTTTTAAGGGACTCGAGAAAAAGCATATAGTCAATTGACGGGTTGAGAGTAACCGTATAAATCATTTTGTCACTTCCTTAAAGGCACTTATCATACTTCTATATTATACCACTGCAGCAGACATTTTTCGCCAGATTTCTTGTTCAAAACATCAAATTCGTTGATATCTTACAAATAATCTATGTGAATATTGTGCAAAGAGTATATTTGTATTTTTTACAGTTTTCAGTGTATGATACTAAAAAAATCCGTCAGGAACTCCCGACGGATTTTTATGAATTATCTGAACTTTTCTATTGCACAATAAACTTTCTCCGACCAATCCCAGATATCTTTGCAGTCGTTTTCTATATAGATAACTTTTGATTTTAACTCATCGGGGATTTTTGACTCAAGCTTATCTCTGAGATTTTCAGGCACTATAACGGCATATAGCCAGTCTTTCAGGATTATTTCATCCTTTATTTTCATCGGTAAAACTCCGTCAAAAATTCTGTTCGGATGATTTTTTAAATCCTCGTATCTGAAATAAAATCTGACTCCGGGAGTAAAATTCACGCTTAAGTCGTTTTCGTCAGGAAATCTTCCGAGCTTATGCTCCATTACAAGCCTGTCGCCTGCCTGACAGTTACCCCACGCAAGCATTATATACTCAAAATAATCTGCAGGGTCATTAGCCGCATTTCGTTTTTCCTCCATAAGCACTTCAACAGGAACTTTTCGAGCTTTCAACGCAGAGAGCAAACTGCCACATTCAAAAATTTTCACTGCATTTTCGCACTCAGTTGTATGGCACACAAATACAGTTTCACAACCATTTCTGTAAGGGCAGGCTGTGCATTCCGTAATCAGCTTCGGACGTGGCACATTTATATATTTTTCTCTGTCTGATATTTTTTCGAGTATTGTTTTTAGCAGTTGAGGATTTTCACATTCGATAATACATTCACGACCGTACTTTTCCTCATACTCCTTAAACTCAATTATATTGCGGATTTCCCAATCGGTTACTTCGGGATAATCTGAAAGCTTTTTATAAAGGACACCGTCCCATACTTCGGTAAATTCAAAATCGCCTATTTTTATTATCATATTAATCAACCTTATTCATCAAAAGTAACTATTTCACCGTTTTTTGCTTCTCTTGATATAGCCGAGCAGAGCGAAATAAAAAGTATAAACAGTGGTGTTGTAATCGGCTGGGAGATATTTACCAGAGCCTGCACAGAGTAGCAGATAACAGCCGCCGCACAAACATACGCAAACGGATTTTTTGCAAATGACTTTACTGCATTTCTGATTGATGACACCACTATGCACAAGTAAGCCGCAAGACCGAAAATACCTGTTGTTATGAGATAATTTATGTACTCATTATGGGCACAGTTTGTAGAGGTGTCACCGTAATGAGCAAGGTCTGTAAAATACGGAGTGAATGCAACATAGAACATATCAGGACCCCAACCAAAAAGCTTTTGCATAAATGACGACTCGCCAAAAATCCACATTGACCTTATCCACATAAAGCCACGGTGAGTGCCCCAGCTATCGTTAAAGCGGAGAAGTCTTCTGAGAAAACCAAGGTCGGTTTTTGTGTCAACAAATGTAAAATAGAAAATAGCCGCAAAGAAACCGACAACACCCAGAATTGCAACCACAATACATATAGTCTGCACCAAACGTGGTAAAACAATACCTTTCTTTTTTGAGTCAAGCAGGTAAAGTAAAACAGTAGCAACTGCAAAAACTGCAATCACAAAATACATAGCATTTGAATTGACAAGTATTTTCTGAAAAGCTGACAGACCTTTATTTTTGCCGTCAAAAACCATATCAAGCAGATTGAAAATCTTGAGTGAAGCAAGCATAACTGTGCAGACAAGCAAAAACTTCTTGAGCTTTTCGGGGTATCGCACATACCAGATAAACATTACAACCGAAGTTACGGCAAAGCCAAGCAAACCAAGGTCGCTGTCTGTGGATAAAAGTGCCATAAAACCTATACAAGATGAAACAAAGTACAGCACACGGTTAATTTTCTTTTTTGTATGCACAAATGAAGTTATTGTCACAGGCAGAAAAACACACAAAAGACTTGCCATAAGGTTTTTGTTGCCAATTGTAGAAGTAAAGTCTTTTATTGTTTCGGCATCAGTCAGGCGTGTGAACATCATAAGTGGGTCTACGTAGTAAAAATTCACCACCGCAAGCAGCGATACTGCAAGCGAGCCTGCCGCAAGGGCTGTAAGTATATATTCCTTGAAATAAAATTTTCGGGAAATCACGAAGTAAATACCCGTATATGCACCTATCAGCAAAAGGCCGTTGTTTCTGCCCATGGTACCAAAAAACGCCGCTGAAAAGGATATTGAAAACAGTGACGAAATCGTGCATACAAGCAAAAATGCAAGAAAAGCAAAATCTGTAAGCGACAGCGTTTTATACCACGGGACTTCCGTTTGTTTTTCTGCTTTACTAACTTTTTGAGGTTCAGAATATTTAGAAAGAAGATTTACGCCCTCAAAGGTAAGTACAAGCAAGGTTGCAACGAGGAAAAAGAAGTATTTATCACGTCTTATACTGAAATATGCATCTGAAAACACAAGCGGGCAGACTGCAAACATCGCAACAAGAAAATAATTTACAAGTGCATTGTGAACATTGTACTCCCGTCTGGGTTTGAGTTGCCGCTGAAATTTAGTTTTTGTAATAGTCATAATAACCGCCTTTAAATTTAATTATACGTTTCTATTTTATACCCCCTGTTTTTCTATGTCAATAAAAATTAAAGGACTGCCGAAAAAGCAGTCCTTTAAGCGTTTATTAACTTTATATGCTTTCAAATATAAATTTTCCGTCTGCAAAGTCGCACTTCACTTTGCTGTTTTCGGTTATACTGCCTTCGAGCATTTTTTCAGAAAGTACATCTTCGATATTTGAAGTTATGGCTCTGCGTAAAGGTCTTGCACCATAGACATCATCAAAGCCTTTATCAGCAACAGCGTTTATCGCTTCGTCAGAAAACTTGATTTCAATATTCATAGCGGCCAAACGCTTTTTGAGTGTTTCAAGCATTTTTACGGCTATCCGGCGTATCTCGTCATTGTTTAATTTATTGAACACGATAATATCATCAACACGGTTAAGGAACTCAGGGCGGAACACGTTTTTCAACTCTCCGAGTACAAGCTCTCTCGTGTCTGAAGGCTCTGATTTTTCACCGTTGTGCTGTGTAAACCCGAGTAAATTCTGTTTTTCGGTGAGAAGTCTTGCACCTACGTTTGATGTCATTATAATCACGGTGTTTTTAAAATCTACCGTTCTTCCCTGAGAATCGGTGAGTCTGCCGTCATCAAGAATCTGTAAGAGCATATTGAACACATCAGGGTGAGCCTTTTCAATCTCATCAAAAAGCACTACCGAATATGGCTTTCTTCTGACTTTTTCGGTGAGCTGTCCGCCCTCATCAAAGCCTACATATCCCGGAGGTGAGCCGATAAGCTTTGAAACCGTATGCTTTTCCATATATTCACTCATATCAAGTCTGAGCATTGCGTTTTCGTCGCCAAACATCGCCTGAGCCAGAGCCTTGCAAAGCTCGGTTTTACCCACACCTGTCGGACCTGAGAAAATGAACGAGCCGACAGGTCTTTTCGGGTCTTTAAGACCAACTCTGCCTCTGCGTATTGCTCTTGCTACAGCGTCTACTGCTTCACTCTGACCTACCACTCTTTCGTGGAGGATTTTTTCCATATTCAGAAGTCGCTCGCTCTCTTCCTTTGTAAGCTGAACAACAGGTACTCCTGTCCACTCGGAAACAATCTCGGCTATAACTTCAGCTGTTACCTCTCCGTTGTGACTCTCTTTGCTTTCGAGCCACTGCTTTTTGGCTGAATCAAGTTCCTCCTGCAAAGCTTTCTGTTCATCTCTGAGCTTTGCGGCACGTTCAAACTCCTGCTCGTTTATTGCACTTGCCTTTTCTTTTTCGAGATTTTCAATTTTTTCTTCAAGGCTTTTCACATCGGGTGGTGAGGTAAGTCCTTTTAATCTGACTTTTGATGCACCCTCGTCGATAAGGTCAATTGCCTTGTCGGGCAGATATCTGTCTGCGATATAGCGTGAAGACAGCTTCACCGCTGAGTCTATTGCTTCATCGGTGATTTTCACCTTGTGGTGAGCTTCATAACTGTCACGAAGTCCTTTCAGAATTTCAACCGCCTGCTCCTGTGTAGGCTCACCGACCTTTACAGGCTGGAAACGTCTTTCAAGGGCGGCGTCCTTTTCGATATATTTTCTGTATTCGGTGAGGGTTGTAGCACCGATTACCTGAAAGTCACCTCTTGCAAGTGATGGTTTTAGGATATTAGCTGCATCGGCACTGCCCTCTGCCGCACCTGCACCGACAATGGTGTGAAGTTCATCTATAAATAAAATTGTATCATCTGATTTTTTTACTTCATCAATTGCACTCTTTATTCTTTCTTCAAAGTCACCACGATATTTTGCACCTGCAATCATTCCTGTGAGGTCAAGGCTGACTACCTTTTTATCACGCAGGATTTCGGGAACATTTCCTTTTGTGATTTCTAAAGCAAGACCTTCCGCTACGGCTGTTTTACCCACACCGGGTTCACCTATAAGAACTGGATTATTTTTTGTTCGTCTTGAAAGAATCTGAATGACCCTCTCAATCTCCTTTTCTCTGCCGATAACGGGATCAATCTCTCCGTTTTTAGCCGCTTTTGTAAGGTCACGACCGAATTTTTCAAGTGCAGAGCCGTTTTGTGATGTTTCCTCTTCATCAAAATCGCTGTCGTTGTGGTTTATGTGAGTTTCGGGGGTACCCTTGCTCATTGAGCCTGCCAACGCTTTTGTAATCATATCCTCATCTGCTCCCAGACGTCTGAGGTAATTTACCGCATAGCTGTCACTTTCTGAGATAAGTGCAAGCAGGATATGCTCTGTGCCTACATAATTACTGCCGATTTTTGCGGAAATCGCCATTGATGCACGAAGCACACGTTTTGTGCGTGGTGTGAAATTTTCGGGAGTGAGCTTTTTGCTGTAAGAGCTGTGCTGTGGCTTTTCCATAAATTCAAGCAGAGCGTCTTCCGTTACTCCGCATTGTTCAAGCACTGCTGACGCAACTGAGCTTTTCTCCCTTACAAGTCCGAGCAGGATATGTTCGGTGCCGATATAATCGCAACCCGATTGTTCAGCTGACATAACTGCAAGGTTGAGTGCTTTGTTTGCCTTTTGTGTAAATCCTCTGAATTCAAACATATTAATTCCTCCCCAAAAAGTAAATGATATATCATCTGTAACGATGTATTATTTATTATTTTAATGCCTCCCTGATAAACTCAGCTCTTATGATATCTCTTTCTGCAGGGCTGAGATTTTTACCGCTGTTTACGGTGATTGTTGCAGGTTCAACATCAATCATAAGTCTGTCAATCAAAGATGTAGAAACACCTTCAAGCACACCTGCTTCAATACCAAAACGCACATTTGACAGAAGCTGTAATGCTTCATCGTGAGAAATCGACATTGCGTATCTGAGTATTCCCAGACTGCGGCTGAGAGTGTCTTTAATCTCTATGCTCTCGCAGAGTCGTTCTCTTGCCATTTCTTCCTGTGCCACAAGCTGTTTTGTGATATTTTTAAGATTTTCAATAGCCGCCTTTTCGGATATACCCAAAGTCACCTGATTGGAAAGCTGATACAAGGCACCCTTTGGCTCTGTGCCTTCTCCGTGTGCCCCTCTGATTGTGAGACCTAACTTTGAGAGATTACCCGAAATTCGTCCGATTGCACGGCTTTTTTCAAGTGCAGGAAGATGAAGCATAACCGATGCTCTCATACCTGTGCCGAGATTTGTCGGGCATTGAGTGAGGTATCCGAGCTTTTTATCAAAGGCAAAGTCTAGGTTTTCATCAAGCAGAGTATCGAGCTTATCAACGATATCCAGAGTCTGCTCAAGTGCAAGACCTTTTGTAATTGCCTGTATTCTGATGTGGTCTTCTTCATTTATCATAATACTCAGGCTCTCGTCTGAGGAAAGCAAGAGTGCCTTGCCCTCAACGTCGCTTACAAACTCAGGGCTGACGAGTCTGCGTTCAACAAGCGATACTCCCTGCATAGGGGTAAGTGCATCCATTTTTATAAAGCTGAAATCAGAGGCTACTGAGCTGTGACTATCCTTGATTGCTGACTTTACCTTTTCTGTTACTTTTTCCATACCCTGCTTTGAAAGTCGGCAAGGAAACGGAAACTCCTTAAGATTTCTTGCAAGTCTTACTCTTGTTGAAATTACAATATCGCTCATCGTTACGCCTCCATTCCTTTGATTTCATCTCTAAGCTGTGCGGCTCTCTCAAAATTCTGTTCTGATACCGCTTTTTCAAGCTCCTGCTTTAATTTTAATATTTTATCTTCCTTTGTTTCGGTTTTCTTATCCGAGATTGGTGTTGTTATGCTGTTTTTACCGCAGTGGGTTGTATTGCCGTGAAGTCTTCTTATAAGTGGCATAAGCTCGTCGGCAAAGGTTTCGTAACAGCCTGAGCAACCTACATTACCTGACTTTGCAATATCGGAATATGTGCTTCCGCAAAATTCACAGCGTGTCGCCTGAGTTCTTGCAGGGAGTGCGTTCCCGAAAAATCCTGTGAGCAGGCTTGAAAACTCGTCTTCAAAGCTTGTAAAGACATTTTTATAGCCCATCTTGCCTGCACATTCACTGCAAAGGTCATATTCTTTGATTTCACCGTTGATTACTGTTTTTATGTGTGTGTTAGCATTGTTGCCGCATTTCTGACATTTCATATACAATTACCTCCTTAATCAGCAATGTCGTCAACTTAACGACATTGCAATGATAAATTTGCTTCGCAAATATGATATTCGCCATAGCGAATGATATATTGCCTGTGGCAATACTATATCTTTATCCTTACGGATAAAGATTGCGGGTCTGCGACGGCAGTAATAATATTATTTTTCTCCAAACATTCTTCTTGATGAATAGATATTTTCATAAGTTGACACCATTGTTTTAATCCGAGCAGATAGCAAGAAGCATATTTTTGAACAAATCTGCTCTGAGCATATCTCGTCTGTCCTGCTCAACCTTTGTCAAGGCTCTGTCTGTGAGTGCAGATGCAATTATCCTGCCGCACTTTATATCTATTATTGCCCTGTTTATCATATTGTTAAGCATAATCTCTGCACTTGCTTTATCAAGAGAGTCACCCACTGAGTTAATTATATGCATAACCGCTGTTCCTCTGTCCATACTCACACGGCTTATTCTGATATAGCCACCGCCACCACGTCGGCTTTCTACAATATAGCCCTGTTCGGGGGTAAAGCGTGAGGTTATTACATAATTTATCTGACTCGGCACACAGCCTAAGTTTCCTGCAAGCTCATTTCGCTGAATCTCGGCTATGCCGTTGCTCTCCTCAAGCATTTCCATTATATATTTTGCTACTAAATCACTCATCCTCATATCTGTCACCTCTTTTGTAAGGTTTTTAACCTTTGACTATATTTTAAGGTTAAAGTCAGAGAAAGTCAAAGTCAAGAAAAGTCAAGTTTTATATTGCAAGCTCTTTTTTACTCATTCATACTCTGTTATAATCTCGTTTACTCAACTTTTAGATATTTTTGACCTTTTCTGACTTTACAGCGTGACCTTGCATACAAACCGAACAGATAACATTCGTTGTTCAGCAAAGTCTATTGACCGACAATAAACTTGCAGTATAATTCACAAGGGGCTGTATCATCTGCAAAAGTGATACAGCCCCTGTGGGTTTGTTGTTTATAAAGTTTTTAATCAAGCCTTTGCTGTGAAATAACCTTTTTGAACAGGTGTGTCGATGCAAGCGTAGGTTTTGTCTGTGACAGAACTACTATAAGCTGTTCCGTTGCCGCCTACAAGTGAAGAACAATCAGAAAACATCCTATTTGAAAATATTACGCTTTCTGTACTCCAAAAAGCAGAAACATAAATAGTTTTCAGATTGTAAGCATCAAAAAACATATACTCCATATCTGTTACATTGCTTGTATCAAAGCTTGACAAATCAAGGCTCTCCAAAGAGCTGCAACAAGCGAACATCCTTGACATACATGTTACTTTTGAGGTGTTAAAACCCGATAAATCAAGATTTACTAAGGCTTCGCAACCGTAAACCATACGCTCCATATTTGTTACATTTGATGTATCGAAACTTGTAAGATTGAGTTTTTTCAGAGACTGACATTTAAAAAACATTTCCTTCATGGTTTTAATATTCTTTGTGTCAAAACTTGATAAATCAAGCTCTGTCAAAGATTTACAATCACTGAACATCTGATACATATTTGTTACGTTTGATGTATTAAATCCTGATACATCAAGCTTTATTAAGGATTCACAGCCCTTGAACATATTACCCATATCCGTTACATTTTTTGTATTAAAGTTGGATAAATCAAGCTCTGTCAACGCTTTACAACCATTAAACATCAATGTCATAGATTCAACATTCGAGGTATCAAAGCCTGTCACATCAATATTTGTCAGAGATTCGCAAAAACTGAACATATAATCCATACTTGTTACTTTTGAGGTGTTAAAACTTGACACATTAAGATTTCGCAGTGAATAACAATATTCAAACATTTGTCTCATATCTGTTACATTTGAAGTATCAAAGTTTGATAAGTTAAGGTCTGTCAGTAAATCAGAACCATAAAACATTCTCCACATACTTGTAACATTTCCGGTATTAAAATTTGCAATATTAACTTTTTTGAGTGAATCACAAAAAGCAAACATTTCACGCATATCTGTTACATTTGAAGTATCAAAGTTTGATAAATCGATTTCTGTCAATGACTTACAACCACTGAACATACTGTTCATATCTGTTACTTTTTTTGTGTTGAAACCTGAAACATTAAATTTTTTGAGTGACTCACAAGATTCAAACAATCCGCTTAATTCTTTAAGATTTGAAGTATTAAAATGTGATAAATCAATCTCTGTCAATGATTTACACTCTCTGAACATCCCACCTATATAGCTTAAGTTCTTTGTATCAAAACTTGTAATATCAAGATTTCTGAGTGACTCACAGGACTCAAACATTCTGACCATAGTTTTTACATTTACAGTATCAAAGTCGGATAAATCAAGATTCACTAAAGATTTACAACCCTTAAACATATCCGACATATTTATAACAGAAGATGTGTCAAAACCTGATAAATCAATTTCGGTTAAACTTCCGCACTCTTCAAACATATACTGCATATATCCTACCTTGGATGTATCAAAACCACTAAGATCAAGCCTTTTCAACGAGTTGCAGCCATTAAACATATAGCTCATATCAGTAGCGTTGGAGGTATTAAAAGCTGATAAATCAAGTTCTGTCAAAGATTTACAATCATCAAATGTCGCATAAAAATTAGTTACGTTCCTTGTATCAAAATTTGAAACATTGAGTTTTTTGAGCGATTCACAATCTCTAAACATTCCCATAATATTTTTTACTTTTGATGTGTCAAATCCTGATACATCAAGGCTTGTCAAGGAACTGCAACCATCAAACATATCCCCCATACTCGTTACACTTGATGTATCAAAGGCTGACACATCAAGGCTTATCAAGGAACTGCAGTCATTGAACATACCTGACATATCAGCTACTTTTGATGTATCAAAATCTGACAAATCAAGGTTTATCAAGGAACTGCAACCACTGAACATATATTCCATATCTGTTGCTTTTGAAGTATTGAAATTATAGAACTCAATTGAAGTAACATTTTTCAGGTTTTTGAACATATCGCAACAAGATAAGTCGGCATAGATATAACCTTTTGCCAGAATATATACCGTTTTTATTGAATCTTCTTCCGAGGTAAATAATCTGGCTTTATCACCATAAGTGATAGGTGCACCATATGACCATCGGAATTTATCATCATATTCAAAATAGAAGTCAAAAACAATTTTATCAGGATTCTGTTCTGACAGTATTTCGTTGAGCATCTCACCTGAGTCTAACGACGCAATATACGGAGCACCAAGTTCAACTTTCTGACCTATTGTGTATCCGTCTTTGTTTGCAGGATAATTGTTTTGAAATCTGGCGATATAAAACTGAATTAAAGTAACATCTGTAATCTGCATATTCGCAGTATCATCTACATCACCTAATTTTAGCTGTTTTTTTGAAAATTCAATCAGACCTGCAAGCTTCAACTGCAAGGCTGTGGCATCGTTTACGGTAATTTCACCGTCCAAGTCAACATCACCGAGATAGTATTTTTTGCCCGAGGTTACTTCTTCATTCACTTCTGCCGCTGATGCACCGATGGTTGAAAGTGCAAAAACAGATACCACAGAAGCAATCGCAAGCAAAATTCCTAAAAGTTTTTTCATAAAATCCTCCTTTATCACATTAAAGTATTACAGCACTATTATACATTAACTCAACTATATTTTACAATATTGAATACTACAGTATTTTGAGAATTTCAGCATTTCTGTTTATGCTTTATAACAAAATTGAAAAGGGCAGTATCACCTGTATAAAGCGATACTACCCCTGTGGGTTTGCTGTTTATAAAATTTTCAATTAAACTTTTGCTGTGAAATAACCTTTTTTGTATAGGTGCGTCGATGCAAGCGTAGGTTTTGTCTATATGCATTTGATTATACACTGTACTGTCTGTTTTGAAATTGCCGTTTTCGTCTTTTGCATAGGCAAAGGATTCCAGCAAATCAACCCACTGCTCCGTTGTCATTTCTGCAGCCTTATCTTGAATGTTATTATCAACATCCGTCAATATATCTGCGATTATAGATGCAACTGATTGGTGTTCAAAACTATCCAACTTTAAATATATTAAGTTATCTAAAAACAATAGCTGTTCGTTTGTAAGGTTATTCATAACATATAACTCCTTTTAATATTTAGTGACTGTTTTATTATGAGTATTATATTTAGGGGCAACATCATTATCAATACTGTATTGTTCATAGTCATCAAAAAACGCAATGGTGTTATTATTAAATATTTCTTCCAATTCTTCAGTATATATATAATAAAACTTAACTGTTACATTATAAGATGCAATTTTGTTTACTAAAGCTTCGAAGTCTGAGTTAATTTCAGAAAATGGTTTATTGTCAAAAAAGTATACTAAACAGCGAAGATTATTTTCGTTAAAGTTTATATTAAAATTGTCAGATGAAACATTTTCAGCGTTGACTAAACCATTAGAAAATCTTACTTTAACAACTATTTCTTCGCCCAAGTGTTCTTTAGCAATATTATAAAAATACTCCTCGGCGTCGTCTTTCATATAATACTGAAAGTAGTTGTCGCAGTAGTGGTATACCGTCAAACCGTCATCATTTTTTAGTTTTTCGTCAGGCTCGGCAAATACGGTAATCTTCTGGTTATCATACTCTTTTGACGAAAAAGCTAATTCGTAGTATTGGTAAGCCCAGTTGGGTGATCTGCCTGAAACATATGTGAATGTATCGTCAGGATAATTTTCTTTTAGATATTCCTCCGCTTCACCAATCACTCTGTTTTTTACATCTTCGGGTGTAATTCGACTTTCGCTTTTACCCAAACAACCGCTTAAAGAAAAAACTAAAGCACCTGTAAGTAATAAAGACAAAACTTTTTTCATAGGAAATCCCCTTTCAAAAATTTTTATTTTCAAGCATTTCGCTTTTTACAAAATAAAAGCGAATTTATTCTCTAAAAAACGAAATACTTCTGAGTATCCGTATTCATTTTCACTGTTGGGTTGATAGTTTTCTATAACATAGTTTTCGAGGAAGTAGCGGTTTTCTTCTTTAATAATTTTATTTCCGTTGCTGTCTGTTTTGAAATTGCCGTTTTCGTCTTTTGCATAGGCAAAGGATTCCAGTAAATCAACCCATTCTTCTTTTGTCATTTCTGCGGGGCCTTCTAAGGTTAACTTGTCAATATTTGCTATAATTTTAGTTATACAATCAGATAGAGTGCCTTTATAATTGTATTCGCTCAAATCTAAATAAATTAAATTGTCAAGAAATAATAATTGTGTCTCTGTTACTGTTTGCATTGTTATACTCCTTTAGTCGTATTCGGAAATTTTATTGTCATAGAGATAGAACCCTTTTCTTTCTATGTAATTTTTATTTTTATCAATTGAATCAATATATTGATCGTTTATTTCTGTTAGGTTTTTAACACAATAGTAAGTTATACTAATATCTAAATTGTTTTCAAGAAAATAATTTAGAAACGAATAAACCTTTTCTTGTGAATCATCATAACTGTTAATAGAAAATATATTGACAGATACAGACAAGTTATTATCTTTAAGGTTTTCGTAAAAATCATTAGATTTAATTGCTTTAGAAAAACCTATTCCGTTAGAAAAGCTTACACTTACGATTATCTCGTCACTTAAGTAACTCGTAGCAACATTATAAAAAAACTCCTCAGCGTCGTCTTTCATATAATACTGAAAGTAATTGTCGCAGTATTGATATTCCGTTGAGCCCTCTTGTGGGTCGACGAATACTGTTACCTTTTGGTTATCATATTCCTTTGAGGTAAAAAACACCTCATAATAGGTATAAGCCCAACTGGGACCTCTGTACGACTTATATGTAAATTCATCGTCAGGATAATTCTCCTTCAAATACTGAGTAGCCTCGCTAATCACTTTGTTTTTTGCTTCTTCAATGGTAAGGTTTTCTTTGTTTTTATTAAAACAACCGCTTAAAGAAAAAACAAAAGCACCTGTAAGTAATAAAGACAAAACTTTTTTCATAGAAATTCCCCTTTCGTTAGTGAAACACTTTACAATATATCACTTTTAATACATTAATATTTTATAATGTTATTGTATATTAAATCATCAATTTTATCTATACTTTAATCACAATGAAGAAGATACCTCACTAAATAAATTCATCTAGACGTCCTTGTAATTTCGTACAACTTTTTATATTTGATCTACTACAATAAGTTTTTAGACAAACTAAAGCAGAAGTGCATTTTTTACACTTCTGCTTAAAAAATTTATATTCCAACATACTTACGTTAAAAACTGCGGCACTGGATTGCTTTGAGAGTATTTGCATTTTCAAATATACGGTTAATTAATCCATATTTGATATGGTGGAAATTATTGGGCTAAGTGCTTTTTCAGGTGAAAATTGTATATAATCACTATAAACGCTCTCTTCAAATTCATTTGGGAAATCAGCATTTAAAAATTCCAACAAACCATCTAACGACTCATTGATATTTTGATAATAAAAATACGGATAATCTTTAAAAAAAGTACGTAATGCAGATGTATTATTATCACCAAACGCAATGACAGGCTTAGTAAACGAGGCATATAAATACACTTTTGATGGAAGATATTCATTATATGGTACGCTATTATCAATAGCAACAAGAAATTTACTACCCGCTACAATACTATATAGTTCATCTTTAGTTACTGCCGGATGAACTTTAAATATTTCATCACTAGCTATGTTTTGAGTCGTAAATATATCTAAAGTGTAAGTTATTTTATGAAAAATCTGTTTAATATTATCTGAGTTTCTAAATGACTGAATTTGTCCAAAATAAGTAAATAAATATTGTTTAGGATTATCGTACGCCTTTAACACATCTAGTTTATCAATTAATAATGGTAAATCATATTTTATCAGTTTGTCTGATTTATAGTACTCTGTATATTTATCAAAGAAAAAACTTGGAACAAAATAGCCCTGGCTATTTTGTTCCATAACATAACTCTCACCAGCTAAATTAGATTTAATATCTACATCAGGACGAGCGATAAAAGTATCATACAACATATATATATGGTATATTACAATTAATACAGATATCAGCATATCTTTTATTTGGTGTATATGTAAAAAACACAATTAAGTCAGGTTTAGATTTTTTGATAACCTTCTTTATATAGTTATTGTTATACATACGAAACAAACTATTTTTCTTTTTAAACAAATCAGCAAAATTTAAAATTCCTTGCTTCACGATATAGAGAAATTTATTAAAAATATTATATTTCTTCTTTTGTAAAACATCAGCTATCTTAGTTTCTCTTGTTGGGTATGTAAAGTATGTAGTAATCCCCTCAATAATTTCAACATCAATAGGTACAAGTAAAGGACACGAAACACGTGCTATTTCTTGATGAAATTCTTTCATTTCATTATGATTAACAAGATTATAAAGAATATCTCTAACTGAGTTGTATTCGTTAAGTTTATAATCTGAAAAATATAGAATTCTTTTCTTCATAAACAAATCACAACGCCAATATATAAATTTGTTTTATTATACTTATTTTAGTGGTAAAAGTCAAGTTAAAGCTCACTAGAACACATAATCATTATGTTATTTTATACTGAACACCATTTGAAGTATAGAAAGATTTTTAAGTGGATTTGGTTATATAAGACTACAGAACAACAATAAAGCTGTCGCCTTGTGAAGACGCAGTATGAACTACAGTGAGAAATATTCCGAAAAGGTTTTACTTTTTTAATATCGTTTAGTGTTAATCTATATTCCCCAATACTTACGGTCAAGACTGCGGTACTGGATTGCTTCAAGGATATGGTCTTCTTTTATGATATCGGAGCTGTCGAGGTCGGCAATTGTTCGTGCTACTTTTAAAACTCTGTCGTATGCTCTGGCTGTCATATTCATTGCATCAAAGGCAATTTTCAGGGTTGCTTCTGCTTCTTTGCTGAGCTGACAAACCTTATCAAACTGCTGTGCATTTATTCTTGCGTTACAGATTGTATCTGTGCCTTTATAACGCTCCGTCTGAATTTGCCTTGCACGGTCAACTCTCTCTTTGATTTTTGCTGACGGCTCTGTTTCTTCACTTTCTCGAAGTTCCTCGAATTTTACGGGGGCTACTTCAACGTGAATATCAAAACGGTCAAGCATCGGGCCTGAGATTTTATTAAGGTAGTTTCTCACCTTGGTTTCACTGCATTTACAGCGGTCGGAATGGTCGTTGAAATATCCACACGGACACGGATTCATAGCCGCAACAAGCATAACTGAGCAAGGGTATGTGAGTGTGCCGTGTGAACGGGAAATCGTTACTTTTCTGTCTTCAAGAGGTTGTCTGAGTGTTTCAAGTGCTACACGCAAAAATTCGGGCAACTCATCAAGGAAAAGCACACCGTTATGTGCAAGCGACACTTCACCCGGACGGATAAAGAGCGTGCCTCCTCCACCCAGACCTACGGGAGTTATTGTGTGGTGCGGTGAACGGAAAGGTCGCTCGGTGACAAGTCCTTTTTTATCAAGCAAGCCTGCTATTGAGTGGATTTTTGTGGTTTCAATCATTTCTTCAAATGACATTTCGGGCAGGATTGACGGCAACCTTTTTGCAAGCATAGACTTACCTGAACCGGGAGGTCCTATAAGCAAGACATTATGACCGCCTGCCGCCGCAATTTCTAATGCTCTTTTGGCTTCAAGCTGTCCTTTCACCTGTGAAAAATCATAGACGAAATGTTCTTTATCGGAAATATACGCTTCCTGCGGTTTTGACGGAAATAAAACATCTTCACCATTTAAGTGAGCCTTAAGCTGGATAATATTTGCAACGGGATAAACCTTGATACCCTCGATAACAGCCGCTTCAGCAGCATTTCTGCGTGGCACGTAAATTCTCTCTATACCCATTTCACGTGCCTTGATTACCATCGGAAGCACACCCTTTGCGGCTCTGAGCTCTCCGTTCAATGAAAGCTCACCCAAAAACGCACACTTGGAGATATCCTCGGTAATCTGTCCGGAAAGCTGTAATATTGCTATAAAAATCGGAAGATCGTAGATTGAACCTTCCTTTTTTATATCAGCAGGTGCAAGGTTAATCGTGAAATGTCCCGGAGGAACGTAAAAACTGCAATTTCTCATTGCGGCACGCACCCTGTCTTTACTTTCTCGCACCGCATTATCAGGCAGACCGATAATATCAAAGCCGGGCATACCTCTTTCAAGTGAACCTTCGACTTCAACCTCGTAGCTGTCTATTCCTATGATTCCAAAGCTTTTGATTTTAACTACCAAAGCCTTACACCTCCAATGTCGTCAACTTAAGAAAATAATAATTATAATGTAAGAATTGACGTTCGAAATAAACAATATAAATGCGTCGCAGACCCTTAATATTTATCCGAAAGGATAAATATATCACATTGCCTTTGGCAATATTTCGCTCGTCAAAGACGAATTTCACATTTGCGAAGCAAATATATCATTGCAATGTCGTTAAGTTGACGACATTGCTTACACCTCACCATTAATTTATAATATTATATATTATATCATTATACAATAGCTTCCACAAGGGTACACATTGTATCTATTTTCGACCGTTTTATGTATATTTTGCACAAATCCTACGAATGATTTTTGATTTTTTTAAAAAACTTTATCTCAATTCATTGACAAATTAAGATAAATAAGTTAAAATCTATGATATGGAGAAGTATATTCAGAGGTGAGGTTGTGTCCGATAATATTTTAAGCGGTTCAAAACTCACTGACGAACAACTTTCAGAGTTGGTAAAAAGCGGAAACGACAAGGCTTTTGAAATTCTCGCTGTGCGTTACCTGAGAAACATCGGTTTTCTCGCCAGAAAATACTCCGCACAAGGCTATGAGCAGAACGACTTTGTTCAGGAAGGTCTTTTAGGTCTTCTTTATGCCTGCAACACCTTTGATGAAAATAGTGATGCTTCCTTTAAAAGCTATGTTGACATCATTGTTGAGCGACGTTTTATTTCCATTGTGCGAAAAAGCAACGCTCAGAAAGTTATTCCCGATAAAAACCTTGTCAGCATTGATGAAGATGTAAACAACATCAGCGACGGCACACAGAATCCTGAGGAGCGTTATCTTTTCAGAGAACAGCTTTCATCTGTGCTTTCAGACCTTAAAAAGTTGCTTTCCGAGAGCGAATACAAGGTACTTGTGCTTTATTGTTCGGGACTTTCTTACAAACAGATTGGTAAACAGCTTGGTATTTCTCCGAAATCTGCCGACAATGCTTTGCAACGTGCCCGCAGAAAAATATGCTCACATAATATGTCCTTGGAAGATTAAGCGGTGCAACTCCGCAAAAGGGCAAAAACTTACATTATTCCCAAAGAGAGGTAAAAACCAATGTACGAAGACAAGACACTCATTTGCAAAGAATGCGGAAACGAATTTGTTTTCACAGCAGGCGAGCAGGAATTCTATGCTGAAAAGGGCTTTGTAAATGAGCCACAGCGTTGCAAGGCTTGCAGACAGGCTCGCAAGAACGCTTCAAAGCCAGCTAGAGAGCTTTTTGAAACAACTTGTGCTGAATGTGGCGGCGTTGCTAAGATTCCATTCCAGCCAATGGAAGGCAAGTCATACTACTGCAGCGATTGCTTTGCAAAGAGAAAGTAATCCAACACACAGTGAGACTTTATTTATTTTAATTATATTGGTTTTAAGGCCTTTGGTTTTTTAAAAACACTATAGTTTTATATTTATTTTTGAACTGTACCCCGACGGATACTGTGTTTGCTCACAGTATCCGTCTTTCTTTTCAATTTTTGATTGTCTGTTTTTAATTATCTGTGAATTTATAACAGAAAACGGCTTATTTTTTTTGACATTTATGCTCAATATATGGTATAATGTATATGATTATGGCTTTGCTAAGCCAAAAAGGAGGTTCTTAATATGGAAATCACAAAAGATTCAATCATCGGCGATGTTCTCGACCAGTTCCCTGAAACTGCAGAAACATTTTTCAGCATCGGTATGCACTGCTTAGGTTGCCCTGCTTCAAGAGGCGAAACTATTGCAGAGGCTTGCATGGTTCACGGTGCAGACGTTGACTCTCTTATCAAAAAGCTCAATGAGGTTGTAGCTAACTAAAACCTCAGATGCACACAACGAAAGGATGACTTTTTTATGAATTCAAAAATAAATCTTGACAGCAGGCTTTTGATGTGTGCGGACTTTGTAAGAAAAGATGCAAAGCTTGCCGACATTGGCACAGACCACGCATATCTTCCGCTGTGGCTGTGCCTTAGCGGCAAATGCCCTTCTGCGATTGCCGCAGACATCAACCCCGACCCTCTTTCACGAGGCGAAGCCGCAATTAAAAATGCAAACGCTGAAAGTCTTGTAAAAACCAGACTTTCTAACGGTCTTGAAAAAATTGAGTGCGACGAGGTTGACGATGTTGTTATTGCAGGAATGGGCGGCGAGTTGATTTCTACCATTCTCGAAAACTGTCCGTTTTCAAAGAACCCCGAAAAACACTTCATCTTACAACCTATGACAAAAAGTGAAGTGCTTATTAAATATCTGTGCGATAACGGATTTGAAATTTTAAGACAGGATTGCTGTGTTGCCGCAAACAAATGCTACACTGTAATTCTGACTTCATATACAGGCAAAGCTGAGTGCAAAGATGAAATTTTCTGCTATGCGGGTAAGCTTGAGCCGAAAAATTATGAAACTCACAAAAAATTTATAGAAAAACATATTTCAAAGCTTGATAAACAGGCTAAGGGCGATGTTCAATACAAGGAAATTGCCGACAGACTCAGGGAGATAATCGGATAATGAAAATAGCTGATATTTTAAATTTTTTTGAAGAATTTGCACCTGTGGCAACTGCGATGGATTTTGACAACTGCGGTTTGCTTGTCGGTGACAAAAACACAAAAGTACATAAAGTTCTTCTGGCACTCGATATAACTGCTGATGTAGTAACCGAGGCTGAAAGCTTGGGTTGTGACCTTATCATCAGCCATCACCCGATTATTTTCAGTCCGCTGAAAAAGCTTTCTGCTGCATCTGTCGTATATCAGCTTGCGGCAAAGGGTATTTCTGCAGTATGTATGCACACAAACCTTGATTTATCACAGGAATTTGGCGTGAACATCTGCCTTGCTAAAGCTGTGGGCGTTGAAAATCCTGTTCTCAGCGAAAACGGAGAATGTATGTTTATCGGTGAGCTTGCAAGCGAAACTGATATTGATGCTTTTGCTCAGTGCGTAAAGGAAAAGCTTGGCTGTGCAGGACTCAGATATACTCACGGAAACGGCAAGGTGAAAAAAGTTGCTGTTTCATCAGGCTCAGGCGGCTCAAACGTATATGCCGCAAAAGCCGAGGGTGCTGATGCTATTCTCATCGGAGAAATCAAGCACCACGAAATTATTGATGCAAATTCAATGGGACTTGCAATAATTGACGCAGGTCATTTCAGAACAGAAGATGTTGTTATTGCTCCGCTTTGTGAAAAACTCAACAATAAATTTGAGCAAGTTGAGTTTATAAAATCAAAAGTATGTAACGATAATCTCAGATACATCTGACAAATTTTAAGATTTTCTTTTTTGTTACAACTAAGTAAAAAAATCGTTGCAAACGGTGTAATAATTTGGTATAATATTATAGCAAAATAACTATATATGGTGGTATGCCCCTTTAGGGCACCACAAAATGAGGAATTATGAGAATCAGAAAAAAGAAATGGGCGGAGCCTGAGCTTGCTGTTTGTGATTTTTTTGTTAAAAATCCTGATGAGCACGCAGGAAAATGGGCTGATGCCTTTAAGAAAAAACAACCTCTTTACCTTGAGGTAGGATGCGGCAAGGGTGGCTTTGCAGGTCAGTTTGCCTTTAAGAATCCCGATAAAAACATCATAGCCGTTGACATCAAGATTGATATGCTTGGTGTGGGCAGAAGAAATATTGTTGACATCTTCACAAAAGGCGGTAAAACCGTTGAAGAAATAGACAATCTTTTGCTTGTAAACTACAATGTTGAGGCTATTGAAAAGCTTATCACTGAGGAAGACAGAATCAGTGGTCTTTTCATTAACTTCTGCAATCCGTGGCCACGTGGCAAGCACAACAAGAGAAGACTTACTTTCCCGAGAAAACTTGAAAAGTACAAAGCTTTTCTTGAAAAAGACGGTGAAATCCGCTTTAAGACTGACGATGATCAGCTTTTTGCAGACAGTCTTGAGTATTTTGAGCAGAGCGGATATGAAATTTTATATAAGACCTACGACCTCCACAACAGCGAGGTTACAGACAACATTATGACAGAGCATGAAAAAAT
Source organism: Ruminococcus sp. (assembly GCA_036309445.1). GTDB lineage: Bacteria > Bacillota > Clostridia > Oscillospirales > Acutalibacteraceae > Ruminococcoides. The sequence continues at coordinate 12,265 of JAXJTT010000073.1, read as the reverse complement.
GTTCTCTGACGAGGGCATTAAAATCAAGTATCTGAGAGCAAGGGTTAAATAACCCTGACTATATTTCAGAAAAAGGAGGACCTGACTTGAAAGCAAAAAAAGCCCTTACAGCCGTTTTAATCTGTGCTGTTGCCGCCTCTCTTACAGGTTGCAACATCGGCGAATTAGGCACGGAAAGTCTTATTCGTCCTCCAAAAGCCAATGGCGATGAGGCTGAAATTGAACAGCTCATTTCCGATACGGCTGAAAAAGACTATATTTTAAAATATCCAAAAAGCGGAACTCACAGAAGTGCAATTGTGATGACCGACCTTGACAACGACAAATCGGACGAAGCTATCGCTTTTTATCGTCCCGACGACAAAAGCAAGGTTGAAATACATATGCTTGTTATGTACTCTGAGAACGACAAGTGGAAGCTTTCCAAAAACTGCATCATTGAGGCAACCGATGTTGACTGCATTGAATTTGCTGATGTGAATGGTGACGGAAATCCTGAGATACTTTCAGGGTATTCTACATATAGCACGGAAATCAACAAGCTTGTCTGCCACTCTTTTTCAAAAGGCGAAACCGTGGCACTTACAGTTGAATGTAATTACTCAAGCTTTGCCGCTGCTGACTTTGACAATGACGGCACCAGCGAGGTAATGGCACTTTCACTTTTCACTCCTGAAAATGAAGCTACTGCAACACTTCTGGATTATGGCGAAGAAAAAAACTGTCTTTATGCAAAATCTTCCGCAAAAATGGACCCTAACATTATTTCCTACAAAAACATATCCGGAACTCAGCTTGAAAACGAAGTGAACGGACTTGTTGTTGACGGTGCACTTACCACAGAGGAAATCAACACACAGATTATCTTTTTCAGCAAAGAACTTTCTGTACTGCGTAATCCTCTTTATAAAGAAAAAGAAAAAAATATTACTCAGCGTGGCTTACAGCTTCTTTCAACCGATATAAATGCTGACGGCTGTATTGAAATTCCCCTTGTTACCTCCCTCCCCCACACCATTGACGAGGATGCAAGCAAGGTTGCTGACAGGGTAAGGTGGAACACCATATCACCCGACGCTGAGATTCCTACATATGTAACAGACACAGTTGCAAACTACGGCTGTAATTATGTTTTCAAAATGGACGACAGTTGGATTGAGGACACCGTAACTGCCCGAATTGAGGACGAAAGAACAATGAGCTTTTATCATTGGAATTCCGACCGGTTCGGTGACAAGCTTTTTACTATAAAAATGTTTGACTTGAGTGAATGGGATATCGGAGAAGACAGCGACGGATACACTCTGATATTTAAAAACGAAAATTATGCATACGCTTTTTGTGATGCAAACTACGACAATTATTTTTCACTCAGCGATGATGAAATTAAAACATCGTTTTTGTATCTGCCATCCACAACAAACTGATATAAATTGAAAATTATTACTATAACATATAAAATCGGAGGTTTTTCTTATGAAAAAAATTCTTGTCTGCGAAGACGAGTCAGCGATTCGTGATTTCGTGGTAATCAACCTTACTCGTGCAGGATATGATGTTGTTGAAGCCGACTGCGGTGAAGCGGCATTACAGAAATATGATGAGAGCGACGGCGATTTTGACGTTGCAATTCTTGACGTTATGATGCCTGGTATTGACGGCTTTCAGGTTTGCAAGGAGCTGAGAAACCGCAACGGTGGTATCGGCATTATTATGCTTTCTGCAAAAACTCAGGAGATGGATAAGGTTACTGGTCTTATGCTCGGTGCTGACGACTATGTTACAAAGCCATTCTCTCCAAGTGAGTTACTTGCACGTGTTGACTCTCTCTACAGACGAGTTGCTCTTGCACAGTCACATTCCGAAAACAACTTTAAGGAAGAACTCAAGAGTGGTGAATTTACACTCAATCTCCGCAATCGTGCACTTATGAAAAACGGCAAGATGATTGAGCTTACTCAGGTTGAATTTCAGATTATGGAATATTTCTTCTCAAATCCGGGTGTTGCTCTTGACAGAATGGATATTCTCAACCACGTTTGGGGCGATGCGTATGTTGGCGAAGATAAAATTGTTGACGTAAACATCAGAAGACTCAGAATGAAGGTTGAAGATGAGCCGTCTAACCCTAAGTACATAATGACTGTATGGGGCTTAGGCTACAAGTGGGACGCATAATACAACGTGATATTGCATCTGATATAATTTAATTCATTACAAAACAAATTTTACCAAAGGAGGGCAACGGTTGCTATGTTCAAAGGCATTGCAAAACGCTGGATGCTCAACACGCTCAGCGTAATTCTTACAATTATCATACTCATCGTTGTCAGCCTGATTTTTGTTATTACTTTTCTTTATCAGAACAGCGTTGAACAGACTCTTGAGTCTGCAAGCAACGGACTTACCCTTGTTTTCCCTGAGTTTCAGTGCGAAAACACAACAAACTTCAATTCCTATGCCCGTGATTATGTTGAGAACTTCGACCGCAAAGAGGAAATGGAAGTTATGGTCATCAATGCTTCGGGCAGAATTGTTATGACCTCTACAGGTTTTACTCCGTCTGATAAAAACGAAATGCCTGACTTTGTGCAGGCACAGACAAATAATCTCGGTTATGCTGTATGGAGTGGCACTCTTGACTCTGGCGAGCACGCTATGAGTGAAACAAGAATCATCACAAATTCCAACGGCACTATGCTGGGTGCTGTGCGTTACATAGTTTCTATGGAAGCTGTAAACAAGAGAATCCTCTTCATCTCCGCAATTGCAATTATTGCCGGAATTGTTGTTATTTCCATGGTTATCCTCTCAGGTCTTATGTTTATCCGTTCTATTGTAACGCCGATACGTAACCTCTCTGTCATAGCCGACCAGATTGCTCACGGCGACTTCTCCGCTTCTGAAAAGATTGAGCATAAGTATGACGACGAAATCGGAGATTTGTGCAACGCTATCTCGGATATGGCTAAGGATTTGAAGACAACCGAGCAGACAAAGAACGACTTTATCTCCCGTGTATCACACGAATTGAGAACTCCGCTTACTGCAATCAAGGGTTGGGCTGAAACAATGCAGCTCAGCGAAAAAGGCAAGCTTGACCGCCGCACCTTTGACAAGGGTATGGGTGTTATTATAAAGGAAAGCTCTCGTCTTACAAGTATTGTTGAGGAGCTTTTGGATTTCAGCCGTATTCAGAGTGGCAGAATGGTGCTTATGTGCGAAAAGCTCGACATTCTTGCTGAGTTTGACGAAACTGTATATATGCTCAAGGAAAGAGCTCTTTCCGAGGGTAAGCATCTTTTATATGACGACCCTGAGGCTGTGTATCCGCCTGTGTATGGTGACAGAAACCGTCTTAAGCAGGTATTCATCAATGTGCTTGACAACGCACTCAAATATACTCCGAAAAACGGTGTTGTTGCGGCTCAGGTTATCTATGACAAAGATGTGCCTGACATTATTAAAATCGTCATTACCGACACAGGCTGCGGTATTTCTGCCGAAGACCTGCCAAAGGTAAAGGACAAATTCTACAAGGCAAATCAGAAGGTAAACGGTTCGGGTATCGGTCTTGCCGTTGCTGACGAAATTATGAACCTCCACAATGGTTCTCTTGACATTGAGAGTGGTGAGGGTGTCGGCACAACTGTTACTCTCACATTCCCTATCTTCAAACAGGGTGAGGAACAGAAAATTCCCGAAAACGTAAAAATATAAACTTTTAACCAAATCAGAAAGGCTATATATGAAAAAAAATTCTACTAAAAAAATCACCTCAATCGGTGGCTCTGCCCTGATTGAAGGTATTATGATGCGTGGTCCGAAGCGTACCACAGTTTGTGTAAGAACAGGCGAAAATGAGATTTACAGCGAAGACATCGCTATAACAACAATCCCCTCAAAATGTTCTCTCTTTAAGCTTCCTATTTTCAGAGGAATTGCAGGTCTTATCGACTCAATGCGTCTTTCTTACAAATCTCTTATGCTTTCTGCAGACAAGGCTATTGAAGCTGGCGAAATCGAAGAAGAAGAACCATCAAAGTTTGAAAAATGGCTTGATGAAAAATTCGGTGACAAGCTCGTTAAGGTGCTTATGGTTTTATCATCAATTTTCGGTGTAGCTATTGCAATCGGTCTTTTCTTCTTTCTCCCTTCTTTCCTGTTTGACCTCTGTGCAAACTTTATCCCTGCTTTCAAGGGTGAGGGCGAGCTTGTGGTTTTCTGGAAATCGGTATTTGAGGGCATACTCAAAATCGTGCTTTTCTTACTCTACATCGTTCTCTGTTCTCAGATGTCTGAAATGAAACGAGTATTTATGTACCACGGTGCAGAACACAAGACTATTTTCTGCTACGAAAACGAAGAAGAGCTCACAGTAGAGAATGTTAAAAAGCAGACACGTTTCCACCCGAGATGCGGAACAAGCTTTATGATTCTTATGCTGATTGTCGGAATTATTATCGGTCTTTTCATTCCTGTTGCACCATTCGGAATCGGATTTTTAAGACCTGTATTCAAGATTTTACTCCTCCCTCTCTCTTGCGGTGTGGGTTACGAGCTAATTAAAATCTGTGGTAAGCACGATAATTTCCTTACAAGAATTATAGCAGCTCCGGGTATCTGGGCTCAGAGAATCACAACAAAAGAGCCTGATGACAAGATGATTGAAGTTGCAATCAAGGCTATGAAGGCTGTTATCCCTGAGGATGGTACAGATATTGTTTGCTAACAACGTGACGTTGTATCCAATTCGGGCAGATAGATGTATATAAATTTACACTTCAGTGCCCGACTGATAAAACAGCATATAATAATGCAAAAAAAACAGCGGAGGTTTTCAATGACAATTGAACAAATTTACCGCAAAACTAAAGATGATTTAAACAAGGCAGGAATTGAAGCTCCTGCCTTTGAAGCATTATGCCTTATTGAAAAAGTATTCGGCTACAACCGTACTGCACTGATTATTCACGGAAATGAACCTGCAACAGATAATAAAATCAACGAAATAAATGCTTATGTTCAAAGACGACTTGCACTTGAGCCGTTGCAGTATATTCTCGGCAAGTGGAGCTTTATGGGAATTGATTTGCTTGTAGGTGACGGTGTGCTTATACCACGTGATGACACCGAAATGGTCACGGGTCTTTGCCTTGAATATCTTGAGAGCAAAGAAAACGCAAAAGTTATAGACCTTTGTGCAGGTAGCGGAGCAATCTGCCTTGCGGTTGAAAAATTTGCAAAAGCAGAAGTTTCAGCTGTTGAGCTTAGTGAGAAGGCTTTTTCATTCCTTAAGAGAAATATTGAACTTAACAATTCTTCTGTCAACGCTGTCAATGCTGATATTTTTGAATGCACAGATATGTTTGAAGATATGAGCCTTGACCTTATTGTGTCAAATCCGCCATACATTAAACGCGATGAAATCAAAACTTTGCAGGCTGAAGTACAAAAAGAACCTGTGATGGCTCTTGACGGAGGCGAAGACGGATTTGACTTTTACAGAAAAATCGTACCTTTATGGAAATCAAAGCTCAAAGCAGGCGGAGCTATCGCATTTGAACTCGGAGAAAATCAGTTTGACGAAGTGGCTCAAATTCTCACCGAAAATGGATTTACGGATATTCGGGAAAGCCTTGATATGTCTAATATTCAAAGGGCGATAATTGGGACTTTGCACCAAAAATAGAAAATTTGTTCGATAGTATTTTCTCTTTTTTATTGCAATTTTACCGTATATATTCTATAATAATAGTGTTGAAATCAAGGATACATCATACAGAATGAGAGGTATATGAATATGGCAGTAGATAAAGCAAAAGCGTTGCAAACTGCACTTACACAGATTGAAAAACAGTTCGGCAAGGGTGCTGTAATGCGTCTTGGCGAAAATAAACATATGAGCGTTGACCACATTTCCACAGGTTCACTTTCTCTTGATATCGCTCTCGGTATCGGTGGTCTTCCAAAGGGCAGAATCGTTGAGATTTACGGACCTGAGTCTTCAGGTAAAACAACTCTTTCACTCCACTGTATTGCAGAGGGACAGAAAAATGGCGGTAATGTTGCGTTTATCGACGTTGAACACGCACTTGACCCTACATATGCGGCTGCTCTGGGTGTAGACGTTGATGCACTCCTCGTTTCTCAGCCTGACACAGGTGAAGACGCTCTTGAAATCGCAGAGGCTCTTATCCGAAGCGGTGCTATTGACGTTATCGTAATCGACTCAGTTGCGGCTCTTGTTCCAAAGGCTGAAATTGAGGGCGAAATGGGCGACAGCCACGTTGGTCTCCACGCAAGACTTATGTCACAGGCGTTGCGTAAGCTTGCAGGTGCTATCAACAAATCAAATTGTATTGCAATTTTTATCAACCAGCTTCGTGAAAAAGTTGGTGTTGTATACGGCAACCCTGAGGTTACTACAGGTGGTCGTGCGTTGAAGTTCTACAGCTCTGTAAGAATCGACATCCGCAAAGCGGAGGCAATCAAGGTAAACGGTGAAATCATCGGTAACCATACAAGAGCTAAGGTTGTTAAGAATAAAATGGCTCCTCCTTTCCGTGAGGCTGAATTTGACATTATGTACGGCAAGGGTATTTCAAGAATCGGTGAGCTTTTAGACCTTGCAGTTAAGGCCGATGTTGTTCAGAAGGCTGGTGCATGGTTCAGCTACAACGGCACCCGTCTTGGTCAGGGTCGTGACAACGTGAAAGAGCTTCTTGAAACAAACGAAGAGCTTGCAAAGGAAATTGAAGAAAATCTTATGCAGAATATGGATAAGGTATTCGCTTCTAATGTTCCGACTAAAAAAGGTGTTAAAGTAAAAATTACAGAGGTTGCAAATGCAAAGGGACCTGTTGACGCTCCCGACCCAGCAAAAACCTCCGCTGACATCGACGTGCTTGTTGATGAATAATGAAAATCACTGAAATAAAACCACGCAGAAAAGGGCTGAGTGCCTTATATCTTGACGGTGAATTTGCCGTTTCTCTCGACACAAAAACTCTTATTGAGCATCGCTTTGATGTTGGCAGAGAGATTGACGACGATGACCTGCACGAAATTATAAAGCTCAGTAATGAGCGACGTGCAAAGGATAAGGCTTTGTGGCTCATTTCCTATCGTGACCATTCTAAAAAAGAACTTGAACAGAAAATAAGCCGAACCTCCGACAAAGACTCAGCACAAAAGGCTGTTGAGCGTATGGAGGAGTTAGGGCTTGTTAATGACGAAAGATACGCAAGAAGATATGCAGAGCAGCTTCTCAACTCAAAGCATATGTCAAAGCATCGAATTACATTTGAGCTTATACAAAAAGGTATTGAGCGTGAAACTGCTGAAATGATAGTTGAGGAGCTTGAAAGCGACCCACGTGAGCATATCAGGCTTGTGATAGAAAAAAAATACAGAAATTTATCCGATGAAAAGCAAAAAAGACGTGCGGCGGCGGCTTTGCAAAGACTTGGCTACCGTTGGGACGACATAAGCTATGTACTTTCGGAATACGACGAGGATGACACAGCATATGAATATTAAAGTAGGCATAGTATCACTTGGATGTCCAAAAAATCAGGTTGATGCAGAAATGCTCTTATTCACTCTGAAAGAAAGAGGCTTTCAGATAGTAGGCGACCCTGCTGACGCAGATGCCGTTATCGTAAACACCTGCGGATTTATTGAGTCGGCAAAGCAGGAAAGCATAAACGAGATTATCGAGCTTGGCAAGCTCAAGCAGGAAGGCAAAATCAAGGCTATTATTGTTACAGGTTGTCTTGCACAGCGTTATCAGAATGAGATTACTGCTCAGCTTTTTGAGGTTGATGCGGCTATCGGTATCGGTGCAAATGAAAAAATTGCAGACGTTGTTGAAAAGGTAATTGCAGATAATTCTGAAAAAATCGAGGACTTCCCCGACAAGCATCTTCTTCCGCTTGACGGCAAGAGAATCCAGTCTACCCCTCCTTACACTGCATACATAAAAATTGCTGAGGGCTGTGATAATCGTTGCACCTACTGTGCAATCCCGATGATCAGAGGCAGATTCAGAAGCAGACAGCCTGAGAGCATTATTGCCGAGGCAAAAGAGCTTGCAGAAAACGGCGTTAAGGAGCTTATTGTTGTTGCTCAGGACACCACACGCTATGGCGAAGATTTGTTTGGTAAGCCCTATCTTGCAAAGCTTCTGAGAGAGCTGTGTAAAATTGACGGACTTAAGTGGATTCGTATTCTTTACTGCTATCCTGACAGGCTCACAGATGAGCTTATTGACACAATTGCAGAAGAAGAAAAGATTGTTAAATATATCGACCTTCCATTACAGCACTGTAATGGTGAGGTTTTAAAGAGAATGAACAGACGTGGCAACCGTGAAAGCCTTTCTGAGCTTATTGGCAAAATCAAGGCAAAAATCCCGAACATTGTTCTGCGTTCAACCTTTATCACAGGCTTCCCCGGTGAAACCGAGGAGCAGTTTGAAGAGCTTGCAGAGTTTGCGGCTGAAACAAAGTTCTTACGACTTGGTTGTTTTGCATATTCTGCAGAAGAAAATACTCCTGCCGCTGAGTTTGACGGTCAGGTTGATGACGAAACCAAACAGCGTCGTGCTGACATTATTATGGAACATCAGCAGAGTGTTATGGCTGACTACTGTGAAGCTATGATCGACAGTGAAATTGAAGTTCTTGTAGAGGGCTACGACCGCCTTGCTGAGTGCTATTATGGCAGAACTTATGCAGATGCACCGGAAGTTGACGGATGTATATTCTTTACAACAGGCGGCAAAAAATTACAGGCAGGCACTTTTGTACGTGTAAAAATCACCGATTATATGGGCTGTGACCCTGTCGGTGAAATGATTTAATGCGAGGGTGAAGTAATGAATTTACCTAACAAACTAACACTTAGCAGAATAATCCTTGTGCCGTTTTTTGTTGCGGCATTACTCGTAGAATTTCCGTTTCACTGGATTGCGGCTTTACTGCTGTTTATTATCGCTTCAATCACAGACTTGCTCGACGGAAAAATCGCACGCAAAAGGGGACTTATAACCGACTTTGGTAAATTTGCAGACCCGCTTGCAGACAAAATTCTTGTCACCTCTGCCCTGTTGTGCTTCTTACAGCTCGGCTTATGTGACAGCATAGCTATCATTATTGTACTTTTCAGAGAATTTACAGTAACTTCAATCAGACTTGTTGCCGCATCAAAAGGCGAAGTCGTTGCGGCAAACATCTGGGGCAAGATAAAGACTGTTGTGCAGATGATTGCAATAATCACTATACTTACTATGCAGAGTTTCCTCGGACTTGTAAACAATTTTGGTTTATTTGGTCTTTCGGCTGAGGTTATTGCTACAATGTCTGATGTTTTCAAAATAATAGGATTTGTACTTATCTGGATTTCAACTGTACTCGCTTTAATTTCAGGCATAATATATATTGTACAGAACAAAAAATTCATTCAGGAAAAATAATCGGATGTGATAATTTGTTTAAAACTCTAAAGGCTGACCTTGATGCCATTATGGAGCGTGACCCCGCCGCAAGAAGCAGATTTGAGGTTTATTTCCTCTACTCCGGCTTTAAGGCTGTGCGTTCACACCGCAAGGCAAACTGGTTTTACAGACACAATTTAAAATTTATCGCTCGCTGGATTTCTCAGCGTAGCCGACATAAAACAGGAATTGAAATTCACCCCGGTGCAACAATCGGAAAAGGACTTTTTATCGACCACGGTATGGGCGTTGTAATCGGTGAGACAACTATAATCGGTGACAACTGCACAATTTATCAGAATGTTACTCTCGGTGGTACAGGTAAAGAAACAGGCAAACGACATCCTACTTTGGGCAATAATGTTCTTGTCGGCTCGGGTGCAAAGGTGTTAGGACCTTTTAAGGTTGGTGACAATGCCAGAATTGCCGCAGGTGCGGTTGTCCTTAGTGAAATTCCTGCAAATGCCACAGCGGTTGGCGTTCCTGCAAGGGTTGTGAGAGTCAATGGTGTTAAAAACGAAAGTCTTGACCAGATTCACGTATCCGACCCTGTATCACAGGCACTTTGCAGACTTGGGCACGAAATCACCCTGCTGAAAAAAGAGCTTGACGCTCTCAAAGCAGACAAAGAATGAATCACACAAAGGAGCAATAAAAAATGATTTTATATAATTCTTTAGGACAGACAAAACAGGAGTTCATTCCTCATACAGAAGGCAAGGTTAATATGTATACCTGCGGTCCGACTGTGTACCACTATGCACACATCGGCAACCTCAGAACATATATTATGGAAGACGTTCTTGAAAAATATCTCCGTTTTGCAGGCTATGATGTAAACCGTGTAATGAACATCACAGACGTTGGTCACCTTTCAAGCGATGCCGACACAGGTGAAGACAAGATGCTTGCAGGTGCCAAGAGAGAAAAGAAGTCTGTTCTTGAAATCGCAAAATTCTACACAGACGCATTCTTTGCAGACTGCAAAAAGCTCAACATCAAGACTCCTGACGTTGTTGAACCTGCAACAAACTGCATTGATGATTTCATCAATATGGTTTCTGTTCTCCTTGAAAAAGACTATGCCTATGTAGCAGGCGGCAACGTATATTTTGACACTTCAAAGCTTGATAACTACTATGTTTTCGGCAATATGAACGAGGAAGATCTGGCTGTTGGTGTGCGTGACAGCGTTGAAGAAGACGGCAACAAGAAAAACAAGGCTGACTTCGTTCTCTGGTTTACTAAGTCAAAGTTTGACTCACAGGAACTCAAGTGGGATAGCCCTTGGGGTGTAGGTTACCCAGGCTGGCACATTGAGTGTTCATCAATCAGCTGTAAGCACAATGGCGAATATCTCGACATTCACTGCGGTGGTGTAGACAATGCATTCCCGCATCATACAAATGAAATTGCACAGAGTGAGGCTTTCCTCGGTCACGAGTGGTGCAAATATTGGTTCCACGTTCTTCACCTCAATGACGCAAGAGGTAAGATGAGCAAGTCAAAGGGCGACTTCCTCACAGTTTCACTTCTTGAGAGCAAGGGTTATAATCCGCTTGTTTACCGTATGTTCTGCTTACAGAGCCATTACCGCAAGCCACTTACATTCTCATACGACAGCCTTGACAATGCAACTGTTGCATACGACAAGCTTATTAAGAGAATTTCTGCTCTTAAGGCTGAGGGTGAGCCTGATATGGAGTCTGCAAAGCCATATCTTGACGAATTTAACGAGGCACTCGGCAACGACCTCAACACTTCACTGGGTCTTACAGCAGTTTACAGCGTATTAAAGGCTGATATTTCAGATGCAACAAAGCTCTGGCTTATCGAGGAGTTTGACAAGGTGCTTTCTCTTGACCTTACAAAGGCTGATTCTGCTGAAGCAAACGGTGCAGATGATGAACTTGCCGCAGAGGTTGAAAAGCTCATCGCACAGCGTACAGAGGCACGTGCAAACAAAGATTGGGCTACTGCTGATGCAATCCGTGACAAGCTCAAAGAAATGAATGTTGTTCTTGAAGACACAAAAGACGGCATCAAGTGGCACTTAGCATAAGCAACATATTAATTTTAGTTAAATATTAAAATTCTGCATAAAATAAAATCCCCTTCATATCTATAGAGTATATGGAGGGGATTTTATGCGTCTATACATACTAACAAAACGCACCTTATTTTCAATCGGATTTTGCCTTATTATCGGGCTTATAGCGGGTACAATCACAATAAATTCAGCCGTTAAGGCTGTGCAGACTGCAAGCACGCAGCGTGAAATTCCTATTTACTACGTTGAAACAGACAAAAAGCAGGTTGCACTCTCTTTTGACGCCGCTTGGGGTAACGAGCAGACAGACGGTTTACTCGCAACACTTGATAAATACAACGTAAAGACTACGTTTTTCCTTGTTGGCGATTGGGTAGACAAATATCCTGAGTCTGTAAAAGAAATTGCAAAACGAGGTCACGATGTTGAAAATCACAGCAACACTCACCCATATATGACAAAGCTGTCTGTCGCTGATATGAACACGCAGATTCAGGCTTGCAACAAAAAAATAGAAGAGCTGACAGGCAAATGCCCTACCCTATTCCGTGCCCCTTATGGTGATTACAACAACGATGTTGTAAAATCCGTTAAATCTAACAATATGTATTGCGTTCAATGGGATGTTGACAGCCTTGACTGGAAAGACCCGAGTGCGGCTCAAATTACCAAAAACATAACCTCAAAAATCAAACACGGCAGTATCATTCTTATGC
>JAXJTT010000072.1:0-18523 GCA_036309445.1 Ruminococcus sp. | reverse complement strand
GCCGTAGATTGGTGAGTGTTCAACAATATATATATTCTTGCCTGTGCCATAGTTTTTTTCAAGCAGATTTGTCACCCAGTTAAGCTGTTCAGCTGAAAATGCGTCGTTTTCGTGTGCTTTGTAGGTTTCAAGAGCCATAAATATGAACAGATCACCTGTTGAATTTTCTGTAACAGAATAATACGGCTTGTTAGCATCGTAATTTGCAATAGTGCTGTCTGTGCCTGTGTTTACTACAAAATTGCGATTGCCCTCGCTGTCGCCTGAACGCATATCGTGGTTGCCGTTTGACTCCCACACAGGATTATCATATGAAGATTGAGCAAGTATGGAAAGATATGTGTTCCATTCCTCTTGCTTGCCGAAGTTTACCATATCGCCTGAGGAAACAATGAAGTCTGTGCCTTTCTTATGCGAAAATTCAAGAGCCTGTCTCCATTTTTCGGAATAATTCTTGTAGTATCCGTCGGGATCGATATGCACATCGGAATATGAACTGAATTTATAAAGTTGTTTGCCTGAATTTGTGAGGAGTTGTTTGCTCACGGGAATATCATACACTGCCACGGCAGATGAAACAGACGTGTTTGATTTGCTTGTTACAGCGATAATTTTTGTTGCTCCTGCGGGAATTGCAGTGTGGTCGCCAAAAGTAAATGATGCACTGCCGCCTGCCGAAACAGTGATTGTGTCAATCGGATAGTATCCGCTGAGTGCCTTTGTGTTGTTTGCCCAGTAGAGATAGTATGTGCCTGCTTGTGAGCTTGTGAATTTTATTGTTCCCTGAGCGTAGCCCGAGAGATTTTTCTCGTCACCACTGAAACTGTAGCTTATAGATGTGCTTGCCGCTGAAACAGAAACAGCGGTGCCGACAGGTACAGTGCCAAAAATTGTTGCCGCCAAAATTGCAGATAATACAGCTTTTGCACGTTTCTTTAATTTCATAAGTATCCTCCTTTGTTTTTTACAGTTATTTTCGTAATTATATTTTACAACTATTTTATTTAGTGGTAAAGTATGTAAAATTTGTTTGTGAGTGTAATACAAAACAAAAAACACTTATTTGTTAACAAAGGCTAAAATAATTTCAAAAAAGAAAGGAACTATTCACGGTTATGCGTGATAGTTCCTGATGTTTTATATAAAAGTTTTTGTGATTTAAAATTATATCATTTCTGATTTATCTGAACGATAAATCAAATAGTCGAGATTTGTTTTATAGAAGTCTGCAAGTTTAACTAATATGTTGAGTGGAATTTCACGTTCTCCTCGTTCATATTTAGAATAAAGAGATTGGTCACACATCAGGATTTCAGAAATTTGCTTCTGTGTAAGGTCGTTATCTTCACGCAAATCTCTTATTCTCAATTTCATAATCATCACCGATAAAATTATAAAATAGTACACATAGTCCTATTGACTTTTAGGACAGATAGTCCTAAAATATAATTGATAAATGTAACGTCAGGAGAGTGCTAAGTTATGAAATCTATAAACTTAAAGCAATACATAGAGAAAGTATATTTGCTAGAGAAGTTGTTATATGAACAACAAACAGTAGAAGTAGGTTTGCAATATGAAATTAACAGGATGAATAATGATGAAGCTATATTAGAGGCTGTAAATACTAATGGCAGATACATTGAAGGTAATAATAGTCCCTATCAAAGAATACGTTCAAAAAATTTTAAATATGATTTTAGTGACGGATTTGAAAAAGAATTTTTTCTTGGTTTTATTGTATTTTCGTTTTTCTTATTTGTTGTCTTATCAGTAATTTTTCTTGCTTTATCAGATGATATAGAACTTTATTTAATTTTAAGTGATAGATTTTGGGAAGATGTTTTTTCTTCGTTAGGAAAAGCTTTTGGTATTGCTGTTAGTGCATTTATAGGGTTGTCGATATTATATTTTGTTTATAATGTAATAAAATATTTTATAGAAAACGGTAAAATCAGGAAAGAAAATTTACAAATAGATATTGATAATAAAGTAATAATTCAAAATAATAACAATACTTTTGAGAAGAGGTTTTTATTAAGAGAAAATATGCAAAAAGAGCATAGTTTTATTTATGGCAAGATAAGCGAAACAACAGAAGTGCTTCAAAAACTTTATAGTCTGGATATAATATATCCAAAATACAGAAATCTATGTGCGCTATCTTCATTTTATGAATATTTTGAATCAGGTCGTTGCGATACATTAGTAGGACACGAAGGAGCATATAATATATTTGAAAATGAAGTCAGATTGGATCGTATTGTTGTTCAGTTGGATAAGGTGATAGAAAAATTAGATCAAATTAAAAGAAATCAATTTATGCTTTATGAGGCTATAAGCGAGTCGCAAAAAATAAGTAACGATATATTAAATGAAATAAAAGCTACTAATAGAGAACTGAAAAATGTACAATCGCAAAATGAAAATATAATTGATAATAGTAGGGTTACTGCTTATAATTCAAAGATTATTGCACAAAATTCAGAGTTTCTAAAATGGTATGCCGCTTATAAATGAAAACAGCCACGGTTTTTAAACCGTGGCTTAATTTTTTTCTGTATTGTTATACGTTGAAACGGAAAAGTACAACGTCGCCGTCTTTCATAACGTACTCTTTGCCTTCACTGCGTACAAGACCCTTTTCCTTAGCGGCACTCATACTGCCACTTGCGATAAGGTCGTCATAAGCAATAACTTCGGCACGGATAAAGCCACGCTCAAAGTCTGTGTGGATTTTACCGGCAGCCTGAGGAGCTTTTGTACCCTTTGTGATTGTCCACGCTCTTACTTCCTGTTTACCTGCTGTGAGGTAGGAGATAAGACCTAAGAGAGCATAGCACTCGTTGATAAGTCTGTCAAGACCACTCTGCTCAAGACCTAAATCAGAGAGGAACATTTCTTTTTCTTCTTTGTCCATCTCAACAATTTCAGACTCGATTTCTGCACAGATAGGGAGTACGCCTGCTTTTTCTTCAGCGGCAATTACCTGTACCTTCTTGTAGCCCTCGTTTGAGTCAAGACCGTTTGAGAAATCATCTTCGCTCATATTTGCGGCATAAATTACAGGCTTGCTTGTGAGAAGTGCGATGTCAGCAAGCAAAAGTGCTTCTTCTTCGTCACATTCAACGCTTCTTGCAGGCTTTCCGTTTTCAAGTGCGGCAAGAACTCTCTTGTAGAAGTCGATGTCTTTCTGATATTTCTTATCGCCCTTGAGCATCTTCTGAGTTTTGTCAATTCTTCTTTCCATCATTTCAACGTCAGAGAGAATAAGCTCAAGATTTATTGTTTCAATATCTCTTGCAGGGTCAATAGAACCCTCAACGTGGATAATATCGTCATTTTCAAAGCAACGAACAACGTGTACGATAGCGTCGCACTCACGGATGTTTGAAAGAAACTTGTTGCCAAGACCCTCGCCCTTTGATGCACCCTTTACAAGACCTGCAATATCTACAAATTCGATTGAAGCAGGTGTGTATTTGTCAGGGTCGTACATTTCAGCGAGCTTGTCAAGTCTTTTGTCAGGAACAGCAACAACGCCGACGTTTGGCTCGATTGTGCAGAAAGGATAGTTTGCACTCTGTGCTCCTGCGTTTGTGATAGCATTGAAAAGTGTGCTTTTGCCTACGTTCGGCAAGCCTACAATACCTAATTTCATTATCTTTTCTCCTTGCCTATTTTTACTTTTTATTGTATCATAGTAACATATGCTATTATATCACAATATTTTTGCGTAGACAACAGGAAAGGCGATATTATGGAAGAAAAAATGCTTAGAAAAACATTAAAAGTAGAAGAAGAAAACCTTGCTGTGGCTATGGGTAGCGGTAGTCTTATGGTGCTTGCCACTCCTGCGGTAGTTGCTCTTATGGAGGGTGCAGCGGCTGAGCTTGCACAGCAGGTACTTGATAACGAGGAATATACAACAGTAGGAACTATGATAAATATTGAGCATATCAGCCCTACACCAATTGCGGCAGAGGTTGAGGCGGTTGCAATGCTTAAAGAGGTTGATGGCAGAAATTTTTACTTTGAGGTTTCTGCAAGTGACGCAAAGGGAATTATTGCAAAAGGTACACACAATCGTGTAAGCGTAAATGCTGAAAAATTCCAGATGAAAGCAGATGGTAAATTTGATGATTAAGTATAAATATATATTGTTTGACCTTGACGGCACAATAAGCGAGAGTGCTTTGGGAATACGTGAATCACTTGAATATGCAATTGCGAAACTTGGCAAGCCTGTGCCGGATCTGGGTGACTATACATTATATATAGGACCTCCGCTTCTTGATACATTCAGAAATATTTGTCATTTTTCTGATGAAGTAAGCCGTGAGGGTGTTGAAATTTACCGTGGATATTATAATGAAAAGGGTAAGTTTGCAAACAAGGCTTACAGCGGAGTAGCAGAGCTTCTTGAAAACATCAAGACACAGGATTGCAAAGTGGCGGTTTGCTCCTCGAAATACGAAGTTTTTGCAAAGGAAATAATAGAAATATTAGGTCTTGAAAAATATTTTGATGCGGTGTGCGGCTCTACTCTTGACGGCTCACGCAAGGACAAGAAAGACCTGATACCATATGCGGTGGAAAGTCTTGGCGGAAATCTCGAAGCTGACAGGGGAAGTATTGTTATGATTGGTGATACGTACTTTGATGCAAGAGGTGCCGTGCAGACGGGTGTTGACTTCATCGGTGTTACTTACGGTTACGGCTCAGTTGAGCAGATGAAAGCTCACGGAGCAGAAAATCTTGCGGATGAGCCTTTGGATATACTTACATTCTTAAAATAAAAACATCATAATGTCACTGCCTTTCATATATTTATATATGGAGGTGTTATGATGTTTGTACTTAATATGAAATTAAAAAATCCTAAGGCGGTTATATTATCTTTGTTTGTAGCGTCGGCAGTGTTTATTTCGGCAACTGCTTTTTTCACAAATGCTGATTTTACTCCGAAAATTACAACAGCTACAAGTGACGAAATTGACAGTTATTCGCTCAGAGCGAACGACAATGAGCAGAGAATGCAGTTTTTTACACAGCTTGGTATAGCAGTTGATGAAAATACAGAGATAT
The DNA here is from genome assembly GCA_036309445.1 of Ruminococcus sp. GTDB lineage: Bacteria > Bacillota > Clostridia > Oscillospirales > Acutalibacteraceae > Ruminococcoides. The sequence goes on along the minus strand of JAXJTT010000072.1, from coordinate 13,435 downwards.
GTGACAGTGTGAAGATTCCTGACAGTTTCAATGCTGTTTATGAGAAGTATAACTCCTTACAGAAGAAAATTGGGCTTGACCTCAAACCCTATAGAGGCAAAACTGCTGAGCGTTTTACATATAAGACTAAAGATAATAAAAACTACGTTATTATACTTATATATAATGGAAATATAATCGGAGGTCATATGACAGACGGAGTATGGGGAAGTGAAAACTACCCTTTGTTTTAAGAAGTGCGAAAGGAGGTAAAAATGGACAGACTAGATAAAATTCTGGTATCTCAGAATGTTGGTAGCAGAAAAGAGGTTCAGAAGCTGATTAAAGATGGTGCAGTGTGCGTCAATGGTGAGTGTATCAGACAGCCGCAATCTAAGTTTGATGCAGAAAAAGATAATATTACTGTTAGCGGTCAGCCGATTTCCTACAGTAAGTATATTTATATTATGATGAACAAACCGGCTGGAGTTCTTTCTGCAAGTACGGATAAAAGGGCAAAAACTGTCATAGATTTATTGCCTGAAGAGCTTAAAAGACCTAATTTGTTTCCAGCAGGCCGTCTTGATAAAGATACCGAGGGCTTGTTGATTATTACCAATGACGGTGAATATGCACATAATATGCTTTCTCCTAAGAAGCATGTATACAAAAAATATATAGCAAAAGTAGACGGCATAATCACAGATGAAATGATAGCAAAGTTTGAAGAAGGCATAGTTTTTGCCGACTATACAAAATGTTTGCCTGCAAAATTAGAGATAGACAGCTCAGATTTGGACAAAATGACGGGTATTGTTACAATATGTGAAGGAAAATTTCATCAGGTTAAAAAAATGTTTATCGCATGTGGTGTAAATGTTGTGCATCTTAAACGAATATCAATCGGAAGTTTATATTTGGATAGCAATTTGCACAGTGGTGAGAGTAAGATTTTAGATTTTTTAGACAAAGAGTCTGTTTTTGTCGGCAATATGCACTAAAATATGCATCGGTTTTTTAACAAATAGCGGATTTAAATAAAATATTGATGCAAACTTTAGTGAAAATCAGTATGGCAAATTTTTTGCTGAAGTGGTATAGTATTAATTGTAATAAAGTAGTGCGTATTGATATTACGTTGCTGCTTTTCGGATTATTGGAGGTAATATATACTATGGCTAATGTATCATTAAGACACATCTACAAAATTTACGACGGCGGTGTTACTGCTGTTACAGATTTCAACCTTGAAATCGCTGATAAGGAATTTATCATCCTCGTTGGTCCTTCAGGTTGTGGTAAATCAACAACTCTTCGTATGATCGCAGGTCTCGAGGATATTTCAAAGGGTGAGCTTTATATCGGTGATATGCTCGCTAACGACGTAGCTCCTAAGGACAGAGATATCGCAATGGTATTCCAGAACTACGCTCTTTATCCACATATGACAGTTTATGATAATATGGCATTCGGTCTTAAGCTCCGTAAGACTCCAAAGGAGGAGATCAAGCGTAGAGTTGAGGAAGCAGCTCGTATCCTCGGTATTGAGCAGTACCTCGACAGAAAGCCAAAGGCTCTTTCAGGTGGTCAGAGACAGCGTGTTGCTTTAGGACGTGCTATCGTACGTGATCCTAAGGTATTCTTACTCGACGAGCCTCTCTCAAACCTCGATGCTAAGCTCCGTGCTCAGATGAGAACAGAGATTTCTAAGCTCTATCAGAGACTTGGTACAACATTTATCTACGTTACACATGACCAGACAGAGGCTATGACAATGGGTACAAGAATCGTTGTTATGAAGGACGGCTTCGTACAGCAGGTTGATACTCCTCAGCACCTCTATGATATGCCTTGCAATATGTTCGTTGCCGGCTTTATCGGTTCACCACAGATGAACTTCATCGATGCTACACTTAAGAAGAAGGGTTCTGACTATTGCCTCTGCTTCGATAAGTATGAAATCGCTCTCCCTGCATCTAAGTCTAAGGATGGCAAGCTCGATGCTTATATTGGTAAGGAAGTTACTTTCGGTATTCGTCCTGAGCACGTTCACGATGAGCCAGAGTTCCTTGCTAAGGCTACAGATGGTATTGTTGATTGTAACGTTGACGTTACAGAGCTTATGGGTGCTGAAATCTATCTCTATGTAAATATCGGCGGTATCCCTGTAACAGCTCGTGTTGAGCCAACTTCAACAGCTAAGCCTGGCGACAGCATTAAGGTTGCTTTTGACCTCGACAAGATTCACATCTTTGATAAGGAAACAGAGCGTACAATTACAAACTAATTGTAAAATATTGATAATTTTGCGGCGGAGCTTTTGCTTCGCCGCATTTGTCTGTTTGAATACATTGATGTTGTTTACTTTTAACAATTTTCTGAAAATGTGACTTGTGTTATGGTGAAAAGAGGTAAAAAAGTTACAAAAAATAGTGAAAATTGTTTAATATTGTTTTCAAAATTGTAATATTTTGATGATTATGCAAAATCTATAAAAAAATCAAAAGAAAAATGCAAATAGAGGTTGATTTTTTTCTCGTTTTTGTGTAATATGTATATGAGAGATATTGTATTTTATTTATAATTACAATCATATAAACTAAATCCTTAGAAAAAGAGGTAAATAAAATGTCAAACAGATTATTCCAGGGTATTGTTCACCAGATGAAGGATGCAATCGACAGAACTATCGGCGTTATTGATGAAACTTCGGTTGTAATTGCTTGCTCAGAGCTTGGTAAAATCGGTGAGGTAAATGAAAGCATCAATTCTGAAACTCTCAGCTCAACAGCACCGTTTGTGATCAATGGCTATACATATAAGTCATTTGGCAGCAACTCAAAATACGACTATGCTGTTTTTGTTCAGGGTACAGATGAATATGCTCAGAAATATGCTCAGCTTCTCTCTGTTTCGTTTGCAAGCATCAAGCAGTATTACGATGAAAAATACGATCGCTCAAACTTTATCAAAAACGTAATTCTTGATAACATTCTTCCCGGAGATATTTACCTTAAGGCAAGAGAGCTTCACTTCAACAGTGAGGTTTCACGTGTATGCTTACTTATCAAAATTGTTTCAAAGACAGATGTTTCTGCTTATGATATTATCCAGAATCTTTTCCCGGACAAGTCAAAGGATTTTGTTATCAATATCAATGAGTACGAAATTGCTCTTGTAAAAGAAATCAAGGCAGACACTGAGAGCCGTGACCTTGAAAAGCTTGCAAGCTCAATTTCTGACACTCTTTCAAGCGAATTTTATACTCATTGTGTTGTTGGTATCGGTACAACTGTTACTGGCATCAAAGACCTTGCACGTTCATTCAAAGAGGCTCAGTCTGCCCTTGAAGTTGCAAAAGTATTTGACACAGAGCGTACAATCGTAAGCTATGACAATCTTGGTATTGCCCGTCTTATCTATCAGCTTCCTACAACACTTTGTGAAATGTTCCTTAAAGAAGTATTCAAGCGTGGTTCAATTGAAAGCCTCGATCAGGAAACACTCTTTACAATTCAGCGTTTCTTTGAAAACAACCTTAACGTTTCTGAGACTTCACGTAAGCTCTTTGTACACCGTAATACATTGGTTTACAGACTTGAAAAAATCAAGAAGCTTACAGGTCTTGACCTTCGTGAATTTGAGGATGCTATCGTATTCAAAGTAGCACTTATGGTTAAGAAGTATCTTAACGCAAGTCCGACAAAGTATTGATTTTTGTAAACTTAATATGGCTCTGCACACCCCTTTTTCGTGATGTGCAGGCCATTTTGGTTTTTTTGAAACGTAATGTAAAATTCTCCCTCGTTTTAGTTTCGTTACTAAGAAAAATAAAAAAATCTGAACTGTTTATAATGGTAAATAGGGAATAAAAAAGATTTATTATTCAGACCACAATAAAGGTGAAATATATGATAGATTTTAACAATGTATCTAAAACCTATCCTAACGGCACCCACGCCCTTTATGACGTGAACTTACACATTGACAAGGGCGAGTTCGTTTTTATCGTTGGTGCTTCAGGTGCAGGTAAAAGTACGTTCTTAAAGCTTATTATGCACGAAACGGCACCTTCTAAGGGTGAGATTATCGTTAATAATAAGAAATTGACAAAATTAAAAAGAAGACAAGTCCCTTATCTCAGACGTCATATGGGCATCGTTTTTCAGGATTTCAGACTTATTGAAAAAATGAATGTGTTTGATAACGTTGCTTTTGCTATGAGAGCAATCGGAGCCAAAGCTTCGGTTATTAAGAAAAGGGTTCCATACATACTTGAGCTTGTGGGTCTTTCTCATAAAATGAAGAGCAAGCCCAGTGAGCTTTCAGGCGGTGAACAGCAGAGAGTAAGCCTTGCAAGAGCCTTGGTAAACAATCCTGAGATTATCATAGCCGATGAGCCTACAGGTAACGTCGACCCTGAGATGTCTTATGAAATCATTGGACTACTCAACGAAATCAACGCAATGGGCACAACTGTTGTTGTTGTTACTCACGAGCATGACCTTGTAAGAAAATTCAATAAACGAGTAATCGTTATTGATAAGGGTAGAGTTAAGAGTGACACAAAAGATGGTGATATCAAGGAAACAGACGAATATCTGTATGAAGATATCAACGATTACGCTGAGGATATGATGGACGTATACAGCGACTTCTGAGCGAATCGATAACTCTACAGGAAAGGAACTGATTATGAGCGGCTTTGGCTATTTAGTAAAAGAAGGCTTTAGAAACGTATGGAGTAACCGTATAATGAGTATTGCATCAGTTTGCGTACTTATAAGCTGTCTTGTTCTTACAGGTGCTGCCGGACTTATTTCATTGAACGTCGCAAAAGCTGTTGAATCGGTAGGTAAGACAAATGAAACTACCGTATATCTCAAGGACGAAGTAAGTGGACTTGAGGCTGTATATATGGGTAAGGAAATCGAAAAAATCGACAATGTTTCTTCTGCAACATTTTATCCTAAAGATGATGCAATTCAGAATTTTAAAGATTCCCTTCCCGAAGATGTATTTATGAATATGCAGGGTGATGATAACCCATTACCCGATGCGTATATAGTTGTAATGGACGACTTAGCAAAGTATGATAAAACAATTGCAGAGATATTGAAACTTGAGGGTGTTGATTCTATCAACAACAGAAGTGAAATTGCAAAGAAACTTACTGATATAAGCAATCTTGTAAGTTCTTTAAGCTTTCTTATTGTTGTAGCACTTATGGTTATTTCGTTGTTTATTATCGCAAATACTATCCGTGCAACAATGTATTCAAGAAGATTTGAAATCAGTATTATGAAGTCAGTCGGTGCAACAAACTCATTTGTAAGATTACCTTTCCTTGTTGAAGGTATGGTAATCGGTATTATTTCATCACTTCTAGCTACAGGTGCACTTGCTTTTGTTTATGAGGCTGTGATGACTGCTGTAAGAGAGTTTGTTCCTATCACAACAATACCATTCTCAAATGTATTCCCGTATGTACTTTGCTTGTTTGTTTCATCAGGCATAGTAATAGGTGCAATAGGAAGCTTTATTTCAATCAGAAAGTATTTGAAGATGGAAGGTAACGAAATTTTAGGTTGGTAAGAAAGGGGATTAGATGAAGAAAGTAAAAGCAATATTGTGTGCATTGCTTTGTCTTTGCACAGCAACAATGTCTGTAGCTACTGTTTACGCAACAGAGAGTGCAACAGAAAGCACAACGGAGAGTGTAACAGTTCCTGCGACAGAAAGTATTGAAGAACTTGAACAGAAAAGACTTGAACTTCAGGCTGAAAACGAAAGATATCAGCAAATACTCGAAAAAACAAAGGAAAATATTGAGGAACAAGAGCAGTACAATTCTGCTTTAGTTTCCACAATTGAGGTGCTGGATAATAAAATTGAAATCAGCCGAACCAACATATATAATCTGAACATTGATATTGAGGAGAAAACTCAGAGTATTAACGTAGCAAACGAGAGAATTTCTACTCAGATGGAAGCATTACGTGCTCGTATCAGAAGTATTTATATGACAGGTAATGTAACTGACCTTGAGATTATTCTCGGTGCCAGAGATTTTTCTGATTTCCTTGATAAAATGGAGCTTGTGAAGAATTTGTCGGAATATGACAGCAATCTTATCAATGAAGTTCAGACAGAGCTTGAGAAAATTGCACTAGAAAAAGAGGAGCTGGAGAAGAGTAAAACCACACTTGAAAGCGAGCAGTCAATTCTTGAAGGTGACCAGTCAGCACTTAATACACTTCTTGAAGAGAACAAAACTTTGCTTGCAGGCCTTTATACAGCAAGCGAAGAGGCTTCGGAATCTCTTGAGAATGGTGAACTTGAAAGCATAGAAATTGAAAAAGCGATTGCTGAGTACTATGCTGAAAAGGCAAGAATAGAGGCGGAGCTTGAGGAGAAGAGAAAACAGGAAGCTGAGAAGAATAATCAGAACTCAGGCGGCTCATCCGGCGGAAACGATTACTCAGATGATGAAGTTTCACCTTCAGGCTTTGTATGGCCAACTCCGGGATTCTATTGGCTTTCATCCGAATGGAATGAGGATAGAAACACATATAATCACGGTGCTATTGATATAGCAGGTGATGGTATTATGGGTGCTGATACCTTAGCGGCTCAGTCGGGTGTTGTAGTAGATTGTTATAACTGGTGTCCTCATAACTGGAGTAAGGATTATTATGCAAGCTGTGGCTGTGGTGGCGGTTACGGTAACTACGTAATGATTGACCACGGCAACGGAAAGATGACAGTTTATGCTCATCTTTCATCAGTTATGGTTTATACCGGTCAGCAGGTTCGCAGAGGACAGGTTATTGGTTTTGTTGGTTCAACAGGACGTTCAACAGGACCTCACCTTCACTTTGAGACACGTTACTTCGGTGTAAAATATAATCCGATGACAGAGTTTTAAAAATTAAATAAAATACATAATCCCTGCATATACTTTGATAAAAAAGTTTTGCGGGGGTTTTATTTTGCTTACAGCACTTACAGTAAAGAATATTGACAGAGAAAAAGGTATAAAGGGTTTGCTTATGCGACTCAAAAGAGATAGTGCAACCGTTGATGTAGACAGAGCAAGAGGTGTATATTTCAAACATATTACATATGTTTCTTATGGCGGAAAGCTTCATTTCGAAAAACTTGAAAAAGCTCTGGGCGATAGCCGTTTTGCAATAATATGTGATGAGAAAATAAAGTTTCCCGAAAAAAATAATATGAAACGATTTAATAATATAGATTTTTCTGCCAGATTGTGTACAAACTTTGCTCTTAATCTGGTTAGAGAATGTGAGTTTGCCGAGAAAATAAAAATAGGCATTTATGATACAGATGGTAAAAACAGTGATTTTCTTCCTTATATTATGAAATATACTTCCGATGTTACCGTGGTTACAAATTCTGCAACCTGCTACCACGAGGTGCTTGAAAATATAATGGAAGAAATGGGTGCCTGTGCTGTGGTTACTCAAAGTACAGACGAACTTAAAAACTGCGATATAATAATTGCACCACAGAATATTACAGAGAGTTTTCCTGTGCGTGATGATGCTTTGATATTTACTGTTGGCAGACCAAAAGCCGAGGTAGGCGGACAGCTGTATTATAAATACTGCTTTAAAATGCCAAACGGATTTGACAGAATTAAGCCCGATGAGCTGGACACAGAATACTTTTGTTCAGCACTTTATACTCTCGGCAGACAGTATCAGCTTGGTTCGATTGTTCCTCAGCTATGCGTTAATTACAGCACATCTCAGACTGCGAAATCTCTGGGGGCATATATTCAGCGTTTTGCTTGACAAGAGGCTTAAAAAATTCTATAATTAATCTATGTGTAGAAAATTATACAGATTTCATTTTTAATTGAAAGGACGATATAAAATGGCAGTTAAACCGGTTATGCTTACAGCAGAAGATTTTAAAAAATATGAGGAAGAACTCGAGTTCTTACAATCTGTAAAACGTAAGGAAATTGCTGAAAAAATCAAGGTTGCACGTTCATATGGTGACCTTTCTGAGAACAGCGAATATGATGACGCAAAGAACGAGCAGGCAATCCTTGAGGCAAGAATCGCCACTGTTGAGGCTACTCTTAAGGCTGCTGTTATCATAGATGAGAGCAACACTTCAAACGAGCATGTTCACCTTACTTCAGTTGTTACTGTTGAGTACGTTGCAAACGGCAGACAGGCAACTTATAAGATTGTAGGTTCAGGCTCAAACGACATTAACCCAAGAGAGGGCAGAATTTCTGACGAGTCACCAATCGGTAAAGCTCTTATGGAAAAAAGAGTAGGCGATGTAGTTGAAGTTGAGACTCCTGCAGGTATGCAGGGATTAAAGGTAATTGATATTTCAAAGTAATCAATACCTTATAAGGAAAGGATAATTCAGATGAGTGAAAATACACAGCAGAACAAGGGAACAGAAAATATTGGCGAGCTTTTAAAGGTTCGTCGTGAAAAGCTTGCGGCTTTACAGGAAGCAGGCAAGAATCCTTTTGAAATTACAAAATTTGATGTAACACATCATAGCCTTGATGTTAAAGAAAACTTTGACGAGCTTGAGGGTAAATCAGTTACAATCGCAGGCAGAATTATGTCAAAGCGTGTTATGGGTAAGGCTTCTTTCTGCCACGTGCAGGATTTAAAGGGCACAATCCAGTCATATGTTGCACGTGACAGCATTGGTGAAGACAGCTACAAGGACTTCAAGAAGTACGATGTGGGCGATATCGTTGGTATCACAGGTGAGGCTTTCACAACAAAGACAGGTGAAAAGTCAATCCACGCTTCCTCTGTTACACTTCTTTCAAAGAGTCTTCAGATTCTCCCTGAGAAGTATCACGGTCTTACAAACACAGATATGCGTTACAGACAGCGTTATGTTGACCTCATTATGAACGCTGATGTTAAGGATACATTCGTTAAGCGTTCAAAGATTATCAGCTCAATCCGTAAGTATCTTGATACACAGAACTTTATCGAGGTTGAAACACCAATGCTCGTTTCAAACGCAGGCGGTGCTGCTGCACGTCCGTTTATGACTCACTTCAATGCTCTTGATGAAGATTTAAAGCTCAGAATTTCACTTGAGCTTTACCTCAAGAGACTCATCGTAGGCGGTCTTGAGAGAGTTTACGAAATCGGCAGAGTATTCCGTAACGAGGGTCTTGATACAAGACACAACCCTGAGTTTACTCTTATGGAGTTGTATCAGGCTTATACAGATTACCACGGTATGATGGATCTCACAGAGAATCTCTATCGCTATGTTGCAAAAGAGGTAACAGGCAGCGAGGTGCTCACATATGGCGAGCATACAATCGACCTTTCAAAGCCATTTGAAAGAATCACAATGATTGATGCTGTCAAGAAGTACGCAAATATCGACTTCAGCGAAATCAAGACAACAGAAGAAGCTAAGGCTCTTGCTGATAAGCTTGATATCCATTACGAAGACAGACACCAGAAGGGCGATATTCTTAACCTCCTCTTTGAGGAATATGTCGAGGATAACCTCATTCAGCCAACATTTGTAATGGATCATCCAATCGAGATTTCACCTCTCACAAAGAAAAAGCCTGAAGATCCTGAGTATGTTGAGAGATTTGAGTTCTATATCAACGGCTGGGAAATGGCAAATGCTTATTCTGAGCTTAACGATCCACTCGACCAGCGTGAACGCTTTAAGGCTCAGGAAGAGTTGCTTTCACAGGGTGACGAAGAAGCAAACACAACAGATGACGACTTCCTCAACGCTCTTGATATCGGTATGCCTCCAACAGGCGGTATCGGCTTCGGTATCGACAGAATGGTTATGATTATGACCAACTCCCCTGCAATCAGAGACGTCCTCTTGTTCCCCACAATGAAGACTTTGGAGAAATAATTATATAAAATCATAGAGACTGTGCCACTATTTATTTAGTGACACAGTCTTTTTTTGTTGTCTTTTCAAAATTTATGATATTGTTTTTAGCGTATTAATAAGTTTTAAATTTCAACCAAGAGATATGACAGTGAGAATATAAAATATACAATTTTGCATATATAAACTCCATTAAAGTGCTTTTATGGTTAATCCCACACCAAAACCCACACCAAAACCCACACCAACCCCACACCAAATTGTAAAAAATAGTATTTTCCCACACCATAAAATACAATTCGTGTGGGGACAATAAATAATATAGCAATTATAATATAATCGTAAAAGTATTTTTTAGTAGGTGATATTATGAAAAAAATATTGTCGGTTATTTTAACTGCAGTGATGTTGTTAAGCATCTCACCGATTACAGCCTTTGCAGGCGGAGATGAAATTGAGCTTTCGCTTGACACTCCATATGAAGTATGGGTAGATAAAAATGCAGAGGTTTATAGATTTACCCCAAGCGATGACGGCTGGTATAGATTTTATACCTCAGGTGACTTTGATACATATGCTACGCTTTATAATAGCAATTGGGATCAGATAACATTCGCAGATGACTGGCTTGCTGATACTGATTTCGATTTTTCTTGTAAGTTGTATGCAGGTTATACTTATTATCTTGAAGTTGGTGCTTATGTAGAAGAGTTGGAACTTGCAAAGTTTAATCTGTATGTGTGTGAAACAGTGGGAGTTGAGGAAGCTGTCATTACAAAAGAACCTGACGATAAAACTTGTATTATCGGCTTGGAAAATGAGACTGTTGACCTTACAGGTATGGAAGTTACTTTTACTTTGTCAAACGGAGAAGAAGTTTTATGGTCTTATGATAACAGCAGTTATGTAGCAGGTAATATGGTGTATGTTTATACCGATTATGACGGTATGGGACACTATTATGTTGATGTTATGTGCGGCGATGTTTTCGAGAGATTGTATCTGGATATGATAGAAAACCCTGTTGAGTCTATCAGTGTGTATTCAATGAGTGCAATTGAATTGTATGAAAATTCATGCGGTTATTTATATGACGGTGAGTATATTTATGATTATCGTATTCCTGACGATGCAAAGATGCAGATTAACTATAAAGACGGAAGCAGTGCGGTTGTCGATTATCAAGGAATAACATCTGATGGTTTCTACTTCCGTTCAGATGATATCCAGTATTATGCTCCATGGAGCGTTGGCGATAATGAATTTACTATTACTATATGGGTTGTATGACCACTGCAACAGTAAAAATTTTGCCTTGTCCTTATGAAAGCTATACACTTCTCAGTGCTCCAAGCAGAGTGTATGTTCACAGAGATTCTGAAACAGGTTACATTTATGATGGTGACTATATCCTCCAACCTGAGGATTTGACAGGTTTGTCTTTTGAATTAGGATACAGTAACGGTACAACCGAAATTATTGACGCAGATAATATTGATATGGAGTCAATGAAAATTAACGGATACCCTTATAGTATTGGTGAATATATGGTCACAGGTGCAGGAAATATACCTGTAACACTATCATACAAAGGTATGGATATTAAGTACAGCGTGCAGGTTGTTGAAACACCTGTTGAGTCCATTGAAGTGATTAAAGCTCCTGATAAAACAGAGTATGAAGACAGGTATCACGCTGATTATTCAGGAATGAAAATTAAGGTTAATTACAAAGACGGCACTTTTGATACAGTAACACTTAATAAAGAAAATATGGAATATGTGTTAAACGGCAGTTTGTATTGTTATGTGCCTGTTGGTGACAATAAATTATGCTTGTCAAGGCAATTTGATGTTGTTGCAGAAGATTATTATACAACTGTTTCTTGCCTTGGTTGTTTAACCGAATATAACGAAATTAAATATACAAAGTCAAGAGAAGTTGCAAGTATAATTCGTGTAGAGGATTTTGCTTATAATACTGACGGTATGACAGTTTATGTTGAGTATGAAAGCGGACAAGAAGAAAATCTTACATATTCAATGCTTGATTATTATGATTACGGTGATGATATGTACGAAGGTTTTGCAATGACTGAAAATGGTGTTGCTTATTTTGATACTGCTTTAAAATCAAAAGATGATTATTCTTCGGTTTATTCACTTTATACTTTAGATAAATATATAGATATTGAAGTTATGGACATTAAGCCTGGCGATGTAAATGGAGATAACAATATTACCGTTGATGATGTTACTCTTGTTCAGTTACATTTAGCTAAGTTAGTTATATTGCAGAATAATTATCTTGCTGTTGCCGATACCGATAAAGACGGACTGATTACTATAATGGATGCAACAATGATTCAATATTATATATCTCAGTTTATTACTGAGCTTTAATGTAGGGAAGTGATGAATAGAATGGTATATTTTTTATTTGCACTTACAATTTTAGTAGTTTCAGGTGCGGTTGTATCTGTAACTCTGCCTAAAACTAATGAGCGTGAAAAGAATAATTTTGCAGGCTTGAGTCTTTCTCAAAATCATATGAATTTTGCACACTGCTATAGCTTTTTTCTTCGTGAAGAAGATGGTAAGGCTATTTTTGATGCACAGATTCGCTTTTTTGAAGAACCTTATGAGATTATTCTGGAATCCTGCGAAGTTGACAATTACTATATGAAAAAACTCAGAAAAATTCAGCAGAAGTATTCCATTGTTCAGTATGTAGAGGGGTTTAAAGAGAAAAAAGCTCTTTTTAAAGTTCTGGATAAAACAAGCAACACAACTACGATATATTACGAAGATGCTGAATCAAAGACTGCCGATACCGCTTTAGAATACAAAGACGAGCTTTACAAGTTTTTTGTTGAATTGGCAGAAAAATATAGCCGTAACTCAGTAGCGGCATAAATAATGTTTACATATTTATAGAGAAAAATAAATCTATTTAAAATTTTTGATTTAGGAGGATAACTATGGGTTTATTTGATAAGAAATATTGCGACGTATGCGGAGAAAAAATTGGTTTACTTGGCAACAGAAAATTAGAGGACGGAAATCTTTGTAAGGATTGTGCAAAGAAGCTTTCACCTTTCTTTAGTGAAAGAAGACAGTCAACTGTTGAAGAGATCAAACAGCAGCTTGCGTATCGTGAGGAAAACGAAAGACAGCTTGCAGGTTTTAATCCTACACGTACACTCGGAAACGATAAGAAGATTTACGTTGACGAGAGAAGCGGCAGATTTATTGTAAGTTCTATGACAAACTGGAGAGAGGATAATCCCGACCTTATTAATCTTACTCAGGTGTTGAGCGTAAATGTTGACATCAAGGAAGACAGAGACGAGATTAAGTACAGAGATAATGAAAACAACTTAAGAAGCTACAATCCGCCAAGATATAAGTATGAGTACAGATTTGATGTAGAAATCAATGTTGACTCACCTTACTTTAATCTCATTAAGTTTGAGCTTACAAAGTTTGGCAGAAGACCTGAAAGCAGATTTACTAATGAGTATAGAGAGTATGAGCGTCAGGCTGATGAAATCAAGAGAATTCTT
>JAXJTT010000071.1:0-8326 GCA_036309445.1 Ruminococcus sp. | reverse complement strand
TGTTGGTACTGTTGACCGCTTCAACAACGCTAAGCGTGCAGAGGTTGAGTCAAGAGTAAAACACGCTGTAGGTTGTACAGAATGTTGCTCTATTGAGGAAATTGCTTAACTTTTTTTGTATCAACACACAATTTCAAATTTAAGATACACAATTTGTTGATTTTCTCAGAAAAAGAGTGTATAATGTAAACAAATAAAATAATTATTATCTTATCAAGAGTGACTGAGGGAACAGGCCCTGTGAAGTCCGGCAACCTACATTTTTGCAAGGTGCCAAATCCTGCGGTATTTACCGAAAGATGAGTTTACAAGGCACCTTTCGGCTGAAAGGTGCTTATTTTTTGAATTTTAAAAGGAGAATGGATATGGCTAGACATTTATTTACATCAGAATCCGTAACAGAAGGTCATCCTGACAAAGTTTGTGACCAGATTTCTGACGCTGTACTTGATGCAATTCTTGAGCAGGACAGCAACGCTCACGTAGCTTGTGAGGTTACTGCAACAACAGGTGTTGTTCACGTTATGGGTGAAATTTCTACAGATTGTTATGTTGATATCGCAGGAATCGCAAGAAAGGTTATCAACGAAATCGGATACAACGACCAGAGATGTGGTTTTAACGGCAACACTTGTGCTGTGCTCACTTCAATCGACCAGCAGTCTCCTGACATCGCAATGGGCGTAAACGAGAGTTATGAGCTTAAAGACGGCGAAACAGACGTGAACAACCAGATTGGTGCAGGCGATCAGGGTATGATGTTCGGTTACGCTTGCAACGAAACAGAGGAGCTTATGCCTCTTGCAATCTCACTTGCACACAAGCTTGCAAAACAGCTTACTAAGGTAAGAAAAGACGGCACTCTCTCCTACCTCCGTCCTGACGGTAAAACTCAGGTAACTGTTGAGTATGAAGATGACAAGCCTGTAAGAATTGATACTGTTGTTATTTCAACTCAGCACGACGAGGAAGTAACACTTGATCAAATAAGAAAAGACCTTATTGAATACGTTGTAAAAGCTGTAATCTCTGAGGACCTTATGGACGAAAATACAAAGTATTTCATCAACCCTACTGGCAGATTTGTAATCGGTGGCCCTGTTGGTGACTCAGGTCTTACAGGCAGAAAGATTATTGTTGATACATACGGCGGATTCTCACGTCACGGTGGCGGTGCTTTCAGTGGTAAAGACCCTACTAAGGTTGACAGAAGTGCGGCTTACTATTCAAGATATATCGCTAAGAACGTAGTAGCTGCAGGTCTTGCTGACAAGTGTGAGGTTCAGCTTGCTTACGCTATCGGTGTTGCAAAGCCTGTTTCTATTATGGTTGATTCATTCGGCACATCAGAGTATACAAACGAACAGCTTTCAGCTGCTGTTTCCAAGGTATTTGACTGTCGTCCCAACTCAATCATCGAACAGCTCAAGCTCAAGACAACAAAGTATCAGTCACTTGCGGCTTACGGTCATATGGGCAGAGAAGAACTCGGTGTTATGTGGGAACAGACAGACAAGACTGAAGCTCTTAAGGCTGCTATTGCTGAATAATTTAAAATTTCACTTTATCAAAGCATCACGACTCAGGTTGTGGTGCTTTTTTGTCAGTCGAAAAAGTTTGTTTTTTATAATTATGTTACATTTCTTGACGTAAAAACTGCATTGTGATATAATACAAATATAATGGCGAAAGGTGTGAAATTGTAGTAGTTTTTTCCATTTTGCGTCATTGGTTTGGAAAAGTCAATCGTAAGATTGTTTTTTGCATAATTGTCAGAGATAAAACAATTTCATACTAAACAGTTTATAATATAATGTGTGATTTTCAGAAAAGATGCCGAAAAGTTTTCTGATTTTAATGCTATCTCTGGCAAAACAAATATTCTGAGAGGAAAGTACAGTATGGAAAAGAAAAAAGAATTCCAGCCTTATATTCCTGCCAGTAAAGTAACTCCTGAATTGACGGTAACATCAATAATTATGGGTGTACTTCTGTCTGTAATATTCGGTGCAGCAAATGCTTATCTGGGACTTCGAGTTGGTATGACTGTTTCGGCTTCTATCCCTGCGGCTGTTATAGCTATGGGTGTTATCCGAGTAGTAATGCGTAAAAACTCTATCCTTGAAAGCAATCTCGTTCAGACTATCGGTTCTGCCGGTGAGTCACTTGCAGCAGGTGCAATTTTTACATTACCTGCTCTCTTCCTTTGGGCAAGTGAAGGCGTAATGGAAAAGCCAGGCTTGCTTGAAATCACACTTATCGCCCTTATCGGCGGTCTTTTGGGTGTATTCTTTATGGTACCCCTTCGTAATGCTCTGATCGTTCGTGAACATGGTGTTCTCCCTTATCCTGAGGGTCAGGCTTGTGCAGAAGTTCTCCTCGCAGGTGAAGAAGGCGGTGCAAACGCTTCTACGGTATTTGCAGGTATGGGCTTCTCTGCTTTGTTCAAATTCATCATCGACGGTTTAAAGGTTGTCCCTGGTGAAGTATCAATCGAAGGCACTGCTAAAACTTATCCGGGTGCTGTAGGTACACAGATTTATCCTGCGGTAATGAGCGTTGGCTACATCTGCGGTCCACGTATTTCATCCTATATGTTTGCAGGCGGTATCCTCAGTTGGGCAGTACTTATTCCGATTATTGTTCTTTTCGGAAGCGAGCTTACTTTGTATCCTGGTACAGAATCAATTGGTCAGATTTTTGCTACCGGCGGTGCAAGCGGTATCTGGGGTACATACATCCGTTATATCGGTGCAGGTGCTCTTGCCGCAGGCGGTATCATCAGCCTTGTAAAATCACTCCCACTTATAGTTCGCACATTCCGTGATGCCCTTAAGGGTATGGCTGGCAGTACAGGTCAGGCAAGCACACTGCGTACAGCACAGGATATCAATATGAAAATAGTTTTAGTTGCTATTCTTATCCTCACTCTTGCTGTATGGCTCGTTCCTGCTATTCCTGTATCACTTGTCGGTGCAATTATTGTTGTTATTTTTGGTTTCTTCTTTGCAACAGTATCATCACGTATGGTTGGTCTTGTAGGCAGCAGTAACAACCCTGTTTCAGGTATGGCTATTGCTACTCTGCTTATCGCAACACTCATCCTAAAGCTTACAGGCGAAGCCGGTGCTTCAGGTATGCAGGCTGCTATTGCTATCGGTTCAATTATCTGTATTGTTTCTGCTATTGCAGGTGACACTTCACAGGACCTTAAGACAGGCTTCTTGCTTGGTGCCACACCTAAAAAACAGCAGATTGGTGAAGTAATCGGTGTTGTAGCTGCTGCTCTTGCTATCGGTATTACTTTGTACCTGCTTGACAGTGCATGGGGCTTTGGTTCAGAACAGCTCGGTGCTCCTCAGGCTACTCTTATGAAAATGGTTATTGAAGGCATTATGGGCGGTAATCTTCCTTGGGGTCTTATCCTCATCGGTGTATGTATCGCTGTTGTTGTGGAGATAATAGGAATACCTGTTCTTCCTTTTGCAATCGGTGTTTACCTCCCTGTACAGCTCAACGCTTGTATTATGGTTGGCGGTATCATTCGTCTGTTCTTTGACAGAATGAAGAACGAAGACAAGAAGAAGAAGGTTACAAGTAACGGTATCCTCTTCTGTTCAGGTATGATTGCAGGTGAAGGTCTTGTAGGTATACTTCTTGCAATTCTTGCAATACTCAATGTTGACAAACTTCTCGACCTTTCAGGTGTTCTCAACCTCCCACCTGTTGTTTCAAATATTGGTAGCCTTGTAGTATTTGGTCTTATTATTCTCACACTGCTCAAGTTCAGCCTTTGGAAAAAAGACTCAAAGAAATCGGATAAAAAAGCATGAAAAAAAAGCAAATTATAATCCCTGAAAATTATCTGGAGCGAATCCCGTTACGTTCGGCATCACTGACGTGGAAAACAGATCGTAAAGGCGTTGTCCTTGAAATTGAAAATAAAGGTTGGGTGAACCGCATAGCTCAGAAATTGTTTTTCCGCCCCAAGATAAGTTATGTTCATCTGGACAAGCTTGGTACTTTTATCTGGCCGCTTATCGACGGAAAAAAGACTATAACTGAACTCGGCAAGCTGGTTGATGCAGAGTTTGGCGAAGAAGCCCATCCGCTTTATGAAAGACTTGCAAGATATTTTCAGATTCTTGAAAGCTACAACTTCATTGAGTGGCAAACCAATGACAATGAAAAGAAAGCGTAGCAAAAAAATTATAAACTAAAATTGCCCCTGAGTATTTTCGCACATACTCAGGGGCATTGATTTATATTTTTATTTTCTTAACAAGAATTAAGTTGCTTGTATCTGGTCACGGATTTTTTGCATTTTACGGTCAAGCATCGCACTCATTTCGGCACATTCATTAAGCTCCTGTGCTGTCATTTTTACCATTTCGTCAGAAAGATTTTTCTTGTATCTGAGTTTATGCTCCAGATTTGCCCAAAACTCCATAGCAATTGTACGAAGCTGTACTTCTACCTTCATATAGCGTTTTTCGTTCTGCAAGAAAATCGGAATCTCAACAATAAGATGCAAGCTACGATAACCGTTAGGTTTTGGATTTTTTATGTAGTCCTTTTTCTCGACAAGCTTTATATCATCCTGATGCAAAAGGCAATCACAAAGCATATAAATATCATCAACAAAAGAACATATCACCCTGATACCTGCAACATCGTGAAGCTCGCTTTCTATTGTTTCAAGCGTTAACGGGAGATTTTTTCTTACAAGCTTTTCACGTATGCTTTCGGGGGTTTTTAGCCTTGAACGTATTGTATTAATAGGGTTTCGCTCGTGGCTGAGAGAGAATTGTTCGTTTAATACACGAAACTTTGTTTCAACCTCAAGTATTGCACAACGATAGTATGACATAAGCACTTGAGTTTGTTTTACACCTTCTGATAATTCGGAAATAGAATTATCAGAAAGACAAGCCGCTATTTCTTTTGCAACCGTACTGATATCAACTTCATCAGAAAATTTCGCTCCGAAAAATGGAACTTTAGTATCCTTAGTGTGCATTTTATTTTCCACCTCCCTCCTATATGTTACAATTACATTTTATTTAAAGAAATTATAAATACCGAATACAAACAAAACAAGTATAATTACAGGCAATACATAAGTCATATAGCCACGCATCCAATCAGCAACCTTTGCACCCTTACCTGTGTTTGCTTCAGCAGTATAGTTTTTCCAGCCCCAACCGTGTTTTGAGTTTACGCAATAAAGAACGTAACACAATGAGCCAAGCGGAAGAATTATATTGCTTACAAGGAAATCTTCTAAATCCATTATTGTTGAGCCGTTTCCGAATGGTGTAATGCCTGAGAGAACATTGAAGCCCAATGCACATGGAAGTGAAAGAACAAACATAGCAATACCATTGATTATGCAAGCCTTTTTCTTACTGCAACCGAGCATATCAGTGGTGCAGGCTATTATATTTTCAAAAACAGCAAAAACTGTTGACAGGGCCGCAAATGACATAAACACAAAGAAAAGACTTCCCCACAACTTTCCAAAAGGTAAGCTGTTGAAAAGATTTGGAAGCGTAATAAAGATAAGACTAGGACCACTGTTTACCTCTACACCGTAAGCGGCACAGGCAGGGAAAATAATCAATCCTGAGGTAATAGCTACAAATGTATCAAGAGCCGCTACGTTGATTGATTCACCGAGTAACGCTCTGTCTTTTTTAAGATAGCTTCCGAAAATAGCCATTGAGCCGATGCCTAAGCTCAATGTAAAGAAAGCCTGATTCATAGCGGAAACAATAACATTTCCAATACCAATCTTTTTGATGTTATCGATATTAGGTAAAAGATAGAATGCAAGACCTTCCTTACCATCAAGAATGAATATGCTGTAAAGTGCGAGAAGCACCATAATTGCAAGTAAAGCAATCATCATTACTTTTGTTATACGCTCAAGACCTTTTTGCAGACCAAATGAACATACAATGAAGCCAATCAGAACCACAATACCCATAAAAAGTACCATTGTGCCACCGTCTGAAAGCATATTTTCAAAGGCGGTTTCAATCTGCTTAACATTCATTCCGTCAAACGTGCCTGTTGCAGTAGATACAAAATATTTGAGCATCCAGCCGGCAACTGTTGTATAGAACATCATAAGCAGATAGTTACCTGCAAAAGCTAAATAACCATGTCCTCGCCATTTTTTCTTTTCAGGTGTAAGCTGATGATACAGTCTTACCGGACTTTTCTGGCTTGCTCTACCAAGTGAAAACTCCATTGAGAGTATCGGCACACCGAAAATCACAAGAAAAAACAAATAAATAAGTACGAATAATCCGCCACCATTCTGACCTGCCATATACGGGAATTTCCATACATTTCCGATACCTATGGCACAGCCTGCACTGAGCAGAATAAAACCGAGACGGCTTGAAAGCTGTTCTCTTTTCATAAATACACTCCTTTATAATATCTGAATTTTGATGGGGTCGCCCCTGTCACATACTATGATATTATATAAAATTTTCGTGTTAATTGCAAGATTTTTATTGTGTTTATTTACATAAATTCAAATAATTGTTGTATTTTTTATTCCAATAATTAAAACTAAATTTTGGAATGGAGGATTTACTGACTTGTGAGAGACATCTTCCAAAAGATATAAAAGGAAACTATACAGACCGATCAGATAAACGAAACTGATTATTTTATTAAAAAGAAACGGCAACGAGGTAACTCTCGCTGCCGTCTCTTTTTGGGGTAATAGGGTAAAAGTAGTATACTTAAAATCAATATTAGTTTTATAAATACAGATAAGCATTGAAGCATTTTGCAGATTTATAAAGACCCTGAAACAGAAAGAATGACTCCATAGTTCCTTTGCTGTAATCGCCCGAATCGGGTCAAGTCCGATACCTTTAATGTGCTTAAAACGTGTGTATACACGTTAATTTCAAAACTCCAAATTACCTAAAAACAACAATTTGCAGCCTCAATGCTTAATCTGCATTACTTCCTATTCTGTAACTAAAGTATATCATTTAACAAAACAAAAAGAAATTGCAAATGCAAACAAAGGACAATTGCACGTAAAATATCAACAAGAAAAATTAGTTATAAGTAACAAAGCATCAAAATCTGACACATTAAAATATAATAAATTACATTCACATCAAAATAACTCTTTTTCAATTTCGAAATGATTGCCACGAAATTCAATTATTCTATCTTTCTTCATATTGCCAAGTTCTCTGGAAAGAGCTGACTTATCTACGCTGAGATAATCTGCAAGCTCAGATCGGGATAAATCTATATCAAAAGTATTGCTATTAAAGCTTTTTTTCTTGAAATCAAGATAACGACAAATCTTTTTGCGGGTGGTACGCTCCGAAAGTATTATTTTATGCTCAAAACAAACTCTCAGATTTTCTTCTATAAGCATCGCAACATTAGAAAGCATCTTATGTTGTACAGTAATAAGCTTATAATCATCTTTGATAAAATCCGAAAAATCCATATAAAGCACTGTTGAAGGCTTGTAGGCAATCAGATCTGAGTTGATAGTGATTCCTTGCGTTGGAGGAGAAATAAAATAAGCAAGTGATCCGCTTTCTGCTTTTCCGTGTAATTCACGATTACCGTCTGAACCGGATATTTCCCATCTTGCACAGCCTGACAATATAAAAAGAGAAAACTTCTGTATTTTATCATTTTTCAGTATTATATCCCCTGCGTTGAATGACTTTATTTTAAATTGTAAATTTCTGAATACATATTCAATCTCATCATCGGTCATTCCTGAAAAAAGTTTATGAGCCTTGATCTGACTGTAATATTCTTCCATAAGTTCTGTGTTCATATTATTTCCCTTGGATAAAACATTTATAAAGTTTAAAAATCATTTTGTATTATTATACACAAAAAATTCGACAAGGTCAATACACAAATATCTTTATTATACAAAACAGGCACTGCCGAAGCAATGCCTGTAAATAAATTTGTATTATTAATCAGATATTATGATTAGTACATACCGCCCATATCTGGTGCAGCAGGAGCTGCAGCTGCAGGCTCCTTGATGTCTGCTACGAGTGACTCTGTTGTAAGCACCATAGCAGCTACTGATGAAGCGTTCTGGAGTGCTGAACGTGTAACCTTAGTTGGGTCAACAATACCAGCCTCTACCATATCTGTGTACTCCTCTGTAAGAGCGTTGAAGCCGTAGCCTACCTTGTTAGCTCTCTTAACATTCTCAGCAATTACGCTACCCTCAAGACCTGCATTAGCCGCAATCTGACGAAGTGGCTCTTCAAGTGCCTTAAGAACAATCTTAGCACCTGTCTTTGCG
>JAXJTT010000070.1:0-8645 GCA_036309445.1 Ruminococcus sp. | reverse complement strand
CCTTATATTACTTCTGCACAAAATCACAATATATATCATCAAGTCGCTTAACGATATATCTAAAATAATATTGAAAATACATCATGATAGTAGTATAATTAGCGTATGAAAAAATTTTGAAACTACAGCAAAATAATACAGAAAGGAACTTATTTTCAATGAAGAATAAAAACGAAAAATTTGATGCGTTATTTACGCCGTGGAAAATAGGAAACGTAGAAATAAAAAACAGAATTGTAATGTGTCCTATGGGCGGAACATCGCTTTTCGGCTGGTTTGAGCTTACCGGTTGTCACTTTGACAAAGAAGCTGCAAAACTTTTTCTTGAAAGAGCCAACAACAATGTAGGACTGATTATCCCAGGTATTGCACCATTGCGTGATACTTTCTGGGGCAAATGGTTATGGCAGAATCCAAAGATGTTTGATGAACTAAAAATCTTTATGGATGAGATTCATAAGACAGGTGCTAAACTATTTATTCAGCTTACTGCAGGTATGGGACGTTCATGGGCAATTACTGAACTTGTTGCACCTTTACATAAAAACAAATTCACACGTGCATTGGTAAAGCCGATTATAGATACTTCACACGAGCTTGCTTCACCCTCTCCCCAACCTTCACGCTGGGCACACGATATTGAATGTCCCGAAATGACTGTGGAGCAAATCCACGAAATTATAGAAGCTTTCGCAAAAACCGCAAAACTCTGCAAAGAAGCAGGAGTTGACGGTGTTGAAGTACACGCTGTTCACGAAGGATATCTGCTTGACCAGTTTTCTATTGAATTTTTCAATAAAAGAACTGATGAATATGGCGGAAGTTTTGAAAACCGTTACCGTTTTGCTACTGAGGTTGTCAAAGCAATCAAAGAAGCTTGCGGAAAGGATTATCCTGTATCGCTCCGCTATTCTGTTGAATCCAAGATGAAAGGCTTTTGCGAAGGTGCTATGCCTGATGAGGATTATATTGAAGTGGGCAGAAATATGGAGGAGTCTGAAAAAGCCGCTAAATATCTGCAGGATGCAGGTTATGATATGCTTAATGCCGACAACGGCACATATGATTCATGGTATTGGGCTCATCCACCTATGTATATGCCTGAAAACTGCAACCTTGAAGATGTTGCACACATCAAAAAGTTTGTTGACATTCCTGTAGTATGTGCAGGCAGAATGAACATTGATACAGGTGCAAAAGCAGTAGCTGAAGGCAGAATTGATGCTGTTGGTGTTGCTCGTCAGTTTTTGGTTGACCCGCAGTGGATTACTAAGGTTATTGATGACAGAATTGAAGATATCAAGCCTTGTATTTGTTGTCACAGCGGATGTTTTAACTTCTCGTCTTCAAAGGGTCACGCAAACACTCAGGACCTTTCAGACACTATGGGTCTTGCACGTTGTGCGTTAAATCCTGAAACAATGCAATCGAAAAAATACTATATTGAACCTGCAAAAAAGCAGAAAAAGATTGCCATTATCGGTGGCGGTATCGGCGGTATGGAAGCGGCTATCGTTTGTGCTAAACGTGGTCACAATGTAACACTTTACGAAAAGAGCGACAAGCTAGGCGGCGTATTTATTGCAGCTTCTGCTCCTTCTTTCAAAGAAAAAGACAGAGAGCTTATTGCTTGGTACATTCGTGAGCTTTCTAAACATAAAATAACTATTAATATGAATACTGAAATCAAGGATGTTAAATCACTTGATGCTGATGAAATCATTATTGCAACCGGTGCTGTAGCCAGGAAAATTCCTGTTAAGGGTGCTGAAACTGCAGTTGAGGCGATTGATTATCTGCTCGGAAACAAAGAAACAGGAAAAAATGTTGTGGTTATCGGCGGCGGTCTTACAGGTTGCGAAATTGCTTATGACCTTTATCTTAACGGCAAAAAACCTGTTATAGTTGAAATGCAGGATGACCTTATCACAACAAAAGGTGTTTGTCTTGCAAACACAAGCTATCTGCGTGATTTCTTCAAGACAAACAAAGTTCCCGTTTATCTTGAAACAGGTCTTTCAGAAATCAATAAAGGAAGCGTTACACTTAAAGACAAAGACGGCAAAACCTTTAATGTAAAGGCTGACTCAGTTGTACTTTCCGTCGGCTACAATTCTGCACCGCTTGTTCCAAAAGGCAGACACATACACATTATCGGTGACGCTAAATCAGTCGGAAATCTTCGCACTGTTATCTGGGGTGCGTGGGATACCTGTATGAAACTGTAAAATTTTATAAGGAGAACAGAAAATGATATTAACAAAAGAACAGCAAGCGATTCTTGACGGAAAACAGGGCGAGACTCTTGCAAAAGTTATGAAAACTCTGGTAATGTACGGTGATGCATTTGAAGCTGAAAAGCTTGTGCCGATTACATCAGACTACAACCATCTTGTTACGTCTTTCGGACTAAAGGTAATGTCTCCTGTTTACGATCTGATGCAACAGCTTCTTGATGCAGGTGTTTGCTCTGAACAGAAATTCTCCGTTGACCCACGTCCTATTGATAAAAATGTTCCTGCTAACTTTTTGCAGAATATTGTATTTAATAAGTTTATGTATACCAAACAGGATTTCTATGAAGAACAGCTTAAAAAACTTGGTCTGATGGATAAAAATGCTTTCACCTGTACATGCTATATGGATGAAGTCGGCAACAAACCCAAGAAAGGCGATGTGCTTTCGTGGGCTGAGTCAAGTGCGGTTGTTTATGCAAATTCAGTGCTTGGTGCAAGATGCAACAGAAACTCAGGTATTATTGACATAATGGGTTCTATTGTGGGCTTTGTTCCCTACTTCGGCTTACTTACAGATGAAGGCAGAAAAGCAACATGGATTATTAAGGTTAAGACTAAAAAGAAGCCAGAGGCACAGCTTCTCGGTTCAGCTATCGGTATGAAAGTTATGGAGGATGTTCCGTACATAAAGGGTCTTGATAAGTGGATCGGAAATAAGCTTGATGACTCTGCTTGTGCATATCTCAAAGACTTCGGTGCAGCTACTGCTTCCAATGGTGCGGTCGGTCTTTACCATATTGAAAACCTCACTCCTGAGGCAGTAGAAAGCGGCGAAAATCTTATTGCAAAGGGTGCAAAGGAATACATCATTGACGATGCTGAACTTGAAAGAGTTAAAAATAATTATCCTGTAATCTGGAAAAATCCTGATGCAACTCCTAAGCTTTGTTTTGTTGGTTGTCCTCATCTTTCTCTTGAACAGTTCAAAGACTGGACAGTTAAAATTGAAAAAGCACTACGTAACAACAGCAAAAAGAAAATCTGCATCAATACAGTTTTCACTGCTTCTCCGGGTGTACTTGAAGCTTTTGAAAAAACCGAATATGCCGCAAGACTTAAAGCGACAGGCGTAATTACTTCATACATCTGCCCTCTGATGTATATGAATAATCCGTTATGCAAAAAAATGCCTGTTATTACCTCCTCTAACAAACTACGTACTTATACCAGTGCAAGATACTACACTGACGAGGAAATTTTAAAGACTATTACAGGAGGTAAAAACTAATGAAACAGTTCAAAGGCAGAGTAGTAACCCCTGGTGAAGTTACTGCAGAGGCTGTAGTGACAACCGAAGGATTCAACACTCTTGCATCATTACAGATGGCGTTACAGTTCGGAGATAAAGAAGTTAAATGCGGCGATCAGAGCAACAAGGAACTTTACGGTAAGCCGTTGCTCGGAAAAGCTCTTTGTCTACCTCAGACAATCGGCTCAACTACTGGCGGTCTTGTGCTTTATTGTGCTTGCTCAATGAAGAAAAATCCTGCTTGTATGCTTTTTGCAAATCATATTGACTCTCTTGCCGCTGCAGGTGCTGTACTTGCAGACGTATGGGTTGACGGTGTAACAATGCCTGTTATAGATTCTCTTGGTGATGAATTTTTAAATTACGTAAAAGACGGAATGAAAATCACGGTAAAATCAGACGGCATAGTTGAAGTTGAATAATATAAATAACGAGCTGACAGATTTTGAAAATCTGTCAGCTCTGTTTTTTATACTATTAAGTTATAACGGCTGATATGAGAAGTCGTAACCATCTTTAAATTTAATTGTTGCAACTACATCGTCAACCTCATTCTGTAACTTCCGATATTTTTCAGCAGAATTCGGACCAAACTGAACATCAGTCGGATAGATAACAATAGCGTTTAATCCTGCACCATCAACTCTGATACTTCCCAAAACATCATAATCAGGATACTGAGTATATTCCTGCGTTTCTGTAAGTAATCTGACAGTAAACAACTTGCCGCCACCTATTTCTTCGTGACTCGCTTTGTCATAAAAAACTAATGAATAAGTATTATTTTCGCCCCTGTGGATTTCGTAAACACAATCATTTTCCCAATATTCAGGAATACTTAATGTATAATATTCGGTATCAACAAAGAATACTTTTCTATCTTCTTCAGCAGGTGGGTCAACAGAAACATCTTCATCCGTAGAATTATTTTCAGCAGGCTTCTCATTATCAGAAATTTCCTCTGCAGGTCTTACAGTAGCAGGAACTGCTTTTGTAGGTTTCTCAGTAGGTGCAGTGGTTTCTATGTTACTTTCGGCAGTGCTTTCAGTTGCAGCAACACTTTCTGTGGTAGCTTCTGTATAAATTGTAGCTTTAGTAGTTTCTGCAGGTTTTTGAGATACCTTGTCATCTGCATCAGTGTTTCCTGCACAAGCAGAAAGCGGTAACGCAATCAATAACATCATACACAATACTAATATACGTTTCATAAATAACCCTCCTTAGTAAAAAAACAATAAATGATGGTTTTCCTCTTCTATATTAAGCATATCACTTAAACAGTAAAATGTAAATAGTTATTTCAAGAAATTTTTCAGAATTTAGTTAAATTTATACATTGCAGTCACTGATTATTGTAATATAGCAAATATCGTGCTAAAATATATGCATCAATTGAAAAGGAAAACGAAAATGAACGAACGTGTAATGACAGACCCTAAAGAGTTAGTAAAAATAGAACTGAAAAACGCAGGCTTTGATATCGACTCAATACAAGTGCCAAAACGTGTATATATATTGGCTGATGATATTTATGACACAATGATTAAAAGAGGCTATGGCGAATACAAATATCCTCTCGGTGGTTCGCTGTATGTTTTAAACAATAACCCTCAGGTAGGTTTTATCAAAGGCAAAATGTGTTCTCCGGGTATTGCAACACAAGCAGAAGATTTATTTGCAGGCGGTGTCAGGGAGTTTATACATATCGGTTTTGCAGGCGGAATAAATGAACAACTAAAAATCGGTGATATTGTACTTACTGATGGTGCATATAACGACACAGCTGTTGCAAGACTATACGGTTTTGATTATGACTTACTTGAAACAAGCAGTTCTCTGACCGATGAAACAGAGAAACATCTGTGTGAAAACAATATACAATTAATAAGAGGTAAACACTGGACAACCGATGCAGGCTATCGTGAAACATGGGAACAGATTCTAAGATACCGTTCACAAGGAGCTATATGCGTTGAGATGGAGGGTGTAGGACTTTTCACAATAGCAAAATACAGACAATGCACTGCCACTGCAATATACATCATCACTGATGTAATTGACGAAAACGGCTGGCACTTAGGCTGGGAAGGAGAAAAAATCGCCAAGTCTGTTGAAAAAGTGCTTGATATAATTAAATAATCAAATTCTACACGGAGAGAATTATGGATTTACTTACCTTATGTAATAAAATAGAATTGCAACCCGAAATTAAAAATCACGTTCTGCAATTTGCGGAGAATTTTAATTTCACAATGGTAGACACATTACAGAAAGATTATCTTATCTACGAAAATATGAATGATGCTTTGGCAAAAACACAAGCTGTGCTTGGTGAAGATACAGACGGAATAAAAATACTTTGCTGTATGCTGAAAGCCGCTGCGGATGCTTATAAAATTTATTATAAAAAAGGAATCTCTGACGAGATCTATTTTTCCACTATGAAATGTTTTACTCGTTTTATTAATGAAACCTATAAAATGACTGGCAAGTTGTGTTTTGACCGTTATTGGTGGACAGCACGACAGGCAGGGTGTCACTTATTCAGAATTGGCGAGTTGGAATATGAGATTAAACATATAGATAACGAAATAGTTATCGGATTACATATTCCGTCTGATGCTGATTTTTCTCCACTTGCAGTTGAAAAATCTTTACATAATGCCTATGAGTTTTTCGCAAAGCATTATCCTGCATTGAGCAAAGCTGAATACCGTTGTCATTCCTGGCTTCTGGATACTCAGCTAAATAAAATGCTTGGAGATAAATCTAACATCATAAATTTTCAAAACAGATTTGAAATATTCGACGAGGGTGAAACAAGCACAGAATTCATTGAATGGCTCTATAACACAAAATCCACAAACTATGCAACATTACCTGAAAATACCACTTTGCAGATAAATATGAAAAAACATTTGCTTGCAGGCGGTATAATAAGAAATGCTTACGGAAAATTAAAAAAGTAGTTTAAAACTATTCATAAATAGAACACTCAGAAATCTCTATGGTTTCTCAGTGTTCTATTTATTTTGGACACATATACAAGATACCAATAATCATCCTGTTAAATGCGAACATATATTTCGATTTTATGTTACTTATTGCAATAGATTCTAATAGCTTCTGAGAGAAATTCTGCTGTGCCTGTGGCGTGTTGGTCTATGTAGTTTTTAAATCGTTCGTCGAATACATACATCTGACCAAGACCTGAAAGTATTTCGTTAGTACAACTATAAAAATTGGCTGTAATATAATCCTGCAACTTTTTCACAAGATTTTGTGCGATGTCACTGTCGGCAGTATTGCCGCTTTGCTTACACTCAGCAAATTCAGCAAAGACACTGCTCATACCATCAAGGATATCGTTCCACTTATCTTTAGAGTAGTTTGCTGTCTTTGTCTGGCTTTCCTTGTAGGCATCTGTTTTACCCCAACGCTCTTTGGCTTCTTTTTCGTACTGTTGACGTACTGTTTCATATTCATTATTATCAAATACACTCATAATTATTTCTCCTTTTTCTGCTTGTTCCAAAGCTTCAATCAGTCGTTCAAGACGTTCTTTCTTTAATGTGAGCAACTGTTTCTGCTTTGAAAGTGCTTTTTGTTTATCATAGTCTGGCGAGGCGAGTATCTCTCCTATTGTTTTCAGTGAAAAATCAAGCTCTCGGTAAAATAAAATCTCCTGCATTCGTTGCAAAGATTTTTCATCATAAAAACGATATCCGTTTCGCTCATCGGCAAAAGCCGGTTTAAGCAAATCAATCTCATCGTAGTAATGCAATGTTCGCACACTTACACCGATAATCTTAGCAAAATCCTTGATATGTAGATTCATTTCTTCACCTCACAACTACAATATACACTATAACGTAACGTCAGAGTCAATACTATTTTTAATATTATAGCATTTATAATTACTTTTCTCAATTTTATTGTCTGCTTTTTGTTATTGCATTTTATGAATATATGATATAATATTAAATGAAATCAAAAAGAGGTGAAAAGGATGTCTTCATACAGCGAGCTTATTAAAAATTTTGATAAAACACGAAGTTATATGCGTGAATTCTATGTATATGGTTTTAAAAGCCGTAATGAATACAATAAGAAAAGTGCCAGATCTTATGATGATGAACGCAGAAGAACTGAAAGCTGGCTTGGAGAACATATGAGTTTTGTCCGTAGTGCAGAAGGTAAAAATGTATTCATTTCCATTGACAGCCGTGTTTCACAACATAACCCTTTTTATAAAGCACTTAAATCCAAAAGCTTTACCGACAGAGATATAACACTTCATTTTATTTTGTTTGACATACTCAATTCTGCAGAAGTAGTTATGTCATTGACTGAGATACTCGAAAAGGTTGATGAGTATTTAGATAATTTTGAAACACCTATGATGTTTGACGAGTCAACTGTCAGAAAAAAATTGAAAGAATATATATCATTGGGAATTATTGAAGCTCAAAAAGTCGGTAAAAAGATGACGTATCGTTGTAGTGTCAATCCTGATTTACCTGATATATCTGATGTCCTAAATTTCTATTCAGAAATTGCTCCTTGCGGAGTTATCGGCTCTTTTCTCCTTGATAAAGAAGAAAAACAAAATAATTTTTTCGGATTCAAGCATCATTACATAACCTCAGCTTTAGACAGTGATGTAACTGCAATGCTATTCAAAGCAATGCAGAAAAAATCCATTATCAGTGTTGACAACCTTAGTCGACGTTCAGATGAAGTCCGCAGAATAAGAATCGTTCCGTTACAAATTTTCATCAGTGTTCAAAACGGCAGACAACACCTGCTTGCATATCATTCTGATTTTAATGAAATAAAGTCATTCAGAATTGATTATCTCTCCGACGTAAGTATTGAAGAAACAACACCTCGCTTTGATGAATTAAGAGCAGAGCTTGATATGATGAAACCGAAAATATGGGGTGTTTCCACTAATAATAATCGTTTTGGATTTCAGCGTCTTGAACACGTAGAATTTACTGTTAAGATTGATGATAATGAAAAGCACATTATCCAGAGACTTGAACGAGAAAAACGAGTTGGATATGTTGTAAAAGTTGATGGCAACACTTATCGAT
>JAXJTT010000069.1:0-1821 GCA_036309445.1 Ruminococcus sp. | reverse complement strand
GATATGTTTGATTTTGGTGCAGATGCAAGAGCAGAAGGCGGCGAAAACGGGAAGAATCACAAAGGTCTTATTACTATTGACCGTAGGTATAAGAAGGATGCTTTCTATGCATATAAGGCATGGCTTTCTGACGAGCCCTTCGTTCACATCTGCGGCAAACGCTATGTTGACCGTGTTGAAGATGTTACAAAGGTTACGGTATATTCAAATCTTCCCGAGGTTGAGCTTTTTACAAACGGTGAATCCTTAGGTAAAATTTCCGCTGAGGACCATTTCTTCTGTTTTGAAGTACCCAACAATGGTGAAACCGACCTTGTTGCTGTTGCCGGTGATTTTAAGGATGAAAGCCGCATCCGTAAGGTTGAGAAAATGAATCCCGACTATATTCTTCGTGAGCAGGGTGCAGTTCTTAACTGGTTTGATATTGTTGAAATTGAAGGACGCTTCTCTCTCAATGATAAGCTCGGCGACATTATAAAGACATTCCGCGGTAAGCTGTGGTTCGCAGGTCTGTTTATGACTCTTGCTAAAAAAATGAGTCAGGGTCAGCCTCAGTCCAAGGATAAGGACAAACAGAAGAAAAAGAAAAAAGCGAAGAATCCCGAAATGAACAGTGGCGTAATGAATATGATAGGTAATTTCACCGTGCTTCGTTTCACAGGTATGCTCGGGATGCGTAATGTTTACTTTACAAAGGAAGAGCTACTTAAAATCAACAAGCAGTTAAACCGTATCAGAAAGCCAAAGAACTAACAGATTTATACAAACGAAGTGGCAGAGTCATCCCTGCCACTTCTGTTGTTATTTATAAATCAATTCATTGCAAACAATCTCTCTTGCCTTTTGCTGAATATTGCTCATTCTCTGCACCCACTCCATCTGATTTTCTTCTTTTAGTTTTTCTGTAACACCTTCCGCCTCTTTCATCTGTTCAATCAAAAGGTCGTACATTTCATTTGCCTGACGGTCAATATCTGCAAGATAAGGCCAAAGGGTGCATTTGGTTACCATTAGCATAAATATACCTCGCTTGTTATGTTCAAGGTAGTTTTTGTGTAGCATACCCCATTTGCCAATGATGATATTTGCTTGTTCAGACGGCAGGTTAATGTTCGGAATTTTATAGTCGCCAACCTGTCGATAAGTTATCTTTGATTTGTTTTCCATAATTGTCATCCTTTCTTGGCTTCAATAAAAGTATCGTATGTAAATCTTGCACCGAGCCGGAAGCCCGAAATAAAACCGTCAGAAATGCTGATACTTGAAAATTCATTATATGCGCACACATAATTTGCAAACAGCTCTTTTTCCTTTTCGGGGAGCATTGCTGAAAGCTCTTCTTCTTTCTTCACAAGTACATTCAGCTTCTTTTTGAGTCTTGGTGTGATTTCTGTTGAGAGTGCCTGCGGCTCTATGTTGCCGTAATAAAAATCTTCTATAATGCTCGACATAAGATCACACCTTACCTTTCACTTTTATCAATAATTTTCAGTAATAGCTTATTAACATCCTCAGTGGGTAAACCTTCCGCCAAGAGCAAATTACGAAATTCATTCATACCATTGACAAGTAAATTGCACTCAAAATCCGTGAATTTTATTTTTACTTTTCTGCTCATAATAAAACCTCCTTGTTATTTGGTAGCTTCATTCTACCGCATAAAGAGAAGTCAATCCAATGTGCCGATTTAAGGCCAAAAAAGACTGCTTTCAGAATTTTCTCTGATAGCAGTCTTAACTTTTTTGATGTAAGCTTACTACAAAAATTTAAAGGACTATATTCTCTGCACATTTTTTGCATTGATTGTAGTAAGTTTGTAGT
>JAXJTT010000068.1:0-3812 GCA_036309445.1 Ruminococcus sp. | reverse complement strand
TCCTTGTTTAGTTTATGATGCTATGCTTGGTAAAACATAGGGGATATACCACAGCCAAAGAAATATACCTGAGCCGATTCCCGTGCAACCCCATATAATTGCAAATATTGCAATTACTTTAAATTTTTTAGGGTTTGATTGAAAAGCACGTTTTTTCTTGATAAGCGATAAGATGATTATTCCGGCGATAATCGCTATAATTCCAATGGTTGGAATTATAATTGCGGCAGTGCGTATGATTTGTTCGGTAGCCATAATATACATCTTCCTATGTGTAAAAATATTATTGTGTATACTAAAATTATACAATTCTTTATATTAAAAGGCAATATCATTTATAAAAATATATTTTCGTCAAAAGTCGCTTAATTTTCTCCTCTGTAATTGACAAACCGATACAAAAATGAGATAATAATAAGGTATATGTGGGGGTATACCCTCATTTGAATTTTGAAAACTTGCAAAATTTTTGCAATCAGTTAGGAGATATGACTATGGCAAAGGAGCTTGCTAAATCCTACAACCCATCAGAGGTTGAGGACAGAATTTATGATTTCTGGATAGAAGGCAACTACTTCCACGCTGAAGTAGACAAAGATAAAAAGCCTTATACAATCGTTATGCCACCACCAAACATTACAGGTCAGTTGCATATGGGCCACGCACTTGACGAAACCTTGCAGGATATTCTTATACGTTGGAGAAGAATGCAGGGTTACAGTGCACTCTGGCTCCCAGGTACAGACCACGCTTCAATCGCTACTGAGGCAAAAATCGTTGAAGCTATGCGTAAAGAGGGCATTTCTAAAGATGACCTCGGCAGAGAGGGCTTCCTCGAGCGTGCTTGGGACTGGAAAAGAGAATACGGCGGAAGAATCACAAGCCAGCTTCGCAAGCTTGGTTCAAGCTGTGACTGGGAGCGTGAACGCTTCACAATGGACGAGGGCTGTTCAAAGGCTGTAAAAGAAGTTTTTGTAAAGCTCTACGAAAAGGGACTTATCTACCGTGGTGAGAGAATCATCAACTGGTGTCCGCACTGCTGCACATCAATTTCTGATGCAGAGGTAGATTTTGCTGAGAAAGACGGCAACTTCTGGCACCTCCGCTATCCGCTTACAGACGGCAGCGGCTATGTTGAGCTTGCAACAACACGTCCTGAAACACTCCTTGGCGATACAGCGGTTGCTGTTCACCCTGAGGACGAAAGATACAAAGATATCATCGGTAAGACAGTTACTCTCCCACTCGTTGGCAGAGAGATTCCTGTTGTTGCTGACACATATGTTGAAATGGATTTCGGTACAGGTGTAGTTAAGATTACTCCTGCTCACGACCCTAACGACTTCGAAGTAGGCTTACGTCATAACCTTGAAGTAATCAATGTTATGGACGAAAAAGCTCATATGAACGAAAAAGCAGGCAAATACTGCGGTATGGACAGATACGAGTGCAGAAAGGCAATCGTTAAGGACCTCGAAGAGGGCGGCTTCCTTGTTGAAATCGAGCCTCATGTTCATAATGTAGGTACTTGCTACCGTTGCAAGACAACTGTTGAGCCACGTGTTTCAAAGCAGTGGTTTGTAAAGATGGAGCCTCTTGCTAAGCCTGCAATCGAATGTGTAAGAGAAGGCAAAACTAAGATTATTCCTGAGAGATTCGAGAAGGTATACTATCACTGGATGGAGAACATCAAGGACTGGTGTATTTCACGTCAGCTCTGGTGGGGTCACAGAATCCCTGCATGGTACTGTGAGGATTGCGGCGAAATTATCGTTGCAAAAGAAACTCCTTCTGTTTGTCCTAAGTGCGGCAAAGACCATCTCCGTCAGGACGAGGATACACTCGATACATGGTTCAGCTCTGCTCTCTGGCCATTCTCAACACTCGGCTGGCCTGAGAAAACTCCTGAGCTTGAATATTTCTATCCTACAAACACTCTCGTTACAGGCTATGATATCATCTTCTTCTGGGTATCAAGAATGATTTTCTCAGCTATCGAGCATACAGATATGCCTCCTTTTGATACTGTATTTATGCACGGTATTGTAAGAGACGAGAACGGTGTTAAGATGTCAAAATCCCTCGGCAACGGTATTGACCCGCTTGAGGTTATTGATAAATATGGTGCAGATGCACTCAGATTCTTCCTTGCAACAGGTAACTCACCTGGTAACGATATGCGTTTCTCAGAGAAGCGTGTTGAGGCTTGCTCAAACTTTGCTAACAAGCTCTGGAACGCTTCACGTTATGTTCATATGAACATCGACGATTATAACGTAGAGTGCAAGCTCCCTGAAACTCTCACAACAGAGGATAAGTGGATTGTTTCAACACTCAACACAGTTGCTAAGGAAATCAACGAAAACCTCGAGAAATTCGAGCTTGGTATCGCTGTTCAGAAGCTCTACGACTTCATCTGGGACTGCTACTGTGACTGGTACATTGAGCTTGCAAAGGCAAGACTCACAGGCGAGGGCGAAGACGCACAGAACGCAAGACAGGTTCTTCTCTATGTTCTCGATAAGATTTTAAGACTTCTCCACCCATTTATGCCATACATCACAGAGGAAATCTGGCAGACACTCCCTCACGAGGGCGAGACAGTTATGCTTGCAAAGTATCCTGAATACTGTGCAGAGCTTGACTTCCCAGAGGCTGTTGCTGAAATGGAGAGAGTTATGGAGGCTATCCGTGCTATCCGTAACCGTCGTGCAGAGATGAATGTTCCACCTTCAAGAAAAGCAAAGGTTTATGTTGCTACAAAATTCCCGCAGACATTTGTTGACGGCACAGCATTCATCCAGAAGCTTGCTTCTGCAAATGAAGTTGAAGTAGGAGAGAGCTTTGATATTGAAGGTGCAGTAACTGTTGTAACTGCAGATGCAAAGATTTACATTCCTATGAACGAGCTTGTTGATAAGGATAAGGAGCTTGCACGTCTTAATAAGGAGCTTGAGCAGGTTAAGAAGCGTCTTGCACAGAGCGAGGGCAAGCTTAACAATCAGGGCTTCGTTGCAAAAGCACCTGCAGATGTAATCGAAAAGGTTAAGGGTCAGGCAGCTAAAGAAAGAGAGCAGATTGCCCTTATCGAAGCAGCTATTGCGGCTCTTTAATAAAAAATAAGCAGTAACTTACTGTATAGCACCCCCTCTGATTTCTGAGTCGGAGGGGGTGTGTTTGTTTTATAAGTAAAGAAATATTGCTTTATACCGTATTGGCGGATACAACAAATATTATTGTCGGGCATTAAAAACCGCATATAAATAAATGTTATCTCCTCGGCGTAAAATAAACAAAAAGGGCTGTCCACGTGGGACAGCCCTGAATACTACCGTATAGGTTTAGCAATAAGTTTAAAACTTATAATTAGCCTAACTCAGCGAAGTATTTGATTGTTCTAACCATCTGGCTTGTGTATGAGTTCTCGTTGTCATACCAAGAAACAACCTGAACCTCATAGAGATCGTCAGCAATCTTAGCTACCATTGTCTGTGTAGCATCGAAGAGTGAGCCGTATCTCATACCGATAACGTCAGAAGAAACGATTGGCTCCTCGTTGTAACCGAATGACTCAGAAGCAGCAGCCTTCATAGCAGCGTTGATGCCTTCAACTGTAACGTCTGTGCCCTTAACAACAGCTGTGAGGATTGTTGTTGAACCTGTAGCTACAGGAACACGCTGAGCTGAACCGATGAGCTTGCCGTTGAGCTCAGGAATTACAAGACCGATAGCCTTAGCAGCACCTGTTGAGTTAGGAACGATGTTAGCAGCACCAGCTCTAGCACGTCTGAGGTCGCCACCTCTGTGAGGAC
>JAXJTT010000067.1:0-21334 GCA_036309445.1 Ruminococcus sp. | reverse complement strand
GTATATGAGAAGGGAGAGGGCATCGCAGACTGTTGTGATGAGAGGGGAAGCCATTACAGCAGGGTCGAGCTTGAACTTGCTTGCAAGCATAGGCAGGAAGCTACCGATAAGCTTAGCCATAATTATCGTGCCCACGAGTGTCAGCGACACAACAAGGGCGATAAAAAGTCCGTTGTCTACACCTCTTAAGTCAAATATCATCAATTTTGCAAAATTTGCGGCGGCAAGGGTGATACCGCAGAGGATAGAAACCCTCACTTCTTTCCACAAAACCTTTATGGCATTTGAGAAAGAAACCTCGCCAAGTGACAATGCACGGATAACCGATACCGAAGCCTGTGAGCCTGCGTTACCGCCTGTACCCGTAATCATCGGGATAAATGCAGAGAGCACGATTGCTCCCGAAAGTGCACCCTCAAAGTGTGTGATGATTGCACTTGTGAAGGTTGCCGAAAGCATAAGGACAAGAAGCCAAGGGATACGCTTCTGATAAATGCCGAAAACGCTTGTTTTCATATACGGCTTATCAGACGGCATAACCGCAGCCATTTTCTCGATATCCTCGGTTGCCTCTTCCTGAATAACGTCGATAGCATCGTCGATTGTAACAATACCTACAAGTCGGTTTTCTGTATCAACTACGGGCAGTGCGAGGTAATTATAGTTTGAAAACATCTGTGCAACCTTCTCCTGATCGTCAAGAGTGTTTACAGCGATTACGTTTTCTTCCATAAGATCGGCTACAAGGCTGTCGTCTTCGCTCAAGAGCAAATCCTTTACGCTTGTGATACCGATAAGCTTGCTGTTTTCATCTGTTACATAGCAGATGTAGATTGTTTCTTTGTCTACACCGGTTCTTCTGATACGCTTGATAGACTGCTCGGCTGTCATATCAGGACGGAGCAGAATAAACTCCGTTGTCATAATTGAGCCTGCACTGTCCTCAGGGTATCTGAGAAGCTGATTTATGGTGTTTCGTGTGTCCTTATCAGCCTGTTTTAGAATACGCTTTACCACGTTTGCAGGCATTTCTTCGATAATATCTACAGCATCGTCAATAAACAGCTCGTCAAGCACTTCCTTAAGCTCATTATCGCTGAAGCCGTGAATAAGAAACTCCTGAGTGTCCTCGTCCATTTCTACGAATGTTTCGGCGGCAAGCTCCTTTGGAAGTATTCTGAACAGAACAGGTGTTTTTTCGTCCTGCAACTCCTCAAAAATTGCCGCAATATCATACGGCTTGAGTGTTACAAGAATGTCCTTCAAGGTGTTGTACTTTTTTTCGTCAAGTAACACCCTGATGGTTTCTGTTATAGAAACTCTGACTGATTCCATCATCTTTCCTCCTTTATTAATGTTTAGGGAGTAAAGACTTTGTACCTATTAAATTGTGATATACAAAATGAACGCTTCTGAATTTGCGGTCATTTTGTTGCAACTTCGCCCGGGTACTCCGCCTTTATTACCGTCTGCGTCCATTAAGTTTTCACCTCATTTTAAAAGATTATTTCTGCTGTGCTATAATACAGCACACATATATTATTTTAAATCATTTTTTTCGGGTTGTCAACGGAACTTTTGCAACTTGACGTGCAAAAAAGGAAAAAGAAAACTTATACATCTATATAGACAGCAATATGCACAATGCAGGATAAATTTTTTGTTGCAGTATTTTGTTTTCAAAATACTGTACAGCCCCCTTTGATATGTTATAATATTATTGGAACAGTAAAGACATACTACAATATATCATCTGTTTTTATAATTCTCAAACGCAAGGAGGAAACATTATGAAAAAAACTAAAGCAATATTATCCGCAGTAATTGCACTGTGTCTTGGTGTATCGTCAATGACAACAGCTTTTGCGGCTGACGAAGTTACTTTAAATTACGAAAAAATCGGTGATTTCAATTCAAACAAGGTAGTTGATATTTCAGATGTAACTGCCTTACAAATGCATTTGGCAGGATATGATGCAGTTGCAGAAAGCTCAATGTATATGACTGATTTTAACGGTGATTCACTTTTTGATGTAAACGACGTAACAGAGTCGCAAAAAATGCTTGCCGGTCTTGATTATACTTGCTATGCAGAAATGGATTCTTCATATCTTAATGTGGAAATTACAAATTCATATGATTATCCGGAGTACATAGAAAATCAAATTGAATTTGAGAATGTTTTAAATTCCGATAAGCTTTTCCCTGTTGTAATAAATAAATCCAACTTTAAATCCGATTTTCTTATAGAGTCAAAAGAACAGTTTGCACATTTATTTGGTGCAACTTCAACTGATTTTGACACCAGCTTTTTTGAGGAATATTCACTGTATATTTGGTATAATTATTGTGGTGACCCGAAATACGACAGAAAAGTTACCGAAATGGGAATTGAGAATAACCAATTGATTATAAACAGGTTTAACTTTTATGAAACCTGTACTGATTTAGAATTAAGAGTCTGGACTTCATTTTACAAGGTGAAAAAATCAGATATAAAAGATATTGATTCTATGCGTATTGATGAAGTAGTGATGACATTTGGCTAAGGATAAACCTTTCAATCTTAATGCACTCATATCATTATTGGTAAGCAGATAAAATATTTTCAGCCGTCTTCTTATAATTATAGGGAGACGGCTTTTGTATGGTTATTTATAAAGTGCTTTTTGCTAAATTATAGCAAGCGTGACGGCAACGGTGACGTTACATCCAAATCGCAGGCGATGTCGCTTGACCCAATTCGAGAAGATAGATTGCATTTGTAGGCAAGTTTTAATGCCCGACAGCTAATTTTTACTATTACATCGTAGGGCGGGGGCTTGCTCCCGCCGCATAAACATCAACAAATATTAATGGTCTATCAGGATCATTTTCGATTTTACCATCTGCTCATACAAAACTATACTTCTATAGAAAACTTTTTCGGCGGGAGCAAGCCCCCGCCCTACGTTATATCAGAAATATATTGTCGGGCATTAAAGTTTTCTAATAACTAAAACTGTCTGCTCGGATTGGGTCAAGCGTCACCGCTTGCAAGCCCCCGCCCTACGATAAACAAATAGGTTTGTTCGAGGAGAAAAACTATAATTTTATATCACATTCATTGTCGGGCTACAAAATGTATATGCAAACGATACTATCTCCTCGAATTGTGGGCGGGGTCACCCCGTAAACATTAATTTAACTTACAGGTAAGGGACATCTTGATTTAGTGAGACAGGTCCTTTTGGGATTGTTCGCTTTATTAGAAATGTTTTCCTAAAATCATTGATTTTTCCTGAGAATACGCTATAATAGAAAAGTAATTATGGTTTATGGAGGATTTCCTATGAATAGTATGATGAAACGCTATGTTCCTTATGCGGTAGTTATTCTGCTTGCTTATATGATTGTGCCGCTTCTTTTCCTTGTTCCGGCACTTGCAGGCTTTTCCGCTATAGCTTATTACTTTGTTTTTCCTGCTATTGCTATTGTCTGCTCTGCAGTTTTCTGCTCAAAGTACGGTCTTGATTTCTTTTTCACACTCATCGCTCCTGTTGTATTTATTCCAAGTATGCTTATCTACAACGGCGGTTTTCAGATTACAAACATAATCTTACTTGTGGCTTACCTTGTTGCAGGTATTTTCGGTCTTTACATCGGAGATATCGCTTTTGGCGACAAGCGTCGTCAGGCTGAGGCTGAGGCTGACAAGAAGGCTGAGGCTAAGCTCCTTAACGCAAAACGTCGTGGTGAAACTCTTGCTGCTGAGCCTGAGGTTGATGATGACAGCTTTGAAGATGACGATTTCGATATTGATACCTACACTTCAAACAGAACAGGCAGATACGCTACAGAGAGTGAAATTGATGATATCTTAAGTGAGTTCGGCTCATCAAGTAAGTAATTTAAAACAGGGGCTGTTGTGATGACAGCCTTGTTTTTTTTAGTTGCACAATATAATATATATTGACAAATATATGATTTTCGTGTTATTTGAATATGACAGACAGAAGGGGATATTATGAAAAAAATTATTGCGGTTTTATTATCTGTGTGTGTTATGGGAGCTGTTGTTGGATGTTCTGATGGGAATAAAAGTGAAGTAGTGGGATATTTTGAATCCAAAACATCTGCGAAAGAAACAGATGTTTTGTCTGCTGCTGCATTTCATCTTGGTGGTGCAGGAGTTTCAAAGGAGAGTTTGAGAACAGTTTTGGAAAACAACGGTTTCACTTCTGAAGAAATAGATTATGCAATGGAAAACTGCGGTGCCGATTGGTACGAACAGACAAAGATGCGTGCGACATATTATATGGAGCTTATGCCGCTTTCTTACGATGATTTAGTATTACAATTAAAATTTGAAGGTTTTACTGATGAAGAGGCAGAATTTGGTGCTGCTGAACTTTACGGCGGAACATCAGACCCTGAAAATGAAGCTTATAAGGCTATTGAAAACGAAAACGCTCTGGAGCAGGCAAAAGAACTTCTGGAAGATGAGGGTTATTCACACAGCAGATTGATTAAGGAGCTTGAAGAAAAATCGTATTCAAATGAGGCGAGTACATACGCCGCTGATAATTGCGGTGCAGATTGGAATGAAGAAGCCGTAGAACGTGGAAAGCAATTTATACCTTTCTTAGAAAGTAAGACAAAGTCTGAATTAATAGAACAATTACAACATGACGGTTTTACGTACGAAGAAGCTCTTTACTCAGCAACAGAAAACGGATTTTGATATGATGTAAAAAATAAGCAGGCAGTCTCAATGCATAAGTGAGACTGCTTGCTTTGCTATTGTATAATAGCTTGCGTTTTATAAAAATTATGATATAATGAGAATGTAGTATCGGAACGGTGGCGGTTGTTCTGACTCCCTTTTGAAAGGGGGTAGCTATTATGGAATACTTAGCAATGATAGTACTTATACTGATATTTGCTACGGCATACATAAATAACACAAAAAAATAACCGCCCTGTACGGCAATACAGAGCGGTTAAGAAAAATATAACCTAAGTATAGCAGAACAGCCCAAGCCGTTCCCTTACTATAATTATAATATAATATTATAGCGGTTATGTCAATAAGAATTTCGCAAAATATTTGACAGCCACCTTGTTATGTAGCACAAGGTGGCTGTTTTGTTTTGAATTGGTGTTACAGCCTTTTTGATGTTTGATTCAAATGTAAATCTATTCAGACACAATACAAATTAGTATCCCACGCAGGAATATACGGGTGGTGGCGGAGATAGATTTTATATTCCGGATTTATCTGACTGATGAGCAAAGGAAGTCTGAAAACATCTTCAAATCGGTGATACGCTGAGATGTTGAGCTTCGGCCTGAACAGGTCAAGCGTTTTTTTCATACCTGTGATTGCTTCAAAATCTGCACCCTCGACATCTGCCTTTATATATGTAGCTTTTCTTCCGCACAGTATTGCATCAACAGCCGCCACAGGGGTTTGTGTAGTGCTTTCCTCAACTATGGCACTGTTTCTGCCTGCCTTGTTGTTAAAATACAGGGTGGTGTTGTGGCTGTACGCCCCAAGCTGCCACAGGTCAAGCTCAGCCATATCGCCACAATGAGCCTTGAGCTTTTCGAAGTTTTTGCTGTTTGGTTCAAAAGCGGTTATGTGCTTGTATGTGCCGCCTGAGTAGTGCAGAAATTCGTCTATTGTGTCACCGTTGTATGCTCCGAGATCAACGTATGTTTCGTTGTCGCCAAGCTTTAAAATGTTTTCAAATGCTTCGTCTTTGTCGGTGGTGATATCGTCAAGATAATGAAGCTCGCCTGTTTTGTAGAAGCTCATCACACCGTCAAATACTTTTTTGGATAAATCATCAGCAAGTAAGTTTCTTGCTTTTTCGATGTTTTCGCAGTTTTCGTTTATAAACTTTTCATCGAAAAGTACGTTGCCGAATGCAGGGACGCTCGGTACAATAACCTTGTGTTTTTCAGCAATTTTTTTTATCTGAGCCATAACATCAGGTAACTGGCTTGCAAAGCAGAGGGCAATTATAAAGTCGGAAAATTCAGCCTCAATTTCGGAGAGCTTTTTTACTTTGAAGCCACGAAAGCTCTGACCACGCACAAAATCGTCACTGGCCATAACGGCAGAAGCCTTGATACCGAATTTTTCAAAAGCCGCAAGCACCTTGTCGGCACCGTCGCCCATACCATAAAGCACGATGTGGGAGGTGGTGTTTTTAAGGTAATTCCATATAAAATCTGTGTTTGATATGTTCATACTATCACCATTGTCGTATTTTTTGCAAAAGCAACGTGACGTTGCATCAGATTCGGGTAGACAGATGTATATAAATATATACTTTCTTGCCCGAGTAAAACGAAGCAATTTATTGCAAATCAAAAAAATGCCCACCCTACTGGGTGGACACTCGATGATGTTGGCATCTCCCTATTTTTCCAGGCCGTCACCAGCCAAGTATTTTCGGCACCACTGAGCTTAACTTCTGTGTTCGGTATGGGAACAGGTGGACCCTCAGCGTCATCAACACCAACTTTTCAGTTTTGTTTGTCTCTCTCTCGAGGACAGTTGTTATTATATCACCGTATGTTCAAAAAGTCAACACTTTTTTTAAAGTTTTTTCAAAATATTTTCAAAAACTTCAAAATCCGCATAAATACTGCATAATTAGG
The DNA here is from genome assembly GCA_036309445.1 of Ruminococcus sp. GTDB lineage: Bacteria > Bacillota > Clostridia > Oscillospirales > Acutalibacteraceae > Ruminococcoides. Next base: position 14,683 of record JAXJTT010000067.1, on the reverse strand, counting down.
AATTGTGTTGTTGAAATTTGTTATCTTTCGTAAAGAAAAACAAAATTCTCCGAGCAGAAATTCTGTTCGGAGAATAGAGCTTTTGAATTTATACCACAGTAACAACAATAGTTTTTGATGCAGTGCGGTGCATTGAGTCCTCTACGGAGTAGGTTACGTTATAACTGCCTTCTTTTTCAGTATCAACACTGCCTGTTACAACGATTTTGCCTGTGATGTCGTTTGAACAGGTGTCAAGTGCGGTGATGCCGCTGAGTATATCAAAGCTTGTACCCTTGTCAATGAAAAGGTTTTTAGCACCTGCAATCTGCGGTGAACGTCTTGCATACGGATTGTCGTCATCGGGGTCGGTAGGGTCCCAGCCGCAATCGTGGTCAGTTATTCTCATAGCCTCAGGCTTGCCCAGCGGACCGGGGTTATCGTCCTCGTATACTGTTACGGGAGTGTCAACGTAGCAGTTGTCAAACAGCCATTTTTCATCTGCAACAGCCATTCGTACACAGCCCTGAGACGCTTCCTGACCCAGCTTGTTGTACTCGTGTGTTTTGAGTGTGTCGGGAGAAGCATCATAGTATGGAACGGAATGGAAAAGATAGTTTCCGTAAAATCCGACTGTATAGTAGCCGTAAACATCACCGAAAAGTCCGTTCCATTCCTGATTGTAGTAGATTGAAAAATCGCCTGTAACTGTTGAGCCGTCAATACCACAGGAGCATACCATAGCTCTTACAGGGACAGTATAATTGCCATTTTCGTCGTAGGTGTAGACAGTTACGCAGTTTTGTCTTTTGTTTACCTTGATGTAATAAGGATTTATGCTGTATCCGTTGTTTTCAAGGTTTTTTCTGAGAATATCCTGATTTGCAAGAATTGCAGTGGAGTAGCCGTCATATGCTGTATTATGCGTGAAATTCTTGCCGCTGTTTGTGTTGTCAGGTTTTTCGTATGAGCTGTTGTTATTGTTTTCATTGTCATCGGTATCAACAGAATTTTCATTGTTGTTCTGCTCCGCTTTTGTTTCTTCAGCAACAGTGGTCGGTTCAACGGTAGTAGCAATCTGTGTGGTTGCCTGTGCTGTTGAAGGCTGGATAGTTGTTGCCTGAGTTGTCTGCTGTGCCTGTGTGGTAGCAACAGGGTCAGAGGGCTTTGAATCTGAACAACCGCTGATTACGGAAACAGCACACACACATACCGAAAGAGTGGCGGCAATCATAAGCGTACAAGTTTTTTTCTTCATTTCATAATCCTTTCAAATTCTCTGATAATACAAAACCTGATTTCAGATGCAGTTATTGTATTTAGTATAATTATATACAAATTCCGACAATTTCATTATAATGTTTCAGAAGTAAAAGTTCAAGAAGTATTTAAAAATCTGATAAAATATGATAAGATAAAGTGGGTGAATGACAATGGCTAAATTTTTGAAGCATTTTATGACAATTACAAAGCACCGTAACAAGGTGATTGCACACTGTGCAAAGGCAGGAATATTCTGGCAGGGCTTACGACACGACCTTTCTAAATACAGCCCCACAGAGTTCATCTCAGGTGCAAAATATTACCAAGGCACACGCAGTCCGAATGAGCAAGAAAGAGAGTTGTACGGCTATTCAAAAGCGTGGATGCACCACAAGGGCAGAAACAAGCACCACTATGAATATTGGAACGACTACAATCCAAAAACCAAGGAGATTGAACACGTAGAAATGCCACTCAATTATGTGGTGGAAATGTTCTGTGACAGAGTTGCGGCAAGCAAGATATATAACGGCGACAAGTACAAAGACTCCGATTCCCTCAATTATTATAACAGAATAAGGGGCAAAAAACGTATGCACGAAAACACCGAAAATGTTCTTCGGGAGCTTCTTGAGATGCTCAGCGAACAGGGCGAAGAAAAAACTTTTGCGTATATCCGTGAATTATTGAAAAAAGAAAAGAAAAAACAGTGATGCCGAAGAAAAATCAATTCATTATTGTAAAGTGATAAAAGACAAAATTTGACACAATCAGGTTTTAAAGTATACACTTTGAAATTTGACTTGTGTCTTATTTTTGTGCATAATTTTCGGGGCGGTGAAAAATGCTGTTTTAATTCGACTTTTTCTGTATTTTTACAGCTCTTTTTTTGTTGCATTTTGGTCTTGATAATGGTATAATTAAATCAAGACAGACGATGTTTTAATACGTTTCTAAAAAATAGTGAACGGATAAGAAAAAACACAGGTTAGTTTTATCTAACTTGCACAAAACGTCTGTAAAGTTCAAGGAGGTAGATTATGATAAGTTTTACACAATGGAATGGATTTGAAGGCAGAATCTGGAAAGAAGAAATCAACGTGCGTGATTTTATCCAGAAGAACTACAAGCCTTACGAGGGAGATTCCTCCTTTCTTGCAGACCCTACAGAGGCAACTGATAAGCTCTGGGGCGTATTACAGGATTTACAGAAGCAGGAGCGTGCCAAGGGCGGCGTTCTTGATATGGATACAGAGATTGTTTCTACACTTACATCACACAAGCCTGGCTATATCAGCGAGGATTTAAAAGACCTTGAAAAGGTTGTCGGCTTGCAGACAGACAAGCCACTCAAACGTGCATTTATGCCATTTGGCGGTATCAAAATGGCTGAGCAGGCTTGCACTACAAATGGTTATACACCAAATCCTGAGCTTCATAAGATTTTTACAGAGTACAGCCGTACTCACAATCAGGGCGTTTTTGATGCCTATACACCTGAAATGAAAAAGGTTCGTCACAACAAGCTCATCACAGGCTTGCCTGACACATACGGCAGAGGCAGAATCGTTGGTGACTACCGCCGTGTGGCTCTCTATGGTGTTGATTTCCTTATTGCTGATAAGAAGCACGACCTTAACAATTGCGGCGACGGCACAATGACTGATGATGTTATCCGTCTTCGTGAAGAAATTTCAATGCAGATTAAGGCTCTTTCAGATATGAAGCTTATGGCACAAAGCTACGGCTATGATATTTCTCAGCCTGCAACAAACGCAAGAGAGGCTGTTCAGTGGCTTTACTTCGGCTACCTTGCCGCAATCAAGACTCAGAACGGTGCGGCTATGAGTGTCGGCAGAATTTCAACATTCCTCGACATCTACATTGAGCGTGATATTGCAAACGGTGTTCTCACTGAGAGCGAGGCACAGGAGCTTATCGACCACCTCGTAATGAAGTGCCGTATGGTTAAGTTTGCACGTATTCCGTCATACAACCAGCTCTTCTCAGGCGACCCTGTATGGGCTACACTTGAGGTTGCAGGTATCGGTGTTGACGGTCGTTCAATGGTAACAAAGACAGACTTCCGTTTTCTCCATACTCTTGAGAATATGGGACCTTCACCTGAGCCAAACCTTACAGTTCTTTATTCTTCAGCTCTTCCTCAGAATTTCAAGGATTATGCGGCTGAAATTTCAATTAAGACAAGCTCTGTTCAGTACGAAAATGACGATGTAATGAAGCCTGTATGGGGTGACGATTACTCAATCTGCTGCTGTGTATCTGCTACACAGACAGGTAAGGAAATGCAGTTCTTCGGTGCAAGAGCTAACCTTGCAAAGTGCTTGCTTTATGCTATCAATGGTGGTGTTGACGGCAAGACAAGAGAGCAGTGCGGCCCTGCATACCGTCCGATTACTTCTGAATATCTCGATTATGATGAGGTTGTTGCAAGATACCTTGATATGATGAACTGGCTTGCAGGTGTTTATGTAAACACACTCAACCTTATTCAGTATATGCATGATAAGTATTACTACGAAGCAGCTGAAATGGCTCTTATTGATACAAATGTCCGTCGTACTTTTGCAACAGGTATTGCAGGCTTCTCACACGTTGTTGACTCTCTCAGTGCAATCAAGTACGCAAAGGTAAAGACAGTACGTGACGAAACAGGTATTGTAGTTGACTTTGAAACAGAGGGTGACTTCCCACGTTACGGCAACGATGACGACCGTGCAGACGATATTGCAGTATGGCTTCTCCGTACATTTCTTGAGGCTATCAAGAAGCATCACACATACCGTGATTCAGAGCCTACAACATCTATTCTCACAATTACTTCAAACGTCGTTTACGGCAAGGCTACAGGCAGTCTTCCTGACGGCAGAAAGGCAGGAGAGCCACTCTCCCCTGGTGCAAACCCAAGCTATGGTGCAGAGAAAAACGGCTTGCTTGCTTCTCTTAACTCAGTTGCAAAGCTCCCTTACGAGTGGGCTTTGGACGGTATTTCAAATACTCAGACAATCAATCCTGACGCTCTCGGTCACTCAGAGCAGGAGCGTATAGATAACCTTGTTCAGGTGCTTGACGGTTACTTTGATCAGGGTGCTCACCACCTCAACGTAAATGTATTCGGTGTTGAAAAGCTCCTCGATGCTATGGAACATCCTGAGAAGGAAGAGTACGCAAACTTTACAATCCGTGTTTCAGGCTATGCGGTTAAGTTCATTGACCTCACCCGTGAACAGCAGATGGATGTAATTTCACGTACCTGCCATACATCAATGTAATGAATATGGAAGAAAATAAAAATATTATCGGCAACGTCCACTCGCTCGAAACCTTCGGGCTTGTGGACGGCCCCGGTGTTCGTTTTGTGGTTTTTATGCAGGGCTGTGCCATGCGTTGCAAATATTGCCACAATCCTGATACATGGAACGTAAACAGCGGTGAAAAATATACGCCTCAACAGCTTTTTGACAGGGCGTACCGCTATCATAAATACTGGAAAAATAATGGCGGAATCACCGTCAGCGGTGGTGAGCCGTTGTTGCAGATTGATTTTGTAACGGAATTTTTCCGTATTGCAAAACAGCATGGTGTGCATACAACTCTTGATACTTCCGCCCAGCCGTTTTCGCTTGAGGAAAGCAGACTCAAAAAGTTTGAGGAGCTTATAAAGTACACTGACCTTGTTCTGCTTGATTTAAAAGAAGCAGACAGCACTAAGCATATCGAGCTTACAGGGCATAAAAACGAAAATATTTTTCAGTTTGCCAAGTGGCTTTCGGATAACGGCAAAGATATGTGGATAAGACACGTGCTTGTGCCAAATCTTACAGACGATACTCAGGGGCTTGATGAGCTTTACGGCTTTATCTCAACGCTTGAAACAGTAAAGCGGGTTGAAATTCTGCCTTATCATACCCTCGGTCTTGCCAAATGGCAGGCACTCGGAATTGATTATCCGCTGGACGGAGTACGAACTCCCACACAGGAAGAAGTACGCAAAGCAGAAGAAATTTTGCATATAATAAAGTAATATAAGGCTGATTGCATTTTTATGTAGTCAGCTTTTATATATAGGTGAAATATGAAAAATACAGAAGATTTCAGGACGGTTATACACACGATACCGCCTGTGTATGATACAGAAAGCAAGATACTTATTTTAGGCAGTTTTCCGTCGGTGAAGTCACGGGAGAGCAGTTTTTTCTATGGTCATCCGCAAAACAGATTCTGGAGGGTGCTGGCTTTGGTTTTAAAACAGGATGTGCCACAAAGCGTTGATGATAAGAAAGATTTTTTGCTCAGAAATCATATTGCTTTGTGGGATGTGATTCATTCCTGCGAAATTTCAGGCTCAAGCGACAGCTCAATCAGAAATGTTGTGCCGAATGATATTTCAGTAATACTTAAAAACAGCAGGGTGGATAAAATATACACAAACGGTGCAACCGCTGACAGGCTATATAAAAAGCATATTTATCCGCAAACAAAGATTTTGCCCCATAAACTCCCTTCAACAAGTTCTGCAAATGCCGCTTTTAACATTGACAGGCTTGTTTTAGAGTGGAAAATGTTATGTGACTGAATAATAATTTCCCGTAACGCAAAACACGCACAGGTTTTCTGCCTGTGCGTGTTTTTGCTTTATAGGAAGTTTTTCTTGTTGATTTGTTTTGTAGTTTGTCGTGTGGGTTTTATTGTTATTTATTTTGTATGTTTTTTGCGTCTGTTTTTTCTTCCCGAGTTGGATGAAACGTCACGTTGTGTGCGATTTTTACCGTAATATGTCTGTTCAAAGTCGGGAAAATAAGTTTTGGAAAGATGAAATTTTCTTCCCGAATTGGATGAAACGTCACGTTTCTGTTTTAGTAGTATTTCACTTACCGAGTAGCTTATAGCGTAGATTATAAAAATAAAAATACAAATATTATACATAATTTCGTCCTCCAAAATCTTAGCCTGACTTTTAACACATTTATTGTATATTGAAAATAATGACAAAACCCGGACACTTGTTGCTTCGTTTAAAAGTCTCAGCCTTAGCTTACTTTTATTATAAGGAGTAAGGTGGGTGATAAAAAGGACTTTGGTATTTGAAATTCAAAATTTTCGAACGATTGTTCTGATTTGTTTGGCGTGTAAATTATAGTTTTTTCATTGAACAAACCAATTTGTTTATCGTAGGGCGGCGGCTTGCTCCCACCGTAAAACATCGGTGGGAATCGATATTTCGCAGGAAGCAGGAATATAATAGACTACCTTAAAAACATTCTACACAGAATATATCTGCTATAATAAAACTTTTCGGCGGGAGCAAGCCCCCGCCCTACGTTATAATAACAACATTCATTGTCGGGCTACGGGTTTTATTTACAAACAAAACTATCTTCTCGGATTGGATGCAACGTCACGTTGCTTCAGATACTTGTTTTTTGTAGCCATACCGCCTCGGATATGCCTTTCGCTTTTATTCTGGTCAAGCACGGCTCTTACTTCTTTGTATAGTGTCGGGTTTATTGTCTTGAGTCGTTGGCTCACATCTTTATGTACCGTGGATTTTGATATGCCGAATTTTTTGGCGGTTTTTCTGACAGTTGCCTTGCTTTCTATTATATATTCGCCCAGCATAGCCGCACGTTCCTCAACTAATTCTTTCATATATTTCCCCTCCATATAATGCAACAGCGTTTTACGATATTGCCACATAGGTTTGTGCTAATTTATATGTTAGAATCGGTTTTCTTATGCAGAGCGATTTTGTGTTATTGTTTTATCTTTAAAAACGTGGTAAAATAAAAAAGATAACTGCGTAAGGAGGTGGCAGAATGATTGAGCTTTCAAAGCTTAATAAAACAGAGGCGGTGCGTTATCTTGGGGGTGCAGGAATTTCGCTCACCTACAGAATGGATGTGCTTATGAACGAGTGCGAAAAAGAAATTATAAAAACTGCTCAGCCTCGGTTTGTATATCTTGAAAAAGACCTGCCTTGCAGTCAGCTTATCAAAGGCAAGGATATCGAAAATCACCTTGCAGGTTGTGAAAAGGCTGTGGTTATGTGTGCCACCCTTGGTGCAGAGGTCGACAAGCTGATACGCATTTCGCAGATTGCAGATATGGCAAAAGCGGTTGTTATGGACAGCCTTGCAAGCGTTGCGATTGAGCAGGTTTGCGGAAAGGTTGACGAGCTTATTGCAGAAAAATATAAAGATTATAATATGACATTCCGTTTCAGCCCCGGATATGGCGATTATCCGATTGAAATGCAGAGGATAATTATTGATATGCTTGATGCCCCCAGAAAAGCAGGGCTTTGCACAAACGACAGCTTTGTGCTTGTGCCGTCAAAGTCGGTTACTGCTGTTATGGGACTTTCAAAAAATCCTGTTGAAAAGAAAAAACGTGGCTGTGCGGTTTGTAATCTGAACAAAACGTGTAAATTCAGAAAGAAGGGGTTACACTGTGAATTTTAAGGAATTTTTAAACAGCAGGGAATTTATTTTCCTTGACGGTGCTATGGGTACAATGATTCAGAAAAGCGGAGTTGTTCCTGAGGATGTACCTGAAACTTTGAACATTACTCACCCTGAGCTTATTAAGTCAATTCACAAGGCTTACGCTCAGGCAGGTGCAGATATTGTGTACGCAAACACCTTTGGTGCGAACGCATACAAGCTCAAAAATTGCGGATATTCGGTTGAGGAAATTATCTCAAAGGGTATCGAAAATGCAAAAGCTGCTGTGCAGGGTAAGGCTCTGGTAGCTCTTGATATCGGTCCTATCGGTCAGCTTCTTGAGCCGACAGGTGCATTGACTTTTGAGCAGGCTTATGAATATTACAAACAACAGGTGCTTGCAGGACAAAAGGCTGATGTTATAGTTTTTGAAACTATGACCGACCTTTATGAGCTTAAAGCCGCTGTGCTTGCCGCAAAGGAAAACAGCGACAAGCCGATAATCACTACAATGACTTTTGAACGCAACAGACGCACATTCACAGGTGCTTCTCCTGCTTCTTTTGCGGTTACTATGGAGCATCTCGGCGTTGATGCAATCGGTGTAAACTGCTCACTCGGTCCTGAGGAGCTTGAGCCGATTATCAGCGAGATTTCTCAGCATACAAGTCTGCCTGTGGTTATCAAGCCGAATGCAGGACTTCCTGACCCTGACACAAACGAGTATAATGTTTCTCCGCAGGGATTTGCAAAGTCTGTCAAAAATCTGCTCAGATATGGTGTTAAGGTAATCGGCGGCTGTTGCGGTACAACTCCCGATTATATTGAAAGTGTTTGCAATGAGCTTGCTGGCGAGAAATTTGCAAAGACTGAAAATAAATATGAGCCGACAGTTTGCAGTGCTTCTGTTGCGGTTGAAATTTCACAGCCGAGGGTTATAGGCGAGCGAATCAATCCGACAGGCAAGAAGCTCTTTAAGCAGGCTTTGGTTGACAATAATATTGACTATATTCTCACTCAGGCACTCAGTCAGGTGAAGGCAGGAGCTGAGATTCTTGACGTAAACGTAGGTCATCCCGAAATTGACGAAAAGCAGATGATGGTAAGAGTTATCAAAGCTATTCAGAGCGTTTGCGATGCTCCGTTGCAGATTGACTCAACAAAGCCCGAGGTGCTTGAAGCAGGACTTCGAGTTTACAACGGACGTCCTATTGTAAATTCTGTAAACGGTGAGGAAAAGAGCCTTTCTGCGGTGCTGCCGCTTGTGAAAAAATACGGTGCTTGCGTGGTAGGTCTTACCCTTGACGAAAACGGAATCCCCAAGACTGCACAGGGCAGATTTGAAATTGCAAAGAAAATTGTTGAGCGTGCCGAGGCTCTGGGTATAGACAGAAAAGATGTTTTTATTGATTGCCTTACACTTACGGTTTCTGCTGAGCAGGATGCTTGCCGACAGACTCTTGAAGCCTTGCACAGAGTAAAAACCGAGCTTGGCTGTAAGACTTGTCTTGGTGTTTCAAATATTTCTTTCGGACTTCCGAACAGAGAGCTTGTTACTTCAACTTTCCTTACTATGGCACTTGAAGAAGGTCTTGACCTGCCGATAATCAACCCGAATGTTGATGCAATTATCGGTGCAGTGCGTGCCTACAGAGTGCTTTCGGGCATTGATAAAAACTCAGTTGATTTTATCGCAAACTGCAACGAAGCACAAAATCAGCCGAAAAAATCAGATAATAAAATTGACATTGACATAAAAACAGCGGTGTGCAGCGGTCTTAAAAATGAGGGTGCGGCACTTACCGAAAAACTGCTTTCTGAAAATACAGATGCGATGGATATTGTCAATAATATGCTCATTCCTGCACTAGACGAGGTGGGCGAGGGCTTTGAGAAAAATAAAATCTTCCTCCCTCAGCTTATTCAGAGTGCAAACACTGCTCAGGCTTGCTTTGAGGTTATCAAGAAGCATATTTCAAAGACAAGCGGCGAAAGTGTGAGCAAGGGCAAAATTATCCTTGCAACCGTCAAGGGCGATATTCACGATATCGGCAAGAATATCGTCAAGGTGTTGCTTGATAATTATGGCTATACAGTGGTTGACCTCGGCAAGGATGTTGACCCTCAGACTGTGGTTGATACAGCGATAAGTCAGGATATCAAGCTTATAGGCTTGTCTGCTCTTATGACCACAACCTTGGGCAGTATGGAGGAAACAATAAAACTTATCAGAGAAAATAAATCCTTGCAGAATCCTGACGGCACAAGCAAATGTGTCGTAATGGTAGGTGGTGCGGTGCTTACCAAAGAATATGCAGAAAAAATCGGTGCCGATTTCTATTGCAGAGATGCAAAAGAAGCCGTAGACACCGCTAAAAAAGTATTGATTTAATTGTTGAATATTTTAATAAAAAATAAAAATCTCGGAATGAGCTTTGTAAAAGTTTGTTCCGGGATTTTTTTCAAGCGTGACGGCAACGATGACGTTGCATCCAATCCGAGTAGATAGTTTTATTTATAAATGAAATCTGTTTCCCGACAATAAATTTTCTGCTACATCGTAGGGCGGGGTCACCCCGCAAACTATAATTTATCGGAAAATGCGGACCGTCGAGGAGGCCGGTCCCTGCAATATGGAGTAGAAAAGTTAATTGTCTGGAATTAAACACTGCTGATAAACAAACGCTGTCAGGTTAATGTAATTACGTAGATTTCGGGTGGATTGTTGAATCGTGGCAGAGGGTTTGAGGTTTGTTGTGATTTTCTGTTGTATTGTTTTAGGCATATTATAACATAAAATGATTTTTTTACGGATTATATTTTGACAAAAACGGCTTTAAAATCGCCGTATTTTATTTTTTTTGCGTTGTTTTTTTAAAAAATTGCAAATTTAGTTGAGATAATTTTCATTGTGTGGTAGAATATGCTTAGTTATCTATGCTTTTTTTTAATTGAGTCAGAAAAAGTGTATTGGATTTTTTGAAATTTACGGTATGGTTATTTTATCGCATAGTTGAAATAATGATTAGTATGGGAGGGGATATATTATGACGGCTGAATCTAAGAGAAAGATTCCCTTCAGTCCGCCTGATATAACCGATGCAGAAATTAATGAGGTTGTAGAGGCTCTCAGATCGGGCTGGATTACAACAGGTCCCAAAACTAAAAAACTCGAAAAGCTTATTGCAGAATATGTAGGTACAAATAAGGTTGCTTGCTTAAGCAGTCAGACCGCCTGTGCTGAAATGTCTTTGAGACTTCTCGGTATCGGAGAGGGTGATGAGGTTATCACCTGTGCATACACCTACACAGCTACTGCTTCTGTTGTAGACCACGTAGGTGCAAAGCTTGTGCTGGTTGATTGTCAGAAAGATTCTCCTCATATGGACTACGATGCACTTGAAGCGGCAATCACAGAAAAGACAAAGGCTGTTATTCCTGTAGATCTGGCAGGTGTCCCTTGCGATTATGATAAGATTTTTGAAATAGTTGAGAAGAAAAAGGCTTTATTTATGCCACAGTCTCGTACTGAGCTTGGTCAGAAAATTCAGCAGGCACTCGGCAGAGTTGCAGTTATTACAGATGCGGCTCACGCAATAGGTGCAGTGTATAAAGGTGTTATGGTCGGTTCTGTTGCTGACTTTACAAACTATTCCTTTCACGCTGTTAAGAATTTTACAACAGCAGAGGGCGGTGCTCTTGCGTGGAAAACAATAGAAGGCATTGATGATGAGGAAATTTATCATCAGCTTCAGCTTTATTCTCTCCATGGTCAGAGCAAGGATGCACTTGCAAAGACAAAGCTTGGTGCTTGGGAGTACGATGTTATCGGACCTTGGTATAAGTGTAATATGACTGACGTAACAGCTGGTATTGGTCTTGGTCAGTTTTCACGCTATCCTCAGATGCTTGTGAGAAGAAAAGAAATTATCGGAAAGTATGATGCAGCTTTAAGACCTGTCGGTATCAAAACTTTGGAGCATTATACTGAAACTTATCAGTCATCGGGTCACTTGTATATTACACGTATTCCGAATATTTCTGTAGAACAGAGAAACGAGATTATATCAAAAATGGCAGAGCGTGGAATTTCCACAAATGTTCATTACAAACCTTTGCCTATGCATACAGCTTATAAGAATCTTGGCTTTGATATTGCAGATTATCCTAATGCATATGCATATTTTGCAAATGAAATCACATTACCGCTGCATACTTCTCTTACTGACGAAGATGTGGATTATATAATTAAAAATTATGCTGAAATTGTGAGTGAGTATATAAAATGATGCTTCGTAAATGGGAGACTCTTCCAAAAAATATGCAGACTGAGGAAGTCAGAAAATATTATGACATTTTGAAGAAAAAAAGCCTTGCTTTGTTTTTTAAGCGATTGTTTGATATTTTTGTCTCGCTTATAATGCTTATTCTGCTTTCTCCTGTGTTTTTGGTATTGGCTGTTGCAATTAAAGTTGATTCAAAAGGTCCTGTTTTTTACAGACAGGAAAGAGTCACTCAGTACGGAGAAAAATTTAAAATTTTCAAATTCAGGACAATGGTATCGGATGCCGATAAGGTGGGTACTCACGTTACAGTGAAAAATGACAGCCGTATTACAAGGGTCGGAAGCTTTATCCGTAAGTTTCGCCTTGATGAAATCAGCCAGCTTATTGATGTGCTCAGAGGTACTATGACCTTTGTAGCTCCAAGACCTGAGGCTGTGAAGTACGTGGAACACTATACTCCCGAGATGATGGCTTCACTTTTGCTTCCTGCAGGTGTTACAAGCCTTGCAAGTATATATTACAAGGACGAGGCTGAGTTGCTTGATGGTGCAGAAGATGCCGACAAGGTTTATGTCGAAGAAATCCTTCCGGGGAAAATGTATTATTATCTGCGTGAAATAGAAAAATTCAGTTTCTGGGCTGATATTGCCACTATGTTCAAGACGGTTTTTGCCGTACTTGGCAAGGAGTACAAAGGAGATTATGTTCCGAAGGGACAAGCTGAAAGTGAAGTGAAACGATGAAAGATGAAGTAAATGGCAAGCCGCTTGTTGCTTTGCTTACGAATAATGATGATGATGTATATTGCTTCCGTCTGGAGCTTGTTCAGGCAATAATTGATGCAGGCTATGATATGTTGATTTCCTGCCCTAATGGTCCGAAGTTTGAGCTTATGAAGGATATTCCTTACATATATGACGACCCTGTGATTGACCGTCGTGGCACCAGTGTAAAAAACGATTTCAAACTGATGCGACATTATCATAAGCTCTTTAAAAAACACAGACCATCGGTTGTGCTTACATATACAGCCAAGCCGAATGTATACGCAAGTTTAGCGGCAAGGGCTTTACATATTCCAGTAATTAATAATGTTACAGGTTTTGGCTCGGTTTTAAATGAGTCGGGTATGAAACAAAAATTCATTATGAGCTTGTTTAAGTTTGCATACAGCAAGTCTGATTGCGTAATGTTTCAGAATTCAACAAATATGAAGCTTGCCGTGGACTCGGGTATGGTCAAGGGTGAACACCGACTTATCCCCGGCTCCGGTGTAAACACCGAGAGATATCCTTTGCAGGAATATCCGCAGGGGGGAGACGGTCTTGAAGGCAGTCCTGTTATTTTCAACTATATAGGCAGGGTGCTTCACGACAAGGGCGTTGACGATTATATAGAAGCCGCAAAGCGTATTAAGAAAAAATATCCGCAGACTGAATTTAATATGCTTGGTTTCATTGAACCTACTGAGATTCACTACGAGACTGACCTTAAGGAGCTTGGTGAGCAGGATATTGTTCACTACAGAGGCTCCCAGAAAAATGTTCAGCCGTGGATAAAGAGAGCACACGCTATTATTCATCCGTCTACATACGGAGAGGGTATGAGTAATGTTCTTTTAGAGAATGCCTCATCGGGCAGACCGATTATCACTACAGATAACCCAGGTTGTCAGGAAACTGTGGTAGATGGGGAATCAGGCTTTATCTATCATGGCGGAGATGTTGAGGCTCTTGTTAAAAAAATAGAGATTTTCCTTTCTACGGAAAACGAAAAAAGAAAAGCTATGGGCGAAAACGGCAGAGCTTATGTAGCTGAAAACTTTTCAAGAGAAAAGGTAATTTCTGCGTATTTGCAGACTATTGAAAAGCTTCTGGCAAAAACTGCTGCCAAACAGCCTGTTAAAGAATATAAAATGGTCATTGAAGACTAAATTTCAATTATAAATTAAGTATTTACTGTATGCTATGAGCTTGCAGTATTCTATTAAAGAAAATAGAATTGAGGTAGAATGATATGTTTACATCACTTTATGAGAAATTGGTTGCAAAAGAAGAAAAACTTTCACTTGTTGGCTTGGGTTATGTAGGTATGCCTATTGCTGTTGCTTTTGCAAAGAAAATTGATGTTGTAGGTTTTGACCTTAACAAGAAGAAAATCGAGCTTTATCAGAATGGTATTGATCCTACAAATGAAGTGGGTGATGAGGCTATCAAGGCTTCTACTGTTGATTTTACTGCTGATGAAGCAAAGCTCAGAGAGGCAAAATTCCACGTTGTTGCTGTTCCTACTCCTGTTAATGACGACCACACTCCTGACCTTACTCCTGTTGAGGGTGCAAGCCGGATTTTGGGTCGTAACCTCACAAAGGGCAGTATTATTGTTTTTGAGTCAACTGTTTATCCGGGTGTTACTGAGGATGTATGTATTCCGATTCTTGAAAGAGAATCAGGTCTTAAGTGCGGTGTTGATTTCAAGGTAGGTTACTCTCCAGAGAGAATCAACCCGGGTGATAAGGTTCATCGTCTTGAGACAATTACTAAAATCGTTTCAGGTATGGATGAAGAGTCACTTGACGTTATCGCAAAGGTATATGAGCTTGTTGTTGAGGCAGGTGTTCACCGTGCAGAAAGCATCAAGGTTGCCGAGGCTGCAAAGGTTATCGAAAACAGTCAGCGTGACATTAATATT
>JAXJTT010000066.1:0-8713 GCA_036309445.1 Ruminococcus sp. | reverse complement strand
GCTCTTATTCATACAGTTCTTTACGCTATTGCAAACCCAGCATTCAGTTCATTTTATCTCAATAATTTCACATTTGCTGACGCTAGTGCTGGTCTTAACTACGAAATGTTTGGTTCCTACTACCACTCACTGTTCTTTGCTCCTAACGACCTTACATTTACAAACCTTGTATGGACATTCCTGCTTATGTTCGCAAACTGCGTTTTCGCATATATTTTTGGTTGTCTCTGTTCAAATATCAGATACAGATTACCAAATGATTTAGCAAGATTTGCTGTTTTCTTAACACCTATTCTTCTCATCGGCTTAGTTTTCCCTATTATCGATGCAGCTTGTTTTGATGGTGTTGTTACATTATCTGTAACAGACTTCTTAGATTTCATAAATGGTTATACTACTGATGAACCTTGGATAAATATCTGCTCAAATTTTGTAACCTCTGCAATACTTTCTGTTGTGTTCTTCTTCGTTCTCAAAACAACTCCTGTTAAGAAAGCATAATAGTTTATCTTTGTTATTATCTATACATTTATATATAAAAGTGTCACCCTCCACGGAAGGTGACACTTTTTTCTTATACTCTGTTTGTTGCTAAGAACATCTGTAACTCGGTTACATCGGCAACATCAATAATGCCGTTTGCATTGAAATCTGCAAGAGCAAAATCCTGTGGATTTTGTTCATCGAGTAATGGTGTTCCGTCATTGTTTGTATATCTGGCAAGGAACATCTGCAAGTGAGTAACATCCTTTACATCAAGATAATTATCCTTATTAACATCACCAGCCATATATTCAGGCTCTTTCTCTGCTTCAACAATTGCGTAAGCCGAGAAAGATTCGCAAGTTCTATTCTGTGAATCTGTTGCGATAACAGAAATTTCGTATGTGCCTGTTTCGTCAGGAATCCACTTATATACTGACTCGCTTGATTTCTGCACAGATTTACCGTTTATGAAAAACTCATACTCAACCTCTCCGATTGCGTTGTAGCTTTCTGCAGAAAGTTTAATTTCCGTGTTCACGCACTGACCTGAGTTCTTATCTGCACCGAAGTTCACTTCAAACCTAGCCTCATTAACTATGGTATCTTCAAGCAACGCACCAACTCTTGCAAAAGGAACGGTAATATTGTCTATATCCTCTTTTTCGTGAGAAGTTGAACCATCGTAGCTATACGCAACATTTGCCTTATCAAGCATTGAAGGGTCGTGAGGAAGTGTATCCATACCTGATGTGCCGTAGGTAAGAATCTGCATTGCACCTATACCCTTTGTTTCGATATACTCCTTATCAATACCAAGGTGTTCAAGCGGAATTGCAACCTCGTAGATATAGCCGTAAGATTTTTTATATCCATAATCGTAGAAATCAACCCAATTTGAACCTGAATCTGTGTTATCGCCCAAAACTCTTGTTCCCTTTGCACCCTTGATACCATACATAGTTTTGCTGAGTGTACCGTTAGCATACTTAATCTTAAAGCCGTTCTGATTATCCTGAGCTTCAAAAGACCTTACACCAATCGGAACTCTTGTATCGTAATTGAACATATATGTTCCGTCTGTATCGAGAGTATCAGCCTTGAAGATTGAAGCACCACCGTTAGAGTTATTTGAGTCAAGTGCAATAAGTGTATCAACGTGAGTAGTAAAGCCTACACCACCGTCCTTAGCATAGCCGCCGTCACAGCCCCAAATATAAGGATTTGTGTATGTTGAGCCGTCTTTATTTGTACCTATTGCCTTACCTGTAGCCTGCTTTTCAGGGTCGATTGAAAGTGCAATATACATAGGAATACTGTTTCTCCAAGGGCGAGCTTCGTTTGAAGCCGCAAAATTATCACTTGGAGAAATGATATATGTAGTATTTGCAAGTTCCCACATAAAGTAAAGATTATCGTCATCCCATGCAGCATAGAGAGCATATGCATCCCAAGGCTGTTCATGCATTGATGATGGCATATACACACGTGGGTCATCATTTGCTGTACCCTGTGCAATTATCATCGAGCTGTCCCAGTCGTCCAGCTTGCCGTCAACAGTTATAGTCTTATTCTTGCCAAGCTGCATATTTGGGTTTGTTCCGTAGTAACCTGTTTCCGGTTCTGTTGTGTGACCATCTGACTGAGCAGAAAAGCTTGTTGTACTTGCAGAAAAAGTCTTTTTATAAGTAAATATCTGTTCGGTTTCAACTCCGTCACTGCCTTTTGCGGTAAGTGTAAGAGTTATTGGTGAATTACCGATTTTACCCTCACCTATTTCTATAAAATCATCGTTTTCATATTCTTTCTTTGGTGAGCCGTCAATAGAATACCAACCCTTGGTTGCTTTTTTCAGACCAAGTCTTACAAAGATATAATTATCTGAAAATGTTGTACCTGATGGAGTATAAGCATAACCATAGCCGTGGTCATCGGGTTTTCCGTAATCCACCCACTGCATACCTGATGTGAGAAGCTTGCACTGACCTGTTTTCAAAGGAAGTCCGTTTGACTCAGGATACTGCTCCTTGCCCTCTCCCTTCTCAAGTCCGTTGTTAAAAATAATATTTTCAGATTTGAAAGCGGTGGTAAAAGTTTTTGTATAAAGTCCGCTTTCATCTTTTTCCATAAGCTGTCCGGGCCACTTTGCATTCTCCTTTGTGCCGTAGGCATATACATAAACCTTGTCCCAGCCATACAACGAGTTGTCAAAATAAACCTGTGAGCCTGCTGTTGCGGCATTCGCTGAAAGTACAGTTGCGGCAAATGCTGACATTATAATAACAACTGCAAGCAAAAAGCTCATAATTCTGTTGCGTTTTTTCATTTTCAAAACTCCTTTACAATAACTTATATGTAAAATTATAGCACTATAACCCAATATTATCAACACAACTCGCACTGTTTTGTATATTTGCACAACCACTATATATTTACTTTGGTTATTAAAACATATGATTTTCATTAACAGCTTGCAGACAGTTGACTAAAAGCCATAATAATGATAAAATATAATATAAATATGCACTTTGGTATTAATCTTTTGTAAAATCAAAATATAGATAAGGGTGAGCTTGTATGACTTGTAAAAAAACGCACATTTCCATACTGCTTCTTATAGTTACACTTTTAATGTTCACATTAGTCGGATGTGGCGATAATGAAAATAATAAGGTTATTGTAGGAAAATGGATACCAACATCTGCTGTGCTTAAGGGTGAGTCTGTGAAATATAGTGAACTTGACCTTGCAGATGGATATTTTCAATTTGAATTTTTCGCAAACGGAAGTTGCTCAGCAACTATTGCCGGAATTGAATACGACGGCTCATATACTTTCAACGAAACCTCAGTTGTCGCAACGCTTAATGGCGTTGAAGAACGACTTGTTTATGAAAAACTGCAAGAAACATTGACTTATAATTTCGACAACACAAATTCATTCACATTTATAAAAGAAACCGAAACCTGATTTTGCATAAATTTAAAACCTATAATTTTAAAATATAATTTTTCGGAGGTTATCAATTATGGAAAACGAAAACATCATAACTTTAAGCTTTGACGACGGCAAAGACGTAGAATGTGAAATCATCGGCATTTTTGATGTAGAGGACAAAGAATACATCGCTGTTGCTCCAAATGACGAAAGCGACGACGTGTATATTTACAAATACATCGAAATCAGCGATGAAGAATTTGAACTCGATGACATTACAGATGACGAAGAGTTTGAAAAGGCTGCTGCTGAATTTGACAGATTGATGGAGCAGGAAGACGAAGAATAATCTATTCTTTTGACGGGCAAGCAAATTTTGCCCGTCATTTTTATTTATACAAAAAACCGCCTGACAACGCAACCACTGCACCGTCAGGCGGTTATTCTTTAAAATATTAAACTAAAATCAGATAGCACGTACACGAATTACGCCTTCAACAGAAGCAATAGCTTCAACATTTGAAGCATCGCCACCTGCTACATCAAGAATTGTGTAAGCATAATCCCCACGGCTCTTGCTGAGCATATGTTCAACATTACCCTTAAGCTCTGAAAGAACTTTCTTGAGAAGCTCAGGAACATTCTTGTGCATTACACAGAAACGGATATCTTCAGCGTTTGTTCTTGCAAGAGAAATTGCAGGATAGTTTACTGAATTGATGATATTACCGTTCTCAAGATACTCCTTGAGCTGGTCGCAAGCCATAACTGCACAGTTGTCTTCACTCTCAGGAGTTGAAGCACCGAGGTGTGGCAAGCAGATAATATTTTCCTGACAGAGTACATCGTCAGTAGCAAAGTCTGTAACATACTTAGCAACCTTACCACTCTTTACAGCCTCGATAACAGCTGTTGAATTAACAAGACCATCACGGCTGAAGTTAAGGATACGAACGCCGTCTCTCATCTTTGCAATCATATCAGCATCAACGAGATCCTTTGTATCAGGAGTAAGTGGCACGTGAATTGTGAGATAATCACAGTTCACCATTACATCCTCGCCTGTCTTCATAAGCTTAACAGAAGGGTTGAGCTTCAATGCGTTTGCAACTGACATAAACGGGTCATAACCGATAACATTCATACCAAGAGCTACTGCACTGTTTGCAACAAGAATACCGATAGCACCAAGACCAACAACACCGAGAGTCTTGCCCTTGATTTCAGGACCAACAAACTGGCTCTTGCCCTTTTCTACCATCTTGCCAACAGCATCGCCTTCGCCCTTTAATGTCTTAGCCCACTCAGCACCCTCGATAACCTTACGTGATGCAAGGAGAAGACCTGCTAAAACAAGCTCTTTAACTGCGTTAGCGTTTGCACCCGGAGTATTGAAAACTACAATACCCTTCTCTGTGCATACGTCCTTTGGAATGTTGTTTGTACCTGCACCTGCTCTTGCGATTGCAAGAAGATTGCTGTCAAACTCCATATCGTGCATAGCTGCACTTCTTACAAGCACTGCATCAGGGTTTGTAACCTCTGTGCCGAAGCTGTAGTTATCACCGAGACGGTCTGTGCCGACAGCGGCAATTTTATTTAAAGTAAGAATATTAAACATTGTAATCCTGTCCTTTACTGTAGTGGCAGATTATTTGTTGTCTGCCTCGAATTTTTTCATAAAGTCAACGAGTGCTTCAACACCTGCATATGGCATAGCGTTGTAGATAGAAGCTCTCATACCACCAACTGAACGGTGACCCTTAAGGTTTACAAAACCAGCCTCTGTAGCCTCTTTTACAAATTTAGCATCAAGGTCAGCATCACCTGTAACAAAAGGTACGTTCATAAGTGAACGGTCCTCAGCAACAACTGTACCCTTGAAAAGCTCTGAGCTGTCGAGGAAGTTGTAGAGAAGCTCTGCCTTCTTCTCGTTGAGCTCTTTCATCTTATCAAGACCACCGATTTCGTTCTTAATCCACTCAAGAACAAGCTTAACCATATAGATTGAGTAGCATGGTGGTGTGTTGTAAAGTGAATCAGCATCAGCCTGAGTCTTGTAATCAAGCATTGTTGGAGTAATATCCATAGCGTTGCCGATTAAGTCTTCTCTGATGATCGCAACTGTTACACCTGAAGGACCCATATTCTTCTGAGCACCTGCAAAGAGCATACCAAACTTAGAAACATCGATAGGCTCTGAGAGAATATTTGAAGAAATATCAGCGATAAGAGGAATATCGCCTGTTTCAGGAAGCTCCTTGAATAATGTACCATAGATTGTATTGTTAAGGCAGATATAAACGTAATCTGCATCTTCTCTGAACATTGACTTGTCAGTCTTTGGAATATATGAGAAAGTTTTATCAGCAGAAGAAGCAACAGCTTTTGCATCGCCGTACTTGCAAGCCTCCTGATATGCTTTCTTAGCCCACTGACCTGTGATTATGTAATCAGCTTTCTTGTTCTTGTTCATAAAGTTGAGAGCAACCATAGCAAACTGTGTTGAGCCGCCACCCTGTAAGAAAAGAACTTTATAGTTGTCAGGAATATTCATAATTTCACGGAGAAGAGCCTCAGCGTCCTTGATAATCTTATCATATGTCTTGCTGCGGTGTGACATCTCCATAACGCTCTGACCACTGCCCTGATAGTCGAGCATTTCATCTGCTGCGATTTTTAATACAGACTCGGGAAGTATCGACGGGCCTGCGGAAAAGTTATATACTCTTGCCATTTTAAAAACTCCCTTGAAATATTATTAACTATATAATTATACTCCCATAAAAAGCCAAAGTCAACAGCTAAAGCGAATTTATAGTAGTGTTTTATCTCATTAAAGTGTTATAGTACCTATGCAAGCAAGAATTTCATCTCTCATACGTACTGCTTCATTGTATGCAGCCTTTGCAAAGTCTGTTTCTTCAAGACCCTGTTTTTTCCATGCACACATAATTGCACGGCTTGAGTTGATGATTGCACCGAGACCGTTTTTGTCAAATGCATTCTTAACATCCTCAGCACCGCCGCCCTGAGCACCGTAACCCGGTACAAGGAAGAATGTATGTGGAAGCTTTGCACGCATTTCTTCAAGCTGTGCAGGATATGTTGCACCAACAACTGCACCGACACCTGAGTAGTTGTACTTACCTGTAAGCTCCTCGCCCCAGCTTTCGCACATCTTGCCCATCTGCTCATATACAGTTTCGCCACCCTCAAGTTTCATATCCTGAAGCTCACCTGAGCTTGGATTTGAAGTCTTTACAAGCACGAAAATACCCTTATCACCCTTGTTGCAGATGTCAACAAGTGGCTTGATGCCGTCTGTGCCGAGGTAGCCGTTTACTGTGAGTGCATCTGCACCAAATGGCTCAACAATTTCGCCCTCGATATCTGTTTCGCCAAGGTGAGCAGCTGCATAAGCCTGCATTGTTGTACCGATATCGTTACGCTTGCCATCTGTGATAACAAACATACCCTTTGACTTTGCGTACTCGATTGTATCCTTTAAAGCCTTGACACCCTGCCAGCCGTACATTTCGTAATAAGCAGCCTGTGGCTTAACTGCAGGAACAACATCGCAAAGAGCGTCAATCAAAGCCTTGTTGAACTCAAACAAAGCCGCTGCCGCACCATCAAGATTCTTGCCATACTTTGCAAAACACTCGTCCTTGATATACTGTGGTACAAATTCAAGCTTCGGGTCAAGTCCTGCA
This sequence comes from Ruminococcus sp., assembly GCA_036309445.1. Taxonomy (GTDB): domain Bacteria; phylum Bacillota; class Clostridia; order Oscillospirales; family Acutalibacteraceae; genus Ruminococcoides. Next base: position 1,577 of record JAXJTT010000066.1, on the reverse strand, counting down.
ACAGTAGGATTCTGCATTTCTACTATTTTTTCAATAAGTCTGTCAAAAGCCATAATTATTCTCCTTTTGTTTTATCAGTTATATAAATCCTAACTTTTCAGCCTGCTGTATAAGCTTTGGCTGAATAAGCGGATATGTCCAGCTTTTCGGAAGCTCATCTGTAATGATAATCTTCTCGATTTCGCTGTGTATTTCTTCAAATTTCTTTATATCAGCAAAATAAAGCATACCATAGGTTTCTTCATCAATGTCACCGAAATGACGTGTCACAGAGTAAACACACACAGGCTTTATCTCAAAGTCAACCGCACCTGTCTCCTCATTAAGCTCACGCTTTGCGGCTGTGAGAATATCCTCCCCTGCCTCACGATGACCGCCTGCAACCTCATAGGTATCTCTTTCTTTATGTTTGCAGAAAACCCATTTTCCGTTTGTTTTTGCAATAATAACCGCAAATTTCAGTTTTTCGTCCGAAACACTGTCATAGAAATTTACTGTGAGATTATTGTTATCAATAACTCTCAAATCAATTCCCACAACACCGTATTTTTCCTGCATTTCCTTTGAGTAATATGCCTCCATATCCTCAGGCTTTGCTGTATGAATTTCATTTTCAGCATACCCGCATTTCTCAAGAGGTAAAGCCTTATAAAGTTCTGCAAAACTATCAAAACGGTGAATATTGAAAACTCTTGTATAAATCACATTACTCTCATTCTGTGTATCGGAAAATACGATTGTATCACCGATATTTATGAGCTGTCTTTTTTCATCATACAAACGAAGTTCAATAGTCTTGTTGCCTGATTTTATGCTTTCAAACGGCTTTGGGTCAAGTCTCATAAAATGTTTCATAATCAACCATTAATAATGTCGTAAAGCTCGTGAGCGAAGTTTGAGTAATCTTTTCTGTCATCATTGATGAATGAGATAGCAGGACGTGGGTGTGTATTGTACTGACCTGTGAGCATATATGGAACATCATAACCCCACTTTACGCCTTCTTCTCTGAACTTCTGTGTGTATTCAAGCATTTTGAGAATCGGCTCAACCTTATACTTAGGATTCTTAAGGAAACCTAAGAGAAGCTCTAATGCACAGTTACCTGCACCTCTGCCCATTCCGTCAACAGTAGCATCAAGGTAGCTTACACCCTGTGTCATAGCCTCGATTGTGTTTGCGAAAGCGAGCTGCTGGTTGTTGTGAGCGTGAATACCAACACTCTTTTTATACTTGTCGCCATACTCACAGTAAAGCTCTGCAAACCTTCTTGACTCCTCAGGATATAGTGAGCCGTAGCTGTCTACAATGTAGTAAGCATTAACAGGAGTCTGACCGAAAACCTCAAGGGCAGTGATGATGTCTTCTGTTCTTGCCTTTGAAACAGCCATAATGTTGATTGTTGTTTCGTAGCCTTTCTTTGCACAGTCTTCAATCATCTCAACAGCCGCAGGAATAGTGTTTATGTAGGTTGCAATTCTGATAAGGTCAACAGGGCTTTCTTTCTTAGGAAGAATGTCCTTGTATTCTGTTCTGCCAACGTCAGCCATAACAGCAATTTTTAGGTCTGTTTTGTT
>JAXJTT010000065.1:0-5493 GCA_036309445.1 Ruminococcus sp. | reverse complement strand
TGGCATGGTCTGGTGATAAGTGAGCCTGTCGTGATAAGAAGTGTATATCCCATCACGCTGGAGGCTGTACCTGCCGCAGGCGGCAGCATCACCGCCTCTGTAGAAAGTGCTGAAAATAATGAGGAATTTGATGTGACCATTACGGTTGAGGATGAATATGCGATTCAAGGTCTCTATTATGTCGATGATGACGGCGGCGAGGTCGCATTTGCCACCTCAGACTATAGCTCCATACAAACGGCAGGCACTCATACCATCCGTATGCCGAAAAGAGGAGCTACTACCATACGTGTCAAGTTCGCCCCCAAGGTCATTTTTAAAGACTGGGACGACACAATTCTCAGCGAACAGTACGTTTCCTACGGTTCTGCGGCAACGGCTCCTCAGAATCCCGCAAGAGAGAATTGGAAATTTATCGGCTGGGATAAGGCATTTGACAACGTAACAGAGCCTCTTACAGTGATGGCACGGTATGAGGAAAAGATTGTTGTATCTGTTCCCGATATTGCAAGCAAGGTGTACAATGGTTCTGCTCAGACAGCGACCGTTCCCGAGAGTCAATACTACACTGTTAAAGCAAATAATGGCGGAATAAATGCCGGAGAATATGATGTTGTTCTGGAGCTTACGGATAGCGAAGGCTACAGATGGAACACAACAAACGAAAAAACCGTTTCTATGAAGTTCAACATCACAAAGGCACAGGCAGTCATCACAGTTGATGATACTCCTATCGTAAAAACCTATGGAGAAGCTTTGACACTTCCGACTGCTACAACAAATTTCGGTACCGTTAGTGCAGATAAAACCGTAGCAGATATGAAAAACGCCGGAGAATATACAGTTACATATACTGTTGCAGGTAATGATAACTATAACGGTGATACAAAGACCGTTAGCGTTACAATCAATCCGAAAAAGATTGATAAGCCTTCTGCTGACAACACATCATTTGTCTATGACGGCAACGAGCATACTTACAATGTAGCTACAAGTGATTATTACACCATAACAGGTAATAAAATGACAAACGCAGGTAGTCAAACTGTTACTGTTGCACTTAAAGACAAGGTTAATTATACTTGGAATGATGGTAAAACAGATGATGTAATATTCACATTCACTATTGCAAAGAAAGATATTACAGGTGCAACAGTTGGTAATTTTGAAGAGATTACATACACAGGCGGAGTACAGACACCTTTTGCAACCGTAACTATTGACGGTCTTACAGTAACTGGTACTTGGAGTAATGTAACCAATGTTGCAGACAAGACAACCTTTATTGCAAACGGAAACTTCACAGGTACTATCGCTGATAAGGAAACCGGAATGTTAAAGGCTAATCCGACTTATACAGAACCAACTGCCAAAACAGGTCTTGTGTATAATGGTTCTGCGCAGGAGCTGTTAAACTTCGGAACAGCAGAAGGCGGAACAATGAAGTATTATATCGGTGGAACTCAGGCAAGTGAAACGGTAACAACCGGAACTTCTGCCGGAGAATACACGGTTAATTGTATTATTGCAGGTGATGAAAACCATAATAACATTGTTGTTGGTGAATACACAGTAACAATCGCAAAGAAATCTATCGAGGACGCAACCGTAGCCCTTGACGGTACACTTACCTATACCGGAGCAGAACAGACACAGAATATAACTGTTACGCTTGACGGCTTTACAGTTACCTATGATGTTACAGACAACAAGGCAACTAATGTTAAGGCAGACGGAAATTACACACTTAAAGTTACTGCAAACGGAAACTTTGAGGGCGAAAAAACTCTTGAATGGAACATTGCAAAGGCAGACCATATCATAGAGGGTGAAAATATTCCGATTGCAAGCCGTATCAGACGTGGAAATAAATTATCTGATTCTACAATCACTCCTGCGGAGCTTAAGGACGCAGACGAAAATGTTTTAGGTACTTTCACTTGGGTAACTCCTGATGATGAAATGACCGAAACAGGTGATTTTGTAAAACAGGTTAAATTTACTCCTGCCGATGCAACCAACTACAACGAAAAGACATTTGATGTTACGGTTAATGTTTACAGACCTTCTTCCGGCGGTGGTGGTTCTTCTTCCAATACAACAACCACTACCACAAAGAATGAAGATGGTTCTACAACAAAGGTAACAGAGAACAAGACAACAGGTACAAAGACAGAGGTTACTACAAATACCGATGGCTCAACTACAACAGTTGAAACCAAAAAGGACGGTACAGTAACCACCACCGAAAAGGATAATGAAGGTAACACAACTACAACTGTTGAAAATCCTGACGGAACCTCTACAACTACCGAAAAGAACAAGGACGGCAGCGAAAAGGTTACAGAAGAAAAGGCAGACGGAACTACCGTTACAACAGAGAAAGATACAGACGGTACAAAGACTGTTACAACCGAAAATACTGACGGCAGCAAAATAACCGAGGAAGTTCGCAAAGATGGTACAGAAGTTAAGACAGAAACAACCACGGACGGCGAAACTACCGCAGAGGTTAAGGCTGACGGAAAGGCAGAGGTAACAATCCCTGTTCCTGATACCGAAAAGGTGCAGATGGTTGTTGTAACCGATGAAAACGGAAATAACACCTACATTACAGAGGTTGAAACAAACGATAACGGTGTTGCTGTTACAACAGACGGAAACGCAACTGTATCTGTTATGAGTGGCAACAAGAAAGAGTTTGTTGATGTTCACCACGTAGATCACTGGTCTGAAAAGTCGGTTGACTTTGTTTATATCCTTGGTCTTATGAACGGAACGAGTGAAAATCACTTCTCACCGGATGTTCACCTGACAAGAGCAATGCTTGTAACAGTTCTTTACAGAGCTGAAGGCGAACCGGAAATCACAAATGATAAATCATTTACAGATGTTGAAAACGGCAGCTACTACGAAAAGGCAGTTGCTTGGGCAAAGGCAAACGGAATTGTAAATGGTACATCCGCTACAACCTTTGAACCAAACGTGAGTATCACCCGTGAGCAGATTGCGGCTATTATGCACCGCTACGCTGACTTCAAGGGACACGATGTACAGGTCGGTGAGAATACAAACATTCTTTCTTACGACGACGTTCATCACGTATCAGAATATGCAATCGGCGCTATGCAGTACGCAGTAGGCTCGGGACTTATCAAGGGTAAGACAGAATCTACCTTGAACCCTCTTGATAATGCTACAAGAGCAGAAGCCGCAGCTATTCTTGAAAGATTTATCAAAGCGAATTAAATAGAACCACAAAACTAAACAAGGGCACTCCAGTCGGAGTGCCTTTGGCGTATCTAACGATATATTGATTACTATAAAATGATTCTTTTTTTCAATTTACAATTCAGCACAAATAATTAAATCAAAACGGAAATGAAGTTGAATGATTTCAATCTCGTTTCCGTTTGTTTTTTTATTAGCCCAATTTTTGCTTACAACAGAAAATGTGAGTTCCCACCTGCTTATATTTTCGTGTGTTGTATATATGTATCCACCCAAATTAAGTTGGAAAGGAATGTGACATTTATGTCTGGATATATTACTTTTGAAGAAAGATTAGAAATTGAGAGTATGATATTTCAAAGATGCTCTTTTGGAGAAATCGCAAAGAAAATCAATAAAGACCGTTCTACTATTTCAAGAGAAATCAGAAGGCATTCTGTTATTGAAAAAAGCGGTTACAGTGGTTTCGGTTTCAATGCTTGTATGCATAAAGAAACATGCAAAATGGGTATGGTGTGTGGAGATAAGTGTGTTAAAACCTCATGCAAGCTGTGTAGAACCTGCGGACATTGTAATGACTACTGCCCTGAATTTGCGGAGCAGGTTTGTATTGTAAGAATTAAACCTCCGTATGTTTGCAACGGATGTGAAGAAAGAAACAAATGCACTCTTGAGAAAACCATTTACAGCGCAGTTCAGGCGAATATTATGGCTGAACAGGAAATCTCAAGCTCTCGTAAAGGCGCTTTGTGTGATGAAGCAGAAATAGCAAGGTTAAATGCCTTTGTAACACCGTTGATTCTTAATGGCCAGTCAATCCATCAGATTTTCTGCAACAATGCCGACACACTGATGTGCAGCGAAAAGACCTTGTATAATTACATTGATGCAGGCTTCTTTGATGTGAGAAATATAGACCTTCCAAGAAAGGTGCGATACAGACCACGCAGAAAAAAGAAGGAATTTAAGGTTGACAGAGGTTGTTATATCGGTAGAAGCTATGAAGAATATCAAAAGCTTTTGAACAAAAAGACCGATATTCACCCTGCACAAATGGACTCTGTAATAGGCACTGTAGGCGGCAAGGTGTTGTTAACCATACACTTTCCTCATACGAGCTTTATGATGGGATTTTTGAGGGATTTTAACACATCTCAGTCGGTTATTGACATATTTGAAATGCTTTATGTAAAATTGGGCAGAAAACTGTTTGAAAAGATTTTTCCGGTCATACTTACAGACAGGGGTTCGGAATTTTCAAACCCAAGAATGATAGAATTTACCAAAGATGGAATCCGCAGAACAAGCATATATTATTGCGACGCAGGATGCCCACATCAGAAAGGCTCTATTGAGGTAAATCATGAGCTTATTCGCAGAGTATTACCAAAAGGCGTTACCTTTGATAATTTAACTCAGGATAATGTTGATGTTATGATGAATCACATCAACTCATATAGCAGACTGAAGCTCGGTAACAAAACACCATTTGAAGCATTTGAGTTCTATTATGGTGCAGAAGTTTTTGAAAAGTTAGGCTACAAACAGGTTGAAAAAAATCAGGTCATAATCAACCCGAAATTACTTAAAAGATAATTAAAATGATACGGTGGATACACTCAATATTAGGTGGGATACAGGGGTAGCATTTTGGGTTACAAATTTTTTTCCAAAGCAACTATCCCTTATTTGCATGCAAAATTGCCTGTATTTTGAGAAAATAGGTATGGCGTTTCGCTTACAAATCGTGCATTTCGTTTACAAAACTTGCATTTTGCTTACAAATCGTGCATTTCAGATTACAAACTTGCGTTTCAATTACAAAAGTCGCATTTCGTTTTACAAATGCGACTTCTCGGATTACAATTCAGCAAGAATTTTTTTGAATGACAAAAAAATACTGTTTTTTTGCTAAAATTTATATTGTAAAGACAAAATAATGGTGATATACTGAAGAAAAAAGGAGGAATTAGATATGAAAAAATTAAAAGGCGCATTAATCGGTGCAGGCGGTATAGGTAGAGGAACACATACTCCTGCCTATGAAAAAATGGACAATGTTGAAATTGTTGCAGTTTGTGACATAATTGAAGAGCGAGCAAAGCTTGTTGCAGAAAGACTGGGCGCAAAGGATTATTTTACAGACTATAAGGATGTACTTAAAATTGAAGGACTTGACTTTGTAGACATCTGCACACCTAACTATTATCATTCCGTAATTGCAATTGATGCATTAAATGCGGGAATAAACGTATTTTGCGA
>JAXJTT010000064.1:0-4558 GCA_036309445.1 Ruminococcus sp. | reverse complement strand
GTAGAATATTATTTGCCGTGTAAAAACGGCATTGCGATACATTATATTGGAGGATGTTAAGATGAGTATTGAAAAAATCAATCAGGCTAAAGCTGAAATCGCTTCAACTTCTGCCTATAAAACTGTAACTGAATTTTTTGATGCTGACAGCTTTACAGAAATAGATGCATTTGTAAAATCAGGTGACGGCTTTGCTGAGGTTGTCGCAGGCTTCGGTACAGTTGAGGGTATGCCTGTGTATGCGTTTGCTCAGAACAGCGATATCTGCGGTGGTGCTATGAGTAAAGCACAGACTGCAAAGCTTAAAAAGCTTTATGACCTTGCACTCAAGACAGGTACACCTGTCGTTGGTTTTTATGACAGCATCGGTGGCAGACTTGCTCAGGGTACAGAGCTTCTTGCAGGTTGCGGACAGGTTTTAAACAGTGCGGCTACACTTTCAGGTGTTGTTCCTCAGATTTCTGTTGTACTCGGCACTTGTCTTGGTACAAACGCATTAAATGCAGTCAGTGCAGATTTTGTAATTATGACAAATAAGGCACAGCTTTCTCTTTCTGTTACAGGTGAGAACAGCGATGCTGAATATAACGCAAAGAATGGTACAGTTGCAGTTGTTGCAAAGGATAACACTGAGGCAATCACAGCGGCAAAAAATCTTTTGCTCTATCTTCCTTCAAACAACCTCAATATGGCTCCTCAGTCATTTGAGGAAGAGCCTTCATCAGAGTGCAACTGCGTAGTCGGCACAACAATCGACGGTGGCAGTAAGTATGAGCTTTACAACGCTTATGGTGACGGTGCAAAAGTAAGATTTGCAAGACTTGGCGGACAGGCTGTTGGTATTGTAAAGACAGAGGGCGGTATGCTTTCTTGCGAAAGCACAACTAAGATTGCAAAGTTTGTACGCTTCTGCGATGCGTTCTCAATTCCTGTATTGACATTTGTTGACAGCGAAGGTTTTTCTTCTCTGAAGTCAGCAACAAAGGCTTCTGCGGCTTATGCTGAGGCTACAACAGTTAAAATTTCAGTGGTTTATGGCAAGGCTATCGGCTCTGCTTATATTGCTCTTGCAGGAACAGGTGCAAATGCAGATGTTGTATATGCATTACCACAGGCGGTTATTTCACCTGTAAATATCGAAGCAGCGGCATTTATCCTCGCTCCTGAGGCTATGAAGGTGCCTGTTTCTGAGCAGAAGGCGGTTGCAGAGAAGTTTGCGGCTGAAAATCTTTCAGCATTCAATGCGGCTCAGAACGGCTATGTTGACGGAATCGTTGAACAGCCTGCATTAAGAGCAAGCCTTATTTCAGCACTTGATATGCTCTCAGGCAAGAGAGTTCCTACAGTTGCGAAGAAGCACTCTACTATCTGATTTTTATAAAAATTTTCGATGCATTGATATTATAGAAAATTCACATCTGTAATACTATTAGATTGATGGTATTGCAATAAAGGGGAAATATAAAATGAAAAATTTGAGAATCACAGTAAATGGTACAGCATATGATGTTCAGGTTGAGGAGCTTGGCTCTTCAGCAGCTCCTGTGGCAGCGGCTCCTGCTCCGGTTGCAGCTACTGCTCCTGCGGCAAAACCGGCAGCTCCGGCAGGTGCGGCAGGCTCTGTTGTTATTACAGCTCCAATGCCAGGTACAGTTGTTAATGTTGCAGTAAAAGCAGGACAGGCTGTAAAGAAAGGCGACGACCTTGTATTTATTGAGGCTATGAAGATGGAAACTCCCGTTAAGGCTCCGCAGGACGGCACAGTTGCTACAATTGATGTAGCTAAGGGTGAGTCTGTAGACTCAGGTAAGACACTTCTTACACTTAACTAATTTTGTCGAAAGGGATGTTTTAAATGGCAAAGAAAATCCAGATTACCGAAACAGGTCTGCGTGATGCGCACCAGTCTCTTATTGCCACAAGAATGACAACAGAGGAAATGCTCCCGATACTCGACAAGCTCGATAAAATCGGTTATTATTCACTCGAATGTTGGGGCGGAGCTACCTACGATTCTTGTATTCGTTTCTTAAATGAAGACCCTTGGGAAAGACTCAGAACAATCCGTAAGCATTGTCCGAATACAAAGCTTCAGATGCTTTTCAGAGGACAGAATATGCTCGGCTACCGTCACTATGCAGATGATTGTGTAGAGTATCTTGTTCAGCGTTCAATTGCTAATGGTATTGATATTATCCGTATCTTTGATGCGTTAAATGACGTTAAAAACCTCAAAACTGCCATTAAGGCGGCTAAGAGAGAAAACGGCAAGGCTGAGGCACAGGTTGCAATCAGCTACACAACAGGCCCTGTTTTCACAACTGAATATTATGTGGATTATGCAAAGAGAATCGCTGATGCAGGTGCAGACTCAATCTGTATCAAGGATATGGCGGCTTTGCTTACTCCTACTGTTACAGAAACTTTAGTTAAGGCTATCAAAGCTGAGGTTGATCTCCCTGTGCAGATTCATACACACTCAACTTCAGGTCTTGCTTCAATGTGCCTCTTAAAGGGTGTTGAGGCAGGTGCAGACAGAATTGATACTGCAATCAGCCCACTTGCATTGGGTACATCACACGCACCTACAGAGTCAATGGTTGCGGCTCTTGCAGGTACAGAGTACGACACAGGTCTTGATATCAAAGCTCTTGCAGAAATCCGTGCTTACTTTATGACACTTCGTGAGAAGTACATCAAGAGTGGTCTTCTTGACCAGAAAATGCTTGCAACTGATGCAAAGGCACTCATCTATCAGGTTCCGGGCGGTATGCTTTCAAACCTTCTTTCTCAGCTCAAGCAGGCTGGTAAAGAAGATAAGTTAGAGGAAGTTCTGGAAGAAGTTCCTCGTGTTCGTAAGGATTCAGGTTACCCACCACTCGTTACTCCTACTTCACAGATTGTAGGTACTCAGGCTGTGTTCAATGTAATCACAGGCGAGAGATACAAGATGTGCACAAATGAGTTCAAAGGTCTTGTAGCAGGCGAGTATGGTACAACTCCTATCCCTGTTGACCCTGAGTTCCAGAAGAAAATCTGCGGCGATAAGAAAATTATCACTTGCCGTCCTGCCGATCTCCTTGCACCTGAGCTTGATAAACTCAGAGGCGAGATTTCTGAGTGGCTTGAGCAGGAGGAAGATGTTCTTTCATACGCTCAGTTCCCGAAGGTTGCCCTTGATTTCTTTGAAAAGAGAAGAAACGCAAAAGCAGGCATCAACGGTGATAAGCTTGATAAGAAAAATCTCGTTCATCCTGTGTAATTTATCAGAATTTAGTTGCCCCTCCAATCGGAGGGGCTTTTAGTTTACATTAAAAGACTATAATAAATAGACAAATATTATAGTGAAATATTGTGTGATATTTCGGTTGCTTTTTGTAATGAAAAAGAGTAAAATATATTTCATAATATTAGCACATTAAAGCTAATGCGGAAAAGGAGAAATAAAAATGAAAAAATTACTTAGTGTTATTCTAGCACTTTCAATGTGTGGTTCTTTAATGACTTTTTCAGCAACTACAGCTTCTGCGGCAACCGTAGAAACTCAGGCGGTGTCAGAAGTATATGTAAGCCCTGACTTAGAAGCAGAGCTTGATAAAATGTCTGCAAATGACACAGTTGCTGTGCTTGTAACGCTTGCAACTGTGTCTGCTTTTGATGATTTTGACATAGAAAAATTTGCTAAAGAAAATGGTTTAGAGGATCAGGTTGAAATTGACGAAGATGGTTATATTTTAGATTGTACAGATAAATTCGTGTATGCCTTAGTTGACTATAATTTATCGCTAACATTAAAGGGAGTAGATGAGCAGTATAACAAGGTTAAGAACAATTATTGCGACTCTGTTTTACATTACGAAAGAAAAAACGGCATTATGGTTTGCGTATCAACAAAATCTCAGGTAGAGGCTATGATTGACTCAGGCTGTGTATCAAGCCTTGAACTCAGTGACAAAGAATATGTAGTTGAGGAAATTAAACTTACTTGGGATGAGTTTTATAAGATGAACGACAATGTAAGAGTCTTGTATTCACAGCTTAAAGGTGTTGAATGTACGGAGGATAAGTACGATGTTACATTTAGCGATTTTTTCAGCGAGACTGCAGTTTTAGTTACTGTATCTGAATATGAGATGAATTTTACAAATCCATCTATTGAAAGAATGGAAGATATAGTATGGATGCAGAGTGCTATTGACAGCGATATGTATATTTATGAAAATGGCTCTATCTACACAGCAGGCGTGGTATACAAGGAAGGTAAAATTGATTTTGAGACTTTTAAGGCTCTTGGCGGTATGTATTTCGGTGATATCAACGGCGATGACATTGTTGATGTAAGCGATGTTACACAGCTCCAGCTCTACCTTGCAAATAATACAAATGATCCTCTTATGAATCTTCTCACAGGCTTTGCAAGTGCATATTATGATGTGAATTTTGACGCAAGTGTTGACGTTTCTGACGTTACAACACTCCAGATGTATCTGGCAGGATACGAAGTTTAATAAAAACAATAAAAGTCTGTCTCGCTTTGATTAGTGAGACAGACTCTTTT
>JAXJTT010000063.1:0-2028 GCA_036309445.1 Ruminococcus sp. | reverse complement strand
CCTTATCGGTAAAATACTTTATACGGGCATCTGTATCACGGCGAAGGTCATAATACCTCTGCTCTGTCGGCTTGGTAAGCCACATTCTTTCGTCCTCAGATGGAGAACGCTCCCAGCCCAAAGGTAAATCATGTGGTCTGAATTCAGACGAAAGCATTTTAACAGTATTGAGGAACTGATAGTTAAGCTCGGTTGTATCCTCAGCTTCTGTCTTGCTGACATTTGTAATATATATGCTATGCTCATAAAAACGGCATAGATGCATATATGTCTGCCAGGAAACATTGTTTTGCTTAAGCCACTTGTAGCCCTTGAACTGACTTTCTGTAAGTATCATACAAAGGCTGTCTATATTGTGTTCCCTTCCCCATATATCGGTTATTGCATCAATGCCTGCTTCTTTGAACAAGGCTTTGAAATCGGTTTTATGTACCATTCCCTTTATATACGGCATACGAATCTGAAAAGAGGAATGTTCTTTTTTACTGCCAATCTTTTTATCAAGTTCATCAGCAAACTCAGGTGAAATCAGTCCCATACCGTCAAAGCGGGTAGTTTCAATATCACCTGTGCATTCTGTTCTTTCATATTTCCTTATACTGCCTTCACCTGTAACATCTGCAACTGTCACATAAGAAACATCATTTGTGATTTGCTTCGGGTTAGGTACAATAGCAACATTTTCAAGGAAAAACTTATCATCCGGCTCAACTCTGATACCTGACGAAAAGAGAAGACCGTTATATGCATAGAGCTTTGAAAGCTCACAAACATCTATTTTTAAGTTAAGGGTTATTCTTCTTGTGATTTCATCATAGAGGTCGGCACGCACAAAGGAGAGCTTAGCATTTCTGCTCATAGATGCGGAACGTTCAAAGGCAAGATATTTATGCTGACCGCTACCAAGGTCAAGAGTAATCCCCTCAGGGCGGAACATAGATTCAGCCTTTTTCTGTCTTAATGCATTTTTCGGGAACTCTGCACTTCTGTCGAAGATACCTCCAAAGTCAAGATAGATAATTGCGTCGTACAGATCATCAATTATCAGCTCATCATCTTTAGGTGAATAACCGTCTCTGTGAAGCATAGACATAAGCTGATAGAAAACGCCATTATCATCCTGATAGGTATCGCCGTGATTCAATAAAACGCTTGCAGTTTCCGCCTTGTTGAGATTAAAAGAGTATATATCCTTGCCAACAGGCTTTGCGTAGGCAAGAATTGCCTTTGCGGACAGCATAGGTATTTTATATCTTACACCAGTCATAGCTTCACCTCCTGAAATGATTATCACAAGTATACTATATCACTATATAAATTTCAATATTTTGGTATATGAATACTGCGTCACATTTTTTGAATGATATACAAAAACTGCCCTCACAGGGAGAGCAGTTGTAAATATTCTGTTCTACAAATTGGAATTTGTTTAACCCTTAGCTTTGAGCAGATAAACACTTACGCAACTAAGGCCAATTCCAAGCATAGTAAAACCAGATTTGGCATCAAGTTCTCCAAGCAGAGATGTCACTACTACCGATACACCCATAGCAAGTGGAATCGCTTTCAGAATAATATCGACCAGATAAGTGGCTCCTTTGTGTCCTGTAGCACGTGTCGTTTTTGCATTCATTAATTCTTCAATGGAAACGTCAAAAATTTCAGCAAGTTTCGGGATTGTTTGTGTGTCAGGATACGAGATATCTCTTTCCCATTTTGAAACAGCTTTATCTGTAATATTCAGCATATCCGCAAGTTCTTTTTGCGTCATTCCTTTTTCTTTACGAAAAGTGCTGATTATTTCGCCCATAGATTTGTTTGTCATATAAGTTGCCTCCTTCGTATTTGGGTCGCATTCAGCATAGCATCCTATTCAAAAAAAGTAAACCGAACGACGGTAGAGTTTAGTAAACCATAGGTTTATTCTGCAAATCAAGTTTAGGTATCGAATCAGTTCGACAAATTCTTATTTGTCGAACCCATTATACCACAACCACATCACAAATTTCAATCTGTTACATGCACCTG
>JAXJTT010000062.1:0-4669 GCA_036309445.1 Ruminococcus sp. | reverse complement strand
TCTCAATATCAACAACTTGTTTATGCTCTGAAATGTTCACTTCATAAACTGTATCATTAAGCACAAAGCCTGTTGGCTGTTCGATTTCTCTTACAAACCAAACACCATAAGGAATATTCTCAAAAGAAAAGCTACCGTCTTCTTTTGAAACAGTAGTCAAAATTGCATTTTCTTCTGTAAACTCAGTATCGGTAGATTTGAAGAGTCCGATTAAAGCACCTGAAAGTCCCTTGCCATTCTCATCAACTTTCTTACCCGATACAGAGCCGTAGATAAGCTTGTTTTCGATTTCTTTGCCGTTGTTAATCTCGATAGTTGCCTTTGAGATACCCTGTCCTTCATATTTAAATACAGCAGGATATTTAGTATCACTTAACAAGTAATGCTCATCTGTTGTAAGTTCCTTAACATAATACTTACCGAAAGGCAGGTCAGTTTTCATTACTGCCTTACTGTTTTCGTTAAGGCTTACAATTTCGATAAGACCATCTTTGGGAATTACTGTACCATTTACGGATTTAATATTTTCATCAGCATACAGACCAAAGCTTACTTTTTTAAGCTCGTCTGAATTACCAATACCAAAAGTATCATTTACTTCAAAAACTTTTTCAAGGCTGATTTCAACCTTCTGTCTTTCGTTATAGATAGATGTTGCGGTTTCTGATACAGCTACATTCTGTCCTGCGTATGTGAGTTCGATTTCGTGATTTTCTCCGCTTAACACAGTACCGAAAGGAGCTTTGATTTCAGTTGCAACATACTTGCCGAGATAAAGCTCTTTGCTCTTAGCAAAACCGTCAAAGGTAGTTGTAAGTGTATCAACTAATGTGCCTTTCTTACATCTGAGTGTACCATCAGGAGTATAAATATCTTCTGCCGCACGGATTTCAAACACAGCACCTTCAAGACCTTCAATTTCATAAACAGGCTGATAGATTTTATTAGCAGAATCGCCACCGCTGACATTTACATCAACAAAAATTTCGCCTGTCTTTTCAATGGTGATAGTGCCTTTCTGTGCCTTGTTTTCTTTTGTTACTTTCACAACAGTTACTCCGTTCTCCTCAGTAGAGTTATCCTCAGTTATATCAAAACTTACAGGAGTTTCATCAAGGATATAACCGTAAGGTGCCTTAACCTCAACAAGCTGATAACCCTTACCATATTCAAGACTTTCTGGTGTTACAAGTGAGCCGTTTGAATCTGTATAGAACACATCAATCGTTTCAGGGGTAGGGTAAGTAACTGACATAGTTACCTGATTACCGCTTGGGTCAATAATCTTAAAGCCTGCTCCTGCATAAGGAATATTCTTACCGCTGTCAGCATCAACCTTTACGACTTTGAGAAAGCTCTCAAAGTTTCTGTTGTTAATGATATATCTGTAAGTTTCAGAATCCTGAGAAATGAATACATCAAAGTCTTTGATTTTCTCTCGACCATCCCAAGATTTTGTCTGATGAACTGTATATACACCGTAAGGCATATCTTTTGTTTTGCCGAAGCCGTTTTTATCGCAAACGAAAATATCTCTTTCGTATTCGTTTGCTTTCTTATAACTGCCTGCTGATTTTAAGTAAACTTCAAAAGTTGCTCCGCTTTCAGGAGTTTCAATCTGTGTATCTCCGTTATCGGTATGTTTGATGATTGAAATATTACCTTTGATTACTTCTTCGGTAACATCCATTGAAATAAGATTATGTTCAATCTTATAGAGCTTTGATTCGGCTCCGACCTTGTGAACAGCAGTATCGAGCAAGTAACCCTCAGATGGTGTGATTTCCTTGATAGTCCAATCATCACCACAGGTATATTCCTTTGTAGTAAACTGACCATTTTCATCAGTTACATATTCATCAATAAGAGTATCACCTTTGAAGATACCATAAACTGCACCTGCAAGTGTTGCGTTACCCTGAGCGATACCTTTTTCAGAGTCACTCTTTGTAACAGTTACAGTAAATTTTTTGAGAATGTTATTAAAGCTACGATTAGTAACTTCATTCCAGACAATAGGTGCTGTCTGCTTTGCAGGAACTAAATAACGAGCTTCTGTATCAATTTCTTCAAGGGTATATGGTGTGTTGCCGCTGATAGGTACATCTGTAAATGTTGCTACACCTGTTTTATCTGTTTTTGAATATTCATCAACTTGAACACCAGCAAGAGATGTGCCGTAAAGTCTGAAAGTAACACCCTCAACAAAGTTATCTTCTGCTGACTTAACAACTTTCAAATCTCCACGTTTGAGAACATTATTGAAATTAACCGTTGCTGTCTGTCCTGCAACCACAGTAACTTCCTGAGACTTCTGTGGTTCATACTTTTCGTAAGTCTGTTCTGTTACTGTATAAACACCGGGCATAAGATTGTCAATCAGGATTTTTCCGTTCTTATCGGTAGTAACAGTTTTATTTACACCATTACCTGAAACAGTAAAGCTGATACCATCAACCTTTCCGTCTTCGCTTGTTTTTACAATTTCACAAGAACCAAAGCTTACTGTTAATTTTAAAAAGCCTTTAACAGGGTCACTGACTTCCTGTGCATAACTTACGACATCTTGAATGCCGTTACCGACCTCTAACTTGCCATCTGTCCATACAACAACACCTTTACGAACAGCATTGTTTTTTGAGGCTGTGATGGTTACAGCTTTATCAGGAGCTTTAGTCATAGAGATGTTAAGTTTGTTTCCGTCTTTTTCAATTTTCACATCAGATAAATCAGCTTTAAAGCTGTAATTATTCAACACCTTATTTGTGTCTGTAAGGGTTGTTACATACTTACTGCCGTCCCATTCAAGCTCAACTGTTTTTGCACTGCCTGTTGACCTTGTACAGAAGCTCGGTACTGTGGTGTGTTTTTGCACACTTGACACCATACTGTTGTAGTAATTCATTACCTTACTTCTTAAAGGATGAGAAGAACTCATACTATCTAAAATCGCATCATATTTTCCTGTGCTGACGTGATTGAAATATTCATCACGCTCACCAACAACAGTTTCCCAAATAAGGAATTGTGTAGCCATTGCGTGTGCCATACAGTTTGCATCTTCTTTATTCTGAGAATACCATTCGCTTGAAATGCCACCCTGATAACCATACTGTAAGATTCGACCAATGAAGATTTTTACATCATCACCTGAAATGGTCTTGTTAAATTTAGAAGCATAATTATCAAAATAATTTTCATTCTTTTCGGTCAGGGTATCTCCAATATCCTGACTTGTTCCGGGTTCGATACAATAGGCGATATTGCCGAAATATGAGCCGATTACTCTGAGTCCCGTACACGAGGTTTCAAAGTCTTTCCAACCGTTCATATACTTCATTTCTCTGTGACCCCAATCATCATAGTAATTGCTGTCACCATCTCTTGGATAATCAATAAGATATACCTCTGTTTTGTCTCCTGCTGCCGCAAAAGCAGTTGTGGAGCCAATGCCGATAAATGTGCTTACGCAAATAATAATCGCTAACAACAGCGATGTTCCTTTAATAAGTTTCCTAGTCATTTTTTACCTCCTATGACAAATAAAAAACGCACCGTATTTTTTACGATGCGTTACTTTGAATATTAGATTTTAAACATATCCGATAAACAGATTGTATTGGCTTTCAGACACCTGTTCATACCAAAACCAAACTGAGGTAAATCCCTCAACATTTTTGTATCTGTTAAGTCTGCCTGCAATATCGCTCTCAATACTGCTTCTGTTGGCATTTACACTAATTGGATTGTCCCAACAATCAACTGCGGAGCTATCAAGCGATAAGCCTATGCTTGTAGCATAAGACTGAGCATATCCCAAGTAATACGAAATATCTACACTTGGCTCTGTCTTTGCTTCGGTAGGTTCAGGTTTAGGAACTTTAGTAGGTTTCTCGGTTGGGGTTTCAACAGGTGTTGTAGGCTTAGGTTTTTCTGTTTTCGGTTTACTTGTTGACGGAGCTTTATCAGGTTCCGTTTTAAGTGGTTGAGTGTTATCAGACTCGTGTTTGTCAGTATTCTCAGGCTTTGTTGTCTGAGTTTTCAGGGTAAGTTCGGCATTTGTGTTATCTGTACTGCTTACTTCCGTTGTGTTCTGAACTTTTGTGCTTGTCTGTGACTCAGCCACGCTTGAAGTTGAGTTTGTAGTATTTGTCGCTTCGCTCTTACTTTCCGAAGAAGAAGAAACAGTTGTTTCAACAACCGTAGAAGAAGTCTGTGATTGCAATTCTTTACTGCAACCAAATAAATTCAGAGCTATTGTTAAAACTAAGCCCATTACCAACATTTTCTTTAGCATTTTCATCACTCCTTGTATTGTGACTATAATTTTAAGCCACAGTTTTTGAAAATACAAGAGTGCAAATCCTGAAACTCACCTTTAGAGATAGATATATGTTAAGAGATAGCTATATGTTAGGAGATAGTATATATCTTTCTTTCGGTAAGTTAGCTGGTAATATAGGGGTTAGAGTGTGAGAAAGGGGAATTTCAAAAAAATATACTCCGCTATCTGCCACCACGCTCTGCACGATTTTTCAGGTACTTGTTGTAATGCTCTAAAGCCTTACAAACATACTCCTCTGTCTGGGTTAGTGAAACATTTTTGGGGATAAGCTGACGAACTCTGTCCCCACGCAGAACAATTTTTTCTTTTTGGTTAGGCTTTTCC
>JAXJTT010000061.1:0-2062 GCA_036309445.1 Ruminococcus sp. | reverse complement strand
TTCAGACTTGGTGCAAGGTTTGTTTATGATACATTTGTAGATAACAAATCTCTGTATAATAACTTGTTAGCGGAGGAAAACGAATGAGAAATAAGTATCATATCTATCTAACTTACGAGGAACAACGAATGTTATTGAACAATCTAAATGATGTTAGGAACAAACTAATTGCCGAAGGCAAATATACCGACTTGTTAGATGAAGTAATAATCAAAGTAGCAAATGCAAAACCAAAGCGTACTAAAATCAAGGAGGGCTAAAAATGGAAATTACATATACAATGCAGGGTGATTATCTTCTCCCAAATCTCACATTACCAGAACAGGAAAACAGAGAAATCGGAGTATGGGGACAGCGACATAAAAGATATTTGCTGAACCACCATAAAGTCAGATATTATAACTTGCTAACAAGTTGTAAGCTCACTGATTATCTTGCAGACATTAACGAACAAGCTGAAAATATGTATCAGCTACTTGTAAAACAACTTGCCGAACAAGAAGAAGTAACCGAACAGCTTAAAGCAGAAAATCTTATGCTTTGGGTTCAGAAAATGAATAATATCCAAAACAGAGCAAGAGAAATAGTGAATAAAAATATTATCTATCAGTAAGACAAATACTTATATAGTGAAAATCTATAACAGAAAGCTATAAAATATAAATAGACAGCAAATTTTCAAGTTATATTGAAGATTTGCTGTTTTGTTTTACTTCGATTTTACATCGTTTGGGTTACGGATTTTACAGCCTGAAATTACACTATAACTGTGGACAAAAGAAATAACCACAGAAAGGATATTAAAGATTTATGAAAAGAATTCTCAGTTTAGTGCTGGCAGCGATTTTAATGTGTACAGTATTCGTAGGCTGCGGCAACACAAGTGAAACAGTAACAACAGACGGCTCAACTTCTATGGAGAAGGTAATCGGAGCATTAGGTGAGGCATTTGAAACAGAGAAAGGCATCACAGTAACCTATAATCCTACAGGTTCAAGCTCAGGTATCAAGGCGGTTAAAGAAGGAACTTGCGATATCGGTCTTTCTTCAAGAAACCTTAAGGATGAGGAAATCGCAGAAGGTCTCAAAGGTACAGTGTTAGCTTACGACGGTATTGCAATTATCGTTAACAATGAAAACCCAATCAGCGATATGGATTTAGAGACAATCGCAAAGATATTTAAGGGTGAAATCACAAACTGGAAAGAACTCGGTGGCAAGGATGCTGAAATTGTTTTAATCGGTCGTGAGGCAGGTTCAGGTACTCGTGATGGTTTTGAGAGCGTTACAGATACAGAAGACGCTTGTAAATATCGTCAGGAGCTTACTTCCACTGGTGATGTTATCACAACAGTTTCATCAAATGAAGATGCAATCGGTTATGCTTCAGTTGCATCTGTTGAAGAAACAGTAAAGACAGTAACAGTCGGTGGTGTAGCACCTACAGAGGAAACTATTAAGAACGGTACATATGTAGTACAAAGACCATTTGTACTTGTTACAAAAGAGGGCGAAGCACTTTCAGAAAGTGCGAGTGCATTCTTTGACTACATCACAAGCGATGAGGCGGCAGAGATTATTGCTTCAGCAGGTGTAGTGGCAGCTTAAAAACGGAAAAATAGCGAGCGACGGCTGAATTTTCAGTCGCCGCTTTTGCCCTGTTCGGGCGAGGTATGATTTATGAAGAAAAAAAGACTTTTTGAAAATATTGTCCACGGAGTATTTCTGATTTTAGGACTTATTACCGTAGGATTTGTTTTGCTGATTACAATTTATCTTATTGTATCTGGTATCCCAGCTATTAAAGAAATCGGGCTTGTTAACTTTCTTTTCGGCAGTGAGTGGGCACCAACAAAATTAGAACCACAGTATGGAATTTTACCATTTATATTAACAAGTGTATATGGAACAGCAGGTGCGATTTTAATCGGTGTGCCTATCGGCTTTATGACAGCTGTCTATCTTTCTAAGGTTGCAAATAAAAAGGTAAGGGCAGTTGTAGAAAACGCAGTTAATCTGCTGGCAGGTATTCCGTCGGTTGTATACGGCTTGGTGGGTATGC
>JAXJTT010000060.1:0-2155 GCA_036309445.1 Ruminococcus sp. | reverse complement strand
GTGTGATACCGTTCACAATTTCAGCAGATAGTTATATATAATTCTACACTTATATATCCTACCGAAATGCTGCAATTTCCTATAAAGTAAACAAGGGTTGCTCACTCCGAAATATATAAATCGGAGCGAAGCGACCCTTAATTTTTTTCGCTATTCACTACAAAACTCACGCTTGCAACGAATATCCTTTTTCTTAACACCGTTTCTTTTTGCATTAGGTGCCCAGCTCATATTGCCTGCAAGCATATACAATCTTCTTGAAAAACCGCTTGGCTTTACAACTGAGTTTTCTACAGACGCACCCTTGTTTATGTGGTCAGCAAGAATCGCAAGCTTTTCACCGAGCATTTTGTTAGGACCTTTATCAACAGGAACATTTCTGAGTGAACCCAGCATTTCTCCTGCACCGACAGCCACAGAGCCACCATAGACAAGACCTGCTTTATCACAGAAATTTTTTACAATCTCCAAAAGCATATCTGCCTGCTCGCCCTCGTAAAAACCGAGGTTTGTGAGTACATACACCTTAAGCCCGTCAAATCTGCCGTGACTTTCTCTGTATAATCCTTCAAGAAGCTCAACCACCTGAGCAGGAGCAGAATCAACATACAAAGGCATACCCAGCACAAGAGCCTGTGACTTTCCAAGCTCCTGAGCAAAAGAGCTTATATCCTTAATCTGATTTAAATTTTTTCTTGTGCAATCGTGCGAAATCATATTTTCAAGCAAGCCCAGAAAATAATTTGAATTACTCTTCTCCCCACGATAACTGCAATTTAAAAGTGTTATCATACCACTACATCCTCCAACTCGCTTATGCTGTTCACAAAAACAACTTTCTCAACTTCACCGTTATAGTTCACCGCATTTGCCCTTACAATCTTTTCGGCTGTCTGCTTTTCCGCATCGGTAAGCCCCTCGCCGTAAAAATACGCACATATTCTGAGCTTGTTTTCATATCGTAAGCTATGGTGCATTTCTCCGTTTCTCATCTCAAAATAAGGCAATACATACGAAATTGACCTGTCAAAAACATTTTTCACAAACGGGCTGTAACTGCCGAAAACACATCTGCTTATGACAACCAGCCTGTCAGCTGCTCCGAGTTTTGCACCCATATTTTCATATCCGTCTTTGATTACACACTTGCCGGGACTCTTTACCCAACAGCCAAAGCAACCAACGCATTTTTTAATTTTACCGTTATCCGCAACAACCTCTGCATTCTGCGGAAACTCAACCTCGTTTTCATTTAAGTCGTGAATTATAAGCAACTTACCATCTTTCTGCATCTTAATCACCTGTCTTTTTATTATGCCTTGATTATAGCATCTTAATTATTAAATAATCATTAAATAAAATCAGATTATCTTCATTTTCATTGATAAAGATTTTGTTAAATGCTATAATAGGTAAAAAAACAGAAGTAGGTTTTTATATGATAAGAGAAGTTGTACACGATCCGCTGTTTTTAAGCGGTAAATCAGAAAAAGCGACAAAAGAAGATTTACAGGTTGCACAGGATTTGCTCGACACACTTATGGCAAACAGAGCAGGCTGTGTGGGAATGGCGGCAAATATGATTGGTGTGCGAAAACGCATAATCGCATTTGACGACAACGGCAAGCTTGAAGTTATGTTCAACCCTGAAATCATAAAATCAAGCGGTGAATACGACACCGAAGAAGGCTGTCTTTCCTTGCTTGGTGACCCTCGCCCCTGCAAACGCTATCAGAGCATAAAGGTACGTTGGCAAAACAAAAGCTTTCAGCTTATGACAAAAACCTTCTACGGCTTCACAGCCCAGATTATACAGCACGAAATCGACCACTGCAACGGTGTATTAATATGAACAAAAGCATTTCAGAAATAAGAATAAGCCTCAGAGATGAGGAATGGGATTTTGAATATATCGACCACGACAGAGAAATAGTCAGGGCGATTGTTTTTGACGAAAACGGATATTTTTATTTTGTAAAAGCCGAGCGTGATGACGACTTCGGCAAAGCCACACTGATAGAAACCTCGGGCGGCGGAGTCGAAAAAGGCGAAGACCTGCACACAGCAATTCTCAGGGAGCTGAGAGAAGAACTCGGTGCAGAGGCGGAAATTCTGTGCAAAATCGGAGTGGTTGATGATTACTACAACCTCATTC
>JAXJTT010000059.1:0-11955 GCA_036309445.1 Ruminococcus sp. | reverse complement strand
GTATTAACTTTGCTCGCTGTATATTAACAGGTATAACCCTTTTTCAATGCGATCTGATTGAGCTCCTCAAGCTGAGCGGGGTCGTTTGCGCCCAAAACGGCGTCGCTGCACTGTGCTGTGTACGCTCCGACGGTCTTGCCGTTTTGGAGCAGAAGCTTTATCGCGTCGGGCAGATAATACTCGCCCGCCTTGTTGTCGCTCCTGATGCTGCCGAGCACACTCAGAAGCATTTTGCAGTCGAACCAGTAGCCGCCCGAATTGACCTCATCAATTTTGAGGATCTCCTCGTCGGCGTCCTTATGCTCGACGATCGCCCTGAGGTTGCCGCTTTCGTCGCGCACGATTCTGCCGTAGCCTGTCGGGTCGTCCACTCTCGCGGAGATAACCGTCGCCGCACAGCCTGTCGATGTGTGCTGAGAGAGTGACTTTTCGATTGTTTCAGCGCTCATGAAGGGCGCGTCGCCGTTGAGAATAACGACGTTGCCGTCGTGCTTTTCAAGGAAGTCCTTCGCCATCATTACGGCGTGACCCGTGCCTAAGCGCTCCGCCTGGAACACGCTCTCGACCTTAAAATCGAGTGTGCCGAGATACTCCTCGATGCACTCCTTTTTGTAGCCCTTGACGACGCAGATGTCGTCGACACCCGCTTTTCTCAGGGCGTTCATTACCCAGAGGAGCATGGGCTGACCGAGCACCTCGGAGAGAGTTTTTGGCTTGTCGGATTTCATTCTCTTTCCTTCGCCGCCCGCAAGAATAATTGCGCAATTACTCATAATTTACCTCTTGTTACGCGGATAAAAATACGTTTATCCGACAGTATTTGTGCCTGATATTTCCGTCTTGGCACAGTTTTTTACACTATTAATATTATCGCAGAAAAGCCGAAATTTCAAGTGAAATAATCAAAAAATCGCTTGTCAAAGCCATTTTAAACGATTTATACAATATTAATAAAATTTAGTGTTGTTTTTTATAAGAAAAATTTTTTAAAATATATAGCTATTTTTAACAGAATTTGGTATAATACACTGTAGGCATATAGTTTGGCAGGACTGCCTTTGGGCATTTTTGCTACAGCCAAATTATTTTTCATTAGGAGGATGATTTCCAATGGCAAACAAATGGGTATACCTTTTCTCAGAAGGTAATGCGAACATGCGTGAGCTTCTCGGCGGTAAGGGCGCTAACCTTGCTGAAATGACCGGCATGGGTCTTCCCGTACCCCAGGGCTTCACAATTACTACAGAGGCTTGTACTCAGTATTATGAGGACGGCAAGAAGATCAATGACGAGATCCAGGGCCAGATTAACGAGTACATCGGCAAGATGGAAGAGATCACAGGCAAGAAGTTCGGCGACAAAGAGAACCCGCTCCTCGTTTCCGTTCGTTCCGGCGCAAGAGCTTCCATGCCCGGTATGATGGATACAATTCTTAACCTCGGTCTTAACGAGACTGTTGTCAACACCATCGCTGAGATGTCCGGCAACCCCCGTTGGGCTTGGGACTGCTACAGAAGATTCATTCAGATGTATTCCGACGTTGTAATGGAGGTCGGCAAGAAGTACTTCGAAGAGCTCATCGACGAGATGAAGGAGAAGAAGGGCGTTAAGCAGGACGTAGAGCTCGACGCTGACGACCTCAAGGAGCTGGCTTACCAGTTCAAGGCAGAGTACAAAGAGAAGATCGGCAAGGACTTCCCCGACGATCCCAAGGAGCAGCTCATGGGCGCTGTTATGGCTGTATTCCGTTCATGGGACAACCCCAGAGCGAACGTATACCGCCGCGACAACGATATCCCCTATTCATGGGGTACTGCCGTTAACGTACAGTCAATGGCATTCGGTAACATGGGTGATGACTGTGGTACAGGTGTTGCATTTACAAGAGACCCAGCTACTGGTGAGAAGAAGCTCATGGGTGAGTTCCTCGTAAACGCTCAGGGTGAAGACGTAGTTGCTGGTGTTCGTACACCAATGCCAATCGCTGAGATGGAAGAGAAGTTCCCAGAAGCTTTCGCTCAGTTCCAGGAGGTTTGTAAGAACCTTGAAAACCATTACAGAGATATGCAGGATATGGAGTTCACAATTGAGAACCAGAAGCTCTATATGCTCCAGACAAGAAATGGTAAGAGAACAGCTCAGGCTGCTTTAAAGATCGCTTGTGACCTCGTTGACGAGGGTATGAGAACAGAGGCAGAAGCTGTTGCTATGATCGACCCACGTAACCTTGATACATTATTACACCCACAGTTCGATACAGCTGCATTAAAGGCTGCTACACCAATCGGCAAGGGTCTTGGTGCTTCACCAGGTGCTGCTTGCGGTAAGGTTGTATTCACAGCTGAAGATGCTGAGGCTTGGAACAACAGAGGCGAGAAGGTTGTTCTCGTTCGTCTTGAGACTTCACCTGAGGATATCACAGGTATGAAGGCTTCACAGGGTATCCTCACAGTTCGTGGCGGTATGACATCACACGCTGCCGTTGTTGCTCGTGGTATGGGTACATGCTGCGTATCAGGTTGTGGCGACATCAACATGGACGAAGCTAACAAGAAGTTCACACTCGGTGGTAAGACATTCAGCGAGGGCGACTATATTTCAATCGACGGTTCAACAGGTAACATCTACGAAGGTGCTATCAAGACAACAGATGCTCAGATCGCTGGCGAGTTCGGCAGAATCATGGCTTGGGCTGACAAGTACAGAACACTTAAGGTTAGAACAAACGCTGATACACCTGCTGACGCTAAGAAGGCTCGTGAGCTCGGTGCTGAAGGTATCGGTCTTTGCCGTACAGAGCATATGTTCTTCGAGGAAGACAGAATTGCTGCATTCCGTGAGATGATCTGCTCAGATACAGTTGAAGAGAGAGAAGCAGCTCTCGAGAAGATCCTTCCATACCAGCAGAGCGACTTCAAGGCTCTCTACGAGGCTCTTGAGGGTAACCCTGTAACAATCCGTTTCCTCGACCCACCACTCCACGAGTTCGTTCCTACAGAAGAAGCAGACATCAAGAAGCTTGCTGATTCACAGGGCAAGACAGTTGAGGACATCAAGGCTATCATCACTTCACTCCACGAGTTCAACCCAATGATGGGTCACCGTGGCTGCCGTCTTGCAGTAACATATCCTGAAATTGCAAAGATGCAGACAAAGGCAGTTATCCGTGCTGCTATCGAAGTTAAGACAGCTCACCCAGATTGGGCAGTTAAGCCAGAAATCATGATCCCACTCGTAAGTGAGGTTAAGGAGCTTAAGTTCGTTAAGAAGGTAGTTGTTGAGACTGCTGACGCTGAAATCGCTGCTGCAGGCATCGAGCTCGAGTACGAAGTTGGTACAATGATCGAGATTCCACGTGCTTGTCTTACAGCTGACGAGATCGCTGCTAACGCAGACTTCTTCTGCTTCGGTACAAACGATCTTACACAGATGACATTCGGCTTCTCAAGAGACGATGCTGGTAAGTTCCTCGATGCTTACTATGATACAAAGATCTTCGAGAACGATCCATTTGCTAAGCTCGACCAGAACGGTGTTGGTAAGCTTATGGAAACAGCTCTTAAGCTCGGTAAGCCAGTTAACAACAACCTCCACATCGGTATCTGCGGCGAGCACGGCGGTGACCCATCTTCAGTAGAATTCTGCCACAAGATTGGTCTTGACTATGTATCTTGCTCACCATTCCGTGTGCCAATCGCAAGACTTGCTGCTGCTCAGGCTGCTATCAACGAGAAATAATTTAAACTGTTCACAGTTTATTTATAATCATTGAATAAATAACAATTTCCCTCTGTCGGTTTCCGGCAGAGGGATTTTTGTATATTGAATTATACATTTTGATATGCTACAATAGTTGAAAATACTACAATTTTTAAAAAATAAGGGTGATTTATTTTGACTCCCACTTTTGATGAAATGTTTGAAAAACATTTTGAATTTAGACTTAATTTTATTATTATGGCAACTATGCTTAATAAAACAAATCTCAATAAAGCAAACACCTTACTTATTACAAACACATCGTATAAATATCAATTATATGATTTAGAATATATAGCAACTGAAATCAATAAAATTTTAAACAAAAAGCTAATTTATATCTTCGACGAAAAAGCAAACATCATTGCTGACTTAATAATTAAAACATCTAACTTACTAACAGATATTGCTCAAAGTACATCTACTATTTCAAATATAAATACATCAATAAATGAAATTTATAAAATTCTTTTGCAATTCAATATACAACGCAGAATCTTAACTCGTGAAGAATTTTTATCTCTTGATCTTAGCAAAGTACCTAACGATATATCCCATAATAATACTCTCACTTTTCCAGAAAGAGCACAAGAATCAAAATTAAAAAAGTATGGTTACTCTGTTGCAAAAGATAGCCTTCTAAACAACAAAGAAAGGCAAGCGTTATTAAAAGAACTAATTGATAAAGGTAAAGTATCAAAAGGGTATGTAATTGGTTGTTTAAAACATAACATCCAAATAAACGGAAAAAAAGCTAATAACGAATTTGCAGTTGCTAAATGGAAAGATGATTTAGATTTTATTTGCAAATTATAAACACCTCCCCCTCTCCCAATTCGGCAGAGGGAATTTTGCTTTTATTCTATATTTATTGACATCGTTTTTTAAGTATACTATAATTACATTACCGAAAATTTTAATGTAAAGGAGAAATTAAAATGTTTAGAAAATCATTGGCACTTATCCTTGTTGCTGTTTCGGCTTGTTGTGCTTTTGCGGGTTGTTCTGAAAATTCAGAAAACACAACTTCTGCAATCACAGAGGATACAACTGAAGAAACAACCATAACACCTGACACAGAAAAAGCTCCTGACACTGCCGCTCCTGTTCAGAAAATTGAGGGAATAGAATTAAAAGCTGAGTATGACAGCGAAAATAAAAATATTCACATAACAGTAGAAAACCATACAGAAGCTGATGTGGTTCAAGATAGTCTCTCTTACAATTATTATAAGGTCAATGGAGACGATATCATTTTACTCGGTAACTCGCTTAACCATTACAGCACCGGTGCCTATGTTATGCCTGAAACTTTCCATGATAAATTTGAGATAGACTATAATACTGACGCTTTTCTTGACGCCGATTTCTCAAAGGATAAATTCATTATTAAGGGTACCTTTAAACACTACAAAGATGTTGAATTTAAGAAAGCACAAGATACTGATTTTTATATTCCACAAATCGACGAAAAATCCGAGTTCACATCTGTAATCCTCACAGGTGAGATAACTTTAAAAGAAGTATAACTACATATGCAAACCTCCGCTATGCAAAATGCAAAGCGGAGGTTTTTGATATATTAATAAAATTCAAACACTTTCAAGCCCCTCAACATCGAGGAGTTTTATCCCACCATAGTGAGTGGAGATAAGGGATTTTTTAGCAAAGCGACTGAGAGTTTTGCTTACTGTGACACGTGACACACCGACTGCGGTGGCGATTTCTTCGTGTGTCATCCGCACAAATCCGTCAGTTTGATTTTCAAGCAAAACCTTTGAAATACGTGCATCAGCCTGCATAAAGGTCATCAGGTCAAGCTGACTTGAAAGCATACGGATTCTTGTTGCAAGGATTTCAAGAAGCTCAAAGGCAAGTGAGGGATTTTTCTTGATGAGGTCATAGAGTATTTTTTCATCAATAACCACAAGCTCAACCGCAGTTGTAGCACAAGCAGAGCTGACTCTCGGGTTTTTGTCAAAAAACGCACCCTCGCCGATAAGCTCTCCCCTGCCTGCGGTGTTGAGAGTTTTCTCCATACCGTCAGAGGAAATCATAAACACCTTGACTTTGCCTTTCACAATATAATAAAAGGAGTCGGCACTGTCACCCTGATGATAAATTATTTCATTTTTAGAGAATTTTTTTCTGTGGGCAAGTCCCTCAAACAGCTCTATCATCGTTATTTCATCCTTTGAGTTTTGATATTGATACTTTGCAAAAACCAAAGGGCGAACAAAGTCCGCCCTAATTTTTAAAGTTAAATTACTCCTCAGAAAAAGCTTCCTTTGGCTTTTCGTCTGTCATACACTCGATGAGAACAGCCTTCTGAGCGTGGAGACGGTTTTCTGCCTCCTCGAAAATCTCGTTTGCGTGTTCCTCAAATACATCTGCTGTGATTTCTTCGCCACGATGAGCAGGGAGACAATGGAGAACCATACACTCAGGATTTGTAACAGCCATAAGCTCCTTATTTACCTGATAACCTGCAAATGCAGCCTCACGGATTTTCTTCTCCTCTTCCTGACCCATTGATGCCCATACGTCCGTATAAACAACGTCAGCATTCTTGGCAGCCTCAAGTGGGTCGTGTACGATTTCAAACTTATCGCCGTACTTCTTACCGAACTCGATAATATCATCAGGAGGCATATAACCCTCAGGACAAGCCGCTGAGAATGACATACCTGTGCTTAAAGCACCAACAATTAAAGAGTTCATCATATTGTTACCGTCACCGATAAAGCACATCTTGAGCCCCTCAAGCTTACCCTTGAACTCACGGATTGTCATAAGGTCAGCAAGCACCTGACATGGGTGGCAATAGTCAGTAAGACCATTGATAATCGGAATAGAACCGTACTTTGCAAGAGCCTCAACCTCTGACTGCTCAAAAGTTCTGATCATAATACCATCAAGAAAACGTGAAAGAACTCTTGCTGTATCTTCAACAGGCTCGCCTCTGCCGATCTGTAAATCATTTGATGAAAGGAAAAGAGGATAGCCACCGAGCTGTGTCATACCAACCTCAAAAGAAACTCTTGTACGTGTACTTGACTTCTCAAAAATCATACCGAGAGTTTTGCCCTTGAGTGGCTTATGCTCGATGCCGTGCTTCTGTTCGTATTTGAGCTGGTCTGCAAGGTTGAGAGTATTTATAATCTCTTCTGTTGACCAGTCCTGAAGTTTAAGTAAATGCTTCATTTTATATATTCTCCTTTAATGTATTTTCATAAATTGCAAGTGCTTCGTCGATTTCCTCATAACTGATATTGAGAGGCGGAAGCATACGCATAAGTGTTTTTGCTGTGATTATAATAAGTCCGTTTTCAAGGCACTTAACAGCCATATCGTGAGCATCGCCCTTTTCAAGCTCTATGCCAATCATAAGACCTAAGCGACGGACATTTTTTACGCCGTTTACTGCACGGAGCTTTTTCTCGATATAAGCTCCCTTTTCCTCAACTTCTGCAAGAAATTTTTCGTTATCAACAGTATCAAGCACATAGTTTGCACCTGCACACACAACAGGGTTTGCACCGAAAGTTGTACCGTGAGTTGAAGGAGTCATAACCCCTGCAAGCTTCTCGCCGCACATACAAACACCTATCGGCAAGCCGCCGCCAAGACCTTTTGCAACTGTCATAAGGTCAGGCTTGATATCGTAATGCTCATAAGCAAAAAGCTTACATGTTCTGCCGACACCTGTCTGAACTTCGTCTATAATAACTGTGATATCCTTTTCGTTGCAGAAATCAACAAGAGTCTTCACGTAATCTTTATCAAGAATATTTACGCCGCCCTCGCCCTGCACACATTCAAACATAACAGCACAGGTTTTATCTGTTACTGCATTTTTGAAAGCATCAAAATCGTTTGCTTCAACAAACTTGAAACCCTCTGTGAACGGGAAGAAGTAGTTGTGGAAAACATCCTGACCTGTGGCTGAAAGTGTTGTGACTGTTCTGCCGTGGAAAGAGTTTCTGAGTGTGATTATCTCGTTTCTGCCGTTGCCGTATTTGTCAAAGCTGTACTTACGTGCTACCTTGATTGCACATTCGTTTGCTTCTGCACCGCTGTTGCCAAAACACACCTTTGAAAAACCTGTTTTTGTGCAAAGCTTTTCGGCAAGGTCGCTTGCCTGTGAGCAGAAGAAATAGTTTGACATATGCTGGAGTGTACCTGCCTGTTTTGTGACAGCCTCCAGCCAACCCTCATTACAAAAACCAAGGCTGTTTACACCTATACCCGAAGCAACATCAATATACTTTTTGCCGTCCTCGTCATAGGCAGTAGCACCCTTACCGCTTTTAAGGGCTACATCATACCTTCCGTAGGTATGCATTATGTATTGATTATCCTTTTGTTTTGTGTTCATTTTTATTTCCTCTTATATTTTGCTGTTGTCAAAAGAAAACACGAAAATATCTTCTCTTTTTTCAAAGCCAAAGTCTTTCCAGAAGCTCTGACCTGTGGAATTGTTCTGATAGGAAAAGATGTGTGTCTCCTCTATTCCCTCATCTCTGAGCTTTTCCAAAGCTCTTTGTGCAAGGTGATGACCGATATGCTGACGACGATATTCAGGAAGCACCGCCATATGATGGATAAAACCACATCTGCCGTCGTGACTGGCAAGCACAGTGCCGATAATTTTACCGTCTGACACTGCAACCTGACTCATACCTCCGCTTCGCTCCAAGTATTTTGCAATCTGAGGCTTTTCGTCGGCTTTTGAAAGGGCACGCTTTGTAGTTATCTGCCACATTGCGTACACTTCTTCGTAGTCGGCTATTGTCATTTCTCTGATTGTTATGTTTGTATTTTCTTTGAGCATACGTTCATTCCCTTGTTTTTATTATAAAAACTTTTGTTTATATTTTACGGACCGTTGGGGACGTCGGTCCCTACATTATTGGTATAAAAGATTGTTTTTCGGGCATTAAACATTGCTGACAAACGACTCTATCTGCCCGAAATGGATGCAACGTCACCGTTGCCAACGTCACGTTGCTTAGTAGAACATTGTACCAACACCCTCGTCACTGAAAAGCTCTAAGAGTATGGAGTGTTCAATTCTGCCGTCGATAATGTGGGCACGGTTTACACCGCTTCTTACTGCCTCTACACAGCAGTCAATTTTCGGAATCATACCGCCCTTGATGATACCCTCACGCTTGAGCATTGGTACCTCGCTCACGTTTACAACTGAAATGAGTGATTCCTCGTCTGTAACATCTCTTAAAAGACCTCTGATGTCTGTCATAAGAATAAGCTTCTTAGCTCCGAGCTTAGCTGCAATATGTGCCGCCGCAATATCTGCATTTATGTTGTAAACATTGCCGTCATAGCCACCTGCAACAGTTGCAACAACAGGGAGGTATCCGTTTTCCATAGCAGTTTTAAGAGGAGCCGGATTAACTTCCTTAATCTCGCCAACAAAACCCAGATCCGCACCTGAAATAAGTTTTTCAGCCATAAGAAGTTTGCCGTCAAGACCGCAAAAACCGACTGCTTTACCGCCGCAACTCTCAAGATGCTGAACAAGGCTCTTGTTTACCTTGCCTGCAAGCACCATCTGCACGATGTCGATTGTCTCTTTATCGGTAACTCTCATACCGTTTACAAACTTACTTTCCTTGCCCACAGCATCAAGCATTGCATTGATTTCAGGGCCGCCGCCGTGCACAAGCACAACATTGATGCCGACTAACTGCATAAGAACCAAATCGCTCATAACAGCACTTTTGAGTTCTTCGTTAATCATTGCGTTGCCGCCGTATTTTACAACAACAGTCTCACCGCTGTATTTCTGTATGTAAGGCATTGCCTGTATAAGAATTGTTGCTCTCTGTGAAGTATCCATTTTGTTCATTCCTGTATCTATAATTTATTAAGTTCTGTAATCGCCGTTGATTTTTACATAATCGTAAGTAAGGTCACAACCATAAGCTTCAGCGTAACCCTCACCGTCATTGAGACCTACAACAATGTTGATTTCTTTTTCAAGGAGAACTTCTTTTGCAATCTCCTCAGAAAACTCAATGCCTGCTCCGTTTTTGCAAACCTCAACAACACCCTTTGCAGACTCAAAAGAAACGTCAACCTTTGTAACGTCAACATCAGCACCGCTGTAACCGATTGCACAAAGCACCCTGCCCCAGTTTGCATCTGCACCAAACATTGCCGCCTTGAGAAGACTTGAGCAGATAATGCTCTTTGAAACCATAACTGCATCCTGCTTAGTCTTGGCACCGCTTACTTTGCAAACGAGAAGCTTTGTTGCACCCTCGCCGTCACCTGCAAGCTTCTTTGCAAGCTCTCTGAAAGCCGCTGTAAGACCACTTACGAATGTGTGATAATCCTCGTTTTTCTCAGTTATCATCTCATTACCTGCAAGACCGGAAGCCATAATTGCAAGAGTGTCGTTTGTAGAAGTATCTCCGTCAACGCTTACCATATTGTAGCTGTCTTCAACCGCTTCTCTGAGTGCTTCTTCAAGCATCTGGGCAGAAACAGCCGCATCAGTTGTAACAAATGAAAGCATTGTACCCATATTTATGTGAATCATACCGCTACCCTTAGCTATGCCGCCAATGGTGACTTTCTTGCCGCCAAGAGTCATTTCCATAGCCATCTCTTTTTTCACGGTATCTGTTGTCATAATAGCTTCAGCTGCATCTGTGCCGCCCTCTTTTGTAAGCTTGCCCTTGAGTGCCGCCGCACCTCTGAGCACTGCTTCAATGGGAAGTGGCTGACCGATAACACCTGTTGAAGCAACAATTACATCATCAGGGTTTACACTGAGAGTTTCAGCCGCAATAAGACACATTCTTTCCGCAACCTCAATGCCGTCTGCATTGCAGGTGTTTGCATTGCCTGAGTTTACGATAACAGCCTGTGCAATTCCGTTTGAAAGATGTTTTTTAGTAACCTGTATTGTTGAACTCTTTACAAGATTTTTTGTGTAAACAGCCGCCGCTGTGCAAGGCTTTTCACAGCAAATCATTGCAAGGTCACGCTTTGTTGTATTTGACGGCTTGATAGAGGCACATACACCTGCCGCTGTAAAGCCGAGAGGAGTTGTTACCGTACCGTCGATAAATTTAAAGTTGTTCATATTTTTAACTCCTGTCATCTGATTGTAAAGATTGTTATTTACAAAATGTTAATTGTCGGGCAACTCACATTTGCAAACAATCAAAACTATCTGCCCGAATTGTGAGCGGTGTCACACCGCCTTAGAACGCAGGCGGAACAATTACCAAGCCTGTTTTTTCGTCAAGTCCGAATAAAATGTTCATATTCTGAACAGCCTGTCCTGCGGCACCCTTAACCATATTGTCGATAGCCGCACAAGCAACAAGCTTGTTTGCACGCTTATCGTGGTGAATTGAAATATCGCAGAAATTTGAATATTTTATATTGTGAATATCGGCACACTTGCCGTCATCAAGAAGTCTTACAAAGAACTCGTCTTTGTAGTAATCTTCATAAGCTTTTCTAATCTGCTCAAATGTCACACCCTCTTTGATGTCAGCATAAACAGTAGCGAGAATACCTCTGTTTACAGGGAGAAGATGTGGTACAAATGTTACTGTAACATCTTCGCCTGAGAGCTTTGAAAGTGTCTGCTCAATTTCAGGTGTGTGACGGTGAGAAGCAACCTTGTATGCGTGGAAGCCCTCGTTTAAATCAGGGAAGTGAGTACCCTGAGTAGGCTTTCTGCCTGCACCTGTTACACCACTTTTGCAGTCACAGATAATACCCTTTATTTCCACAAGACCGTTTGCGATTGCAGGAGCAATTGCAAGCGGTGAGCAGGTTGTGTAGCAACCCGGGTTTGCAACAAGCTTTTTGCCCTTGATTTTATCTCTGAAAAACTCAGGGAGTCCGTAGACAGCCTGCTTGTGAAGCTCTTTATCAAGGAAAGTGCCGCCATACCACTCTGTGTATTCTTCCTCTGACTCAAGACGGAAATCCGCACCGAGGTCAATGAAACACTTGCCTGCACTGATACATTTTTCTGCGAGCTCCTGAGAAAGACCGTGTGGAAGTGCCGCAAAAATAACGTCACTTTTTTCCACAACTGCATCTTGATTCTCGCATACCATATCATTTAAAAACGCATATGAGGGATAAACTTCGCTGAGCTTTTCGCCCTCAAAAGAAACTGAGCTGATTGCCGCAATCTCAGCT
>JAXJTT010000058.1:0-5255 GCA_036309445.1 Ruminococcus sp. | reverse complement strand
TTTTAATATTCACCACAGGCTGATTGCCCGACAAAAACATCTCATACGGGTCACGGCTTTCTGCCTTTTTCATATCGTAAACCGCACTTGCACCCTCAACCTGCAAGCTGTCAATCACATCGTTTGTGAGATATGTGATATGGTCAGGCTCGCAAACGAGTGCAGACTGCCCCACATATACCCCATAAAACGGGCTTGTGAGCGTAGTTTCTTCGTAATCTTCGGAAATTGATGTTCCCATAGACTCTGCAAGCTTTGCGGCAACGTCCGTTATCTGCTCCTGTCGCCAATGGGTGTCTGTGTTGTAGTAATCATCAGGAGTGAGCATATGGCTTACGCTGATTGGTATGGCAAAATCCATACCCTTCTGCATATACTGCTCAAAGGCATCGTAATCCATACCAAGCTTAGCCAGCTCCTTGTTTTTGTCAGGAATTACCGCAAAATACACATCGTTATCATCAAGATATTTGTCGTGAACTTTTGAAAAAAGCGAGATTGAATAATCCATCATATCATTGTTCATCGGGTACTCAAGCTTTGAGATATGCCCCTGAGCCGTGTAGATACCGTTATTATCGCTCTGTATAAAAAGCCCTGTTTTGCTGTACGCTTTTATGCTTCTGAAAAAATCTCGTGCAGGAAAACGGTCGGTAGCGTATTCTTCAAAATCCTTTGCAAATTTACCCGTAGAAACATTTTCCCAGTTGGTTTCGGGGAATTTTGCAAGCATACGTCGCTCGCTTTCTGAGTATTCGGGAGTGTTGCCCAAAAAGCACCACACCGAAAAAAACAGGATAAAAGCCGCACACGGAAGAATCGTTGCTATATTTTTTATTTTCATAACATCGCCCTCCCTTAAAAACGAAAATACAAAAACGGATTGAACGAGCCGTCTACAAGATATGCAGTCATCACGGCAAGCAATCCAAGAAGCACCACAGGCTCGGCATATTGCAAAAACTTTGCTTTGCCTGCAAGAATTTTCGGAATCGGGGTTGAACCGATGATTGCAAGAACAAATACAACGGCGTAGCTCTGCAAGTAATAAAGTGCCTCAGCTGAAGCAAACGGAATTGAGCCTGCACCAAACATTGAGCCGATATATGTGAAAGCCTCGCCAATTGAAGCGGCATTGAAAATCACAAAGCTTATAACCACCGCAAGCAAAACGTATATTCTGCCGATAACCTTTGAATGTTCAAGACGCTTGAGCAAAAACACCTTCTCAATCACAAGCAAAACGGCAAAAAACAAGCCCCAGATTACAAAATTCCAAGCGGCACCGTGCCACAAGCCCGTGAGCATCCATACAGTGAAGATATTGAAAAACATTCTCGGCTTGCTTACTCTTGAGCCACCCATCGGGATATAAACATAATCCCTGAACCACGTGCCAAGTGACATATGCCAGCGTCGCCAGAATTCTGTTATGCTTTTTGAGATATACGGATAATTGAAGTTTTCAATAAAATCAAATCCGAAAAATTTTCCCAGACCGATAGCCATATCGCTGTAGCCCGAAAAATCAAAATAGATGTGCAGTGAAAAACCTATTGCATACATCCAGTAAAACAGAACGCTTTTATCATCCGAACTTCTGAAAATATCGCAAAGCTCGCCCAACGCATTCGCAATCAGGATTTTTTTAGCCAGTCCAAGCACAAAACGTCTCACACCCTCAGCGGTTTTTTCAAGGCTGTGTGTGCGTGACTCAAGCTGTTTTGCAATATCGCTGTATCGGACAATCGGACCTGCAATAAGCTGAGGAAACATCGCAATATAGGCGGCAAGGTTTATGAAATTCTTTTGTGCCTTCACCGTGCCACGGTAAACATCAATGTTGTAGCTTAGAAGCTGAAAGGTGTAAAAGCTGACACCGATTGTCTGAGGAACCTTCAAAAGTGGTAAAGCCAGTCCCGTGAGATTGTTCACATTCGTTATAAAAAAGTCGATATATTTAAAATACACCAGAAATCCGAGACTCAGAACCACGGCAAGGGTAAGAAAAAGCTTTTTGTACCGACTGAACCGTTGAGTAAGAATACCCAGAATATATCCGCAAAAGACCGTGCCAAGCATAAGCACCACAAGACGTGGCTCGCCCCATGCATAGAATATCAGACTGCCGACAAGAAGCGAAAAGTTTTTCAGCTTCTTTGGTGATATTACGTACAAAAGCAGTACACAGGGCAAAAAATAAAACAAAAAAGGTATGCTTGAAAAAAGCATAATGATTGCTCCTTGTAAAAATTCAGCACGGCAAAAGCCGTGCTGAAAGTGTAGTTAGTATTATATAAAATTACAAAAATTATTCTAAAGTAATGCCGTCCTCAGCAGGGATACCCTCGTCGGCAGGGATTTCAAATTCACCAACCATATCTTCTCCGACATTTTCTTCCTCCGGCTGCTCAAAGCTCTTAGGACACATAAGGAAGAATACAGTGTTGCCCTCGTTTTCTACGATAAGCTCCTCTGCCTCTGTGCAGATGTTCCAACGAAGATTTGCACTATCCTTAAGAGTTGTCTTGAAAGCCTCAACATCTGCACCATCTTCAAGCTGGAAGATGTAGCCAACAAATGGGATTGTACCAATCATCGGTGAGAACATAACGCCCTCTTTGAAGCCCTTAATCTCTGCATTGTCAAAACCTGTGAGAGCACCTTCTTCAACAGGCATAGAGCCGCCCATAAACTGGCAAACTTCGTTCTGAAGAAGTCTGTCTGCGATTTCCTGAGCTGTGCCGTTTGGATTTCCTTTGAAATCAGCAAGCAAAGCTGAACCAACTGTGCCGTCTGCAGAAGCGTCTGCCTGAGTAGCAACTGTAGTGTCAGTTGTGCTGTCATCTGTTGTTGTGCCGCCGCAAGCAGCAGTTGAAAGCATCATCATTGATGCAAGTAAAATTGCAATAATTTTTTTCACGTCATTTTCTCCTTTGGCGGTAAACACCGCAATATAAAAATTATTATTTTGCCAATATTTTGCATATGTGGCTCTACACCTAGATTATAGCATACAAATATTATACAGTCAATGCTGTGTTTATTGGCAATTTTATAGAAACAACAGGCGTTTTTTGATACAATTATACTTGCAAACATTGTCTTTTTTTGATACCATAAAAGCAAAGCATTTATATTTTTTCTATAACGAAGGATTGGTAAAATGAGCGTTATCGGCAAAAACATAAAAAAATACAGAACTGCAAAAGGCATTACACAGGAAGAAATGAGACAGCTTGTAGGAGTCACTACTCAGGCGGTGTCAAAATGGGAATGTGGCGGAACGCCTGATGCAGAAATATTGCCGCAATTGTCACAAGTGTTAGGTGTCAGCATTGATGCACTTTTCGGACGTGAAGAAAAAAGTCTTCTTGCTTCACTTGCCCGACAATGCATACATCAGAAAATCAACTTGTATAACGTGACGTTTCATCCAAATTCCTATATCGTGAAAAACTATCGAAAGGTCTGATAAAAATGACAAAAGGCGAGCTTGCAAAAAAATATTTTGAAAGCGGATATAATTGTTCTCAGTCAGTTTTGCTTGCATTCTGTGACGAGCTTGGATTTGACAAAGAAACCGCATTAAAACTCTCGTTGCCGTTTGGCGGAGGAATGGGCAGACTCAGAGAAGTCTGCGGAACAATAAGCGGAATGTTTATGGTTCTGGGTCTTGCAAAAGGCAACAGCGATCCCTCCGACAGAGCAAACAAAACAGATATTTACAAAGACGTTCAGGCACTTGCAGAAAAATTCAAGGACGAAAACGGCTCTATCATCTGCCGTGAGCTTCTGGGTCTTGAGATTAAAGGCAAGGACACCCCCACCCCCGAAGAACGCACTGAAAAATACTACAAAAAACGCCCCTGCTCCGAACTCTGCCGCTATGCCGCAGACCTGATAGCTGAGTATCTTGGTATAGAATAATAAAAAACGGGACAACAGCCCCGTTTTTTATTTTATATTAATTAGTTTATTCACAAAGTCGGAATTTCAGCTCCCCTTGAACTGAGAAAAATATCAATATCGTTGTTGATATAATTATGTCCTGTTGTGTGTAATACATCATAAAACTCACGTATATAATCAAACACCCCGTAATCACTGAACAGCTCTGCAACAGCTCTCCCGCTTAGCTTTCGGTGAATTTTATAGCTTTCAATACAAAAAACAATAAATGTTGATTCTTTGCTCATTGAAACGCCCCCCTATTACTATTAAACATCAGGAAACTCAAAGCTTCCTTTTTTTTCTTCCTGTTCAAAAATAGAATAAAGCATATGTGAACTATACTGCCACAACTTTGTTTCCTCGTCTTCAAGTTGTTGATATAACTTCGATGTATACAACTTTTTAATTGCTTTTTCTTCTGAAATATTTTGTTTGCTTGCAATCAAATAAACCAAGTCTGCACTAATATACGGCATAATCGCCTCAAAACTCTTTTGTTCCATAACAAAAATCTCCTATACGATTTCCTTTGCTTCAATAAATTTTAGGTACTGCAAAATTTCTGTTGTGTGAAAAGTCCATTGGTCGTGCAAAACTTCTGTCTTTAATCTTTTAACAGTGTATTCTGCGTCATATGCACCTGTTTCAAAAAGTCGGATTGATTGATACACATTATCATCAGCAACAGGACCTATGTATAAATCAGCAAACACATCTGATTCTATACCCTTTCTGTTGTTCACAACAAATTCAAACCATTCAAAATCTGCGGTTGGAAAACGCTTAACTCTAAGCTCTTGCACCGCTTTTTCAAAATCAAACTCATACACAGAGACATAGCCTTTTTCAAGATTGCTTCTACGCATCTTGATTTTAGCCCAACGCTGAGCCTGCTCAAAAGATG
Source organism: Ruminococcus sp. (assembly GCA_036309445.1). Taxonomy (GTDB): domain Bacteria; phylum Bacillota; class Clostridia; order Oscillospirales; family Acutalibacteraceae; genus Ruminococcoides. The sequence continues at coordinate 397 of JAXJTT010000058.1, read as the reverse complement.
AAGTTGTATAGAAGCCCACACCAAAATCAAGAAAAGTAATTCCCTCTCTTATTTCGGGATTATTCACAATCTCAATACTTCCGTGATACAAAACCATACCTTCACCTCCGATTTTTAATCAGCCATAGACTATATTCTATCTATATATTATCACACATTTTTTTCAACAGCAATATGTTATATTGATTTTATTAAATCATAAACTTTTTCCAACAGCTCAAATTTTCTACTTTCTTTTGTCTCTGTTTAGCAAGGTTTTTATTTTTGTCGGCATAAAACATCTTCGCATTTTATCACCTCATAATTATTATACCATATTTTTATTTGCATTTGAGATAAACTTGCTAAGCAATAAAAACAAGGCACTCTTCGGTTTTGAAGAGTGCCTGTATTATTA
>JAXJTT010000057.1:0-24808 GCA_036309445.1 Ruminococcus sp. | reverse complement strand
TTTCAGGTACATGTCAGGGTCCGAAGGATATTCCTGAGACAGTATCACAGGCTGGTGCGGCTGCATCTAAGGTTATCGGACTTCTCGCTAAGGATAAGCTCACAGGTAACCCTTGTGTTGCTCACTCAGACGAGTGGATGTGTAACGGCTGTTCAAGCTGTGAACGTGTATGTCCTTATGGTGCTATTACTTATGCTGATAAGGAATTCCGTATGCCGGACAGAACAACTGCAATCAGAAGAGTTGCACAGGTTAATCCTGCTGTTTGTCAGGGCTGCGGTTGCTGTACAGTAGCTTGTCCTTCAGGTGCCATGAACCTCAAGGGCTTTGCAAATGACCAGATTATTGCGGAGGTGGATGCAATATGCAAATGAACGAATATAAACCTTTAATCGTGGCTTTTTGCTGCAACTGGTGTTCCTATGCGGGTGCTGACCTTGCCGGCAATAACCGTCTCAACTATCCGGCTGATGTAAAAATCATCCGTGTACCTTGCTCCTGCCGTGTAAATCCGATGTTCATACTCCGTGCATTCCAGCGTGGTGCAGACGGTGTTATCATCTGCGGTTGTCACCCTGGTGACTGCCACTACACATCAGGTAACTACTACACTCGTCGTCGTATGGCACTCCTTTTCTCAATGCTCGATTACCTCGGCATTGAAAGAGAGCGTACACGTGTTGAGTGGGTTTCAGCGGCTGAAGGTGCAAAGTTCGCCGCTACTATGAATGATTTCGCTGAAAAGGTTGCTGCTCTCGGCGAAAACAAGAGATTGGAGGATCTGCGATGCAAAAAATAACTCGTGACCAGTTGATTGACAAAGCGGCTTCTCTGCTTGCAGACGGCACAGTGTCATGCGTTCTCGGCTGGAAAAAGGGCGAGTTCGATTACGACATTACTCCTGCCGTATTCAACAATGCTGACGAAATGAAGGAAAGCTTCGTATTCAATGATTTCTGCGGAGCTAACTTCTCAAAATATCTCATTTCAAAAACACGTAAGTGCGAGGGTAAGATTCTTGTATTCTTAAAGCCTTGCGATACTTACAGCTTCAACCAGCTCCTCACAGAGCACCGTTTTGACCGTGAAAAGGTTTATGCAGTGGGTATCCCATGCGACGGTATGGTTGATATTGATAAGATTAAAGAAATCTGCGGTGACGGTATTGCTTCCGTTGACTGCGGTGAAAAGATTACAGTCAAGACAATCTACTCAGATGATGCTATCGAGGTTGAAACAGCTTCAGTTCTCGCTGAGCGTTGCGTAAACTGTAAGAGTAAGAAGCACGTAGCTTATGATGAGCTTATGGGCGAAGAGGGCGAAGTACTCGATTCAAACCGTTTTGACGAGGTTGCAAAGCTTGAGGCTATGACTCCTGACGAGCGTTTTGAGTTCTGGCAGAACGAGCTTTCACGTTGCATCCGTTGTAACGCTTGCCGTGACATTTGCCCTGCTTGTACTTGCGAAAAGTGCGTATTCGGCAACCCTGACTCAGGCGTAGAAAACAAGGCTCCTGCAAACAGCTTTGAGGAGAAGATGTTCCACATCATCCGTGCTTTCCACGTTGCAGGTCGTTGCACAGACTGCGGCGAATGCTCAAGAGTTTGCCCACAGCAGATTCCACTCCATTTGCTCAACAGAAAGTTCATCAAGGACATCAACGAGTTCTACGGTGACTATCAGGCAGGTGCAGAGGTTGGCTCAAGAGCTCCTCTTGTAAACTATACAACAGACGATTTAGAGCCTTGTGACGTTTTTGACAGGAGGGATACAGATGCGTAAATGTTCTCTTGACAAGCTCAATGCTGTATTTGCTAAGATTGCTGAAACTGCGGCTTTGTATCTTCCTGTTGACGGTTCAGACGGCAATGCGGCTTATAAAAAATGGGAAGAGGGTACAGTGTGGAGCAACGCTCTCAATACTGTAAAGAGCCCTAAGGAGTTCTTCTTCCCACAGACTGAGGACCTTATGGAATTTAAGACCTCAGGCAAAAATATTGAAATTATCGACACACGTTCAGAGCGTGAAGATTTCGTTATTTTCGGTGTTCGTGCTTGCGACGTAAGAAGCTTTGATGTTCTTGACAGAGTATTCCTCTTCGACCCAAGAGACAGCTACTATGCTTCACGTCGTGAAAAGGGCGTTATCATCTCTGTGGCTTGTTCAAGACCATCAGAGACTTGCTTCTGCCAGACTTTCGGCATTGATGCAGCAGACCCTATGGGCGACATCACAGTTTGGAAGACTGACGCTGAAGTGATATTTAGAAGCAACACAGAAAAGGGTGCGGCTTTGCTTGCAAACCTTTCTGACCTCACAGAGGAATGTGCTGACGACAGTGCAGATGCTGAAAAGGAAAAGATTTCAGCTATTATGAAGAGACTTCCTCTTGCAACCCTCACAACAGAGGGCTTCGGTGCAGGTAACACAGACAAGTACTTTGATTCTCCTGAGTGGGATAAGCTTTCTGAGGCTTGCCTCGGTTGCGGTACATGTACTTTCGTTTGCCCAACTTGCCAGTGCTATGATATCAAGGACTTCAACACAGGTAACGGTGTAATCCGTTTCCGTTGCTGGGATTCTTGTATGTATTCAGATTTTACAAAGATGTCGGCAGGTCAGCCACGTCTTACTCAGAAAGAGCGTTTCCGTCAGCGTTTTATGCACAAGCTTGTATACTATCCAGAGAGATACGATGGAATGTATAGCTGTGTAGGTTGCGGCAGATGCCTTTCAAGATGTCCGATTTCTATGAACATCGTAAAAGTAATGAAGACACTCGGAGGTAAATAATAATGCATAACACAGAAGAAGCTTTAATTCCGAAGATTGGCGTCATTACTGATGTCCGTCTTGATACACCAGATATCAAAACATTCCGTGTTGTTACACCAGACGGCGTAAAGCCATTTATCCACCGTCCGGGTCAGTGTGCAATGCTTTCAATTCCGGGCGTAGGTGAAGCAATGTTTTCAATCACATCCTCACCTACAAACGAGGAATTTATGGAATTTTCAATCAAAAAGTGCGGCTGTGTAACCCAGTGGTTACATCAGGCAGAAGTAGGCCAGCAGGTTACAATCCGTGGACCATACGGAAAGCCTTTCCCTGTTGATGATGAGTTTGCAGGCAAAAACCTCCTCTTCATCGCAGGTGGTGTAGGTCTTGCACCTCTTCGTTCAGTAATCAACTACTGCCGCCACTATCGTGATCGTTATGGTAAAATTGATATCGTTTACGGCTCAAGAAGCAAAGATGACCTTCTCGACTACAGAGAAATCGTAGAAGAGTGGTCAAATGATGCGGGTGTTAATGTTCACCTTACAATCGACAATGCTCAGGAGGGCTGGGACGGTCACGTAGGCTTTGTTCCTAACTATGTTAAGGAGCTTGGCTTTGATACAGACAAGACTGCAATTCTCTGCGGACCTCCGATTATGATTAAGTTCACACTTGATGGTCTTTACTCTCTCGGATTTGAGAAAACACAGATTTACACAACTCTTGAGATGCGTATGAAGTGCGGTATCGGCAAATGCGGAAGATGTAACGTAGGTTCAAAGTATATCTGCAAGGATGGTCCTGTATTCCGTTTTGACGAACTGGACGAATTACCGGATGAGTATTAATAAGGAGTAATATCATGGAGAATATGGTTAATATTTTTCTGTTCGGAAAGAAGTACGAAGTTCCGGACAATCTTACAATTATGAGTGCTATGGAATACGCAGGCTATCAGCTCGTAAGAGGTTGCGGTTGCCGTAACGGTTTCTGTGGTGCTTGTGCTACTATCTATCGTATTAAGGGAGACCGTGAGCTTAAGGCTTGTCTTGCTTGCCAGACAAAGGTAGAAGACAATATGTATATCGCAACTCTCCCATTCTTCCCACTCGTAAAGCAGGTTTACGATATTGAGAAAATTCAGACAAACGAATCTATTATGATGCAGCTCTATCCTGAAATCTATGCTTGTATCGGCTGTAACGCTTGTACAAAGAGCTGTACTCAGGGTCTCGACGTTATGCAGTACATCGCTTACGCTCAGCGTGGCGAGTTTGAGAAGTGTGCTGAAGAGTCATTTGACTGCGTAATGTGCGGTGTTTGTTCTTCACGTTGCCCTGCAGGTATTTCACACCCGCAGGTTGCAATGCTTGCTCGCAGAATCAACGGTAAGTACTTGGCTCCTGGTTGCGGTCATCTTGATGAGCGTGTAAAGGAAATCAAGGACGGTTCATTTACAGAGCTTATCGAGGCTCTTATGCAGAAGCCTGTTGAGGAAATGAAAGAACTCTACAACACAAGAGAAATTGAGAAGTAAGGAGGACGCTTGTATGTATTCAGAAAAATTCCAGAGCTCTCTTGCGGCTGTTGAAGCAGCAAGAGAAAAGAACATAGCATTAGAGCCTGAGCGTATGACTGCTACTCAGAAGGAAGAGCTTCTTGCAGCATATCATCCTGACTACAAGCAGGATCAGTTTGCACTCCTTGAGGTAGGTCCTAACAAGGGCGAAAAGGTTCCTACAGAGCTTGCAGAAATGCTCCACGCTCACAGCCGTATCACAGCTGACAGCGTAGACCTTTCAACTCCTGACTATGACGTTGACGTTCTCGTTATCGGTGGCGGTGGTGCAGGTTCATCTGCAGCTATCGAGGCTCACGAGGCTGGTGCTAACGTAATGATCGTTACAAAGCTTCGTATCGGTGATGCTAACACAATGATGGCTGAAGGCGGTATTCAGGCTGCTGACAAGCCAAACGATTCACCTGCTATCCACTTTGTTGACGCTTTCGGTGGCGGTCACTTCGCTGCTAAGAGAGACCTTCTCTCAAAGCTCGTTTGCGACGCTCCTGAGGCTATTCAGTGGCTCAGCAACTTAGGTGTTGAATTTGATAAAGAAGAAGACGGCACAATGATCACAACACACGGTGGCGGTACATCCCGTAAGAGAATGCACGCTGCTAAGGACTACTCAGGTGCTGAGATTATGAGAACTCTCCGTGATGAGGTTCTTAACCGTCAGATTCCTGTAGTAGATTTCACATCAGCTATCGAGCTTATCCTTGACGAAAACGGCAAGGCAAGCGGTGCTGTTCTTATGAATATGGAAACAAAGGAGCTTTTGGTTGCTAAGGCTAAGACTGTTATCATCGCTACAGGTGGTGCAGGCCGTATGCACTATCAGGGCTTCCCGACATCTAACCACTACGGTGCTACAGCCGACGGTCTTGTACTCGGCTACCGTGCAGGTGCTAAGCTTCTCTATGCTGATACTTTACAGTACCACCCAACAGGTGCGGCTTTCCCAGAGCAGATTTTCGGTGCTTTGGTAACAGAGAAGGTTCGTTCACTCGGTGCTAAGCTTGTCAACAAGAACGGTGAAGTATTTATGCACCCACTCGAGACTCGTGACGTAACAGCTGCTTCTGTAATCCGTGAATGCTCAACAAGAGAAAACGGTATTGACACAGGCAACGGCTACGGCGTATGGCTCGACACTCCAATGATCGAGGCTATCGGCGGCGAGGGTACTATTATGAAGAGAATCCCTGCTATGTGGAGAATGTTTGATAAGTACGGCATTGATATCCGCAAGGAGCCAATCCTTATCTATCCTACACTTCACTATCAGAACGGTGGTCTTGACATCACTCCTGACTGTATGACAACAAATGTTGAGAACCTCTTTGTTGCGGGCGAGGCTGTTGGTGGTATCCACGGTAAGAACCGTCTTATGGGTAACTCACTTCTCGACATTATCGTATTCGGCAGAAGTGCAGGTAAGAGTGCAGCTGCTAAGGCTAAGACAACTGAGGTTGGCACACTTACACTTGATCACGTTGCTAAGTTTGAGGCAGAGCTTGAGTCAGCAGGTATCAACACTGAGGCTGTATCTCCAAAGCTTCTTCCAAACTACGCAAAGAATGCTAAAAGCATCTGATAATAAACGCTATTTAAAAATATAAAAATTATTTAGTCAAATTGTGTTCTGTATTTATACAGAACACAATTTGCACGATATTCTGACGTTCTTTTTATATTGAAAATGGTGTTTAGTATAAATATAATAAGAAAAATTTGAGGAGGACTTCTAAAAGTATGGAACTTTTTGGCGGTGTTATTCCCATTACGGGTGTCTCATTCTTCCTTTTCTGCGTGTTTGCAATTCTCGTTGTAGGCTACGCATTTGGTAGAATCACAATCAAAGGTGTATCTCTCGGAGATGCAGGCGTATTTATTATTGCACTTCTTTTCGGTGCATTGTTCTGTTCAAGCTTTATGACAGATACTTTCGGTGCTCAGCCTATCGAGTTTGACGAAAAATGGCTTTCCATTATTGAAAGCTTCGGTCTTATTCTCTTTGTAACCAGTGTTGGTTTTATTGCAGGACCAAAGTTCTTTGCAAATATGAAAAAGAACTTCAAGTCTTATGTACTTATCGGTCTTATCATCATTATTGCAGGTGGTCTTTCAGCTGCAGGTTGTGTATTACTCGGTGATAAGGTGTTTGGTTACGGTGCAAGCACAATTACTGACATTGACGGCTTCGTAGCTATGATTGTTGGCTTGCTTTCAGGCTCACTCACATCTACTCCTGCTTTCTCTGCTGCAAAGGCAACAGTTGCTCCTGAATATCAGAGCCTCGTGTCCGTTGGTCACGGTATCGCTTACATCTTCGGTGTAGTTGGTGTTGTACTTTTCGTTCAGCTTGTTCCAAAGGCTTCAAAGGCTGATATGGCTGCTGAAAGAGCAAAAATTTCTATCAAGGAAAAGAAGGCTGAGGGCAAAAAGGTCTTAAAGCTTCTCCACCTTGACCATATGGGCATCTGTGCATTCTCACTTGCTGCTATTCTCGGTACATTCGTAGGTAAAATTAAGATTCCTATGAGCTCAGCAGGTCTTGACGGCACTTGCTTCTCACTCACAACAACAGGCGGTTGCTTGCTCGTATCACTTCTTCTCGGTCACTTCGGCAGAGTTGGTAAGATTAGCCTTATGCCTGAGGAGTCTACACTCAAGCTCTTCCGTGAGCTTGGTCTTGTGCTCTTCCTTGTTGGTGCAGGTATCCCTGGCGGTGCAGACTTCGTTGCAAACTTTAACGGTATGTACTTTGTATATGGTATCATTATGACAGTGTTCCCACTTATCATTGGTTTCATTTTTGCAAAGTATGTCCTCAAGCTTCCACTTCTCAACAACCTTGGTTCAATCACAGGTGGTATGACAAGTACTCCTGCTCTTGGTACTCTTATCAATGTTGCAGGTACAGAGGAGGTTGCGGCTGCTTACGCTGCAACATACCCAATTGCACTTATCGCAGTTGTTCTTATTTCACAGTTCTTAATTATGATGTTTTAATTAAAAGGAGTTGTCTCACAAATAAAAGTGGGACAACTCCTTTTGTGTTGTTAAATTGTAGTTTGCGGGGTGACCCCGCCCTACGATAAACAAACAGGTCTGTTCAATGATAAAAAACTATAATTTTATATCACATTCGTTGTCGGGCTACAAATTTTACCGACAAACGATACTGCCTATCCGAATTGGGTCAAGCGTCACCGCTTGCAAACTATAATTTAACAAATCTTTTTTACAATATAAAAATTATCGGAGGTCGTTGTATGAAAATCTTAGTCACTGGCGGCACAACATTTGTCAGCAAGTACACAGCCCAGTATTTCCTTAAAAAAGGGAATGAGGTGTGGGTAATAAACCGCAACACACGTGAGCAGATTGAGGGTGTGAATCTGATTGAGTGCGACAGAAACAAGCTCGGGGACAAACTTAAAAATCATAAGTTTGATGTAGTGCTTGACGTCAGCACATATAATGAGGAGCAGATGTCATCGTTGCTCGAAGCCTTGGGGGAGTATGATGATTACATTTTCATAAGCTCAAGTGCGGTGTATCCCGAAACAAATCCACAGCCTTTCACCGAGGAGCAGGAGTGTGGTGAAAATTCCGTCTGGGGCGACTACGGCACAAACAAGCTTGCGGCTGAAAAATATCTGCACAAGGTTTTTGAAAAGGCTTACATACTCCGACCACCGTATTTTTACGGAATATATGAAAATATATACAGAGAAGGTTTTGCCTTTGATTGTGCAATTGCTGACCGTAAATTTTACATACCTGAAAAAGGTGAAATGAAAATGCAGTTTTTCAATGTCAGCGACCTGTGCAGATTTATTGAAATTCTGCTTGAGAAGCACCCCGAAAACCGAATTTTCAATGTAGGCAACAGGGAAGCGGTGAGTATAAAAGAATGGGCAGAGCTTTGTTATAAGGCGGCAGGAAAGACACCTGAGTTTGTGAGCGTGGATAAGTCTGTTTTTCAGCGTGATTACTTTCCGTTCCATAATTATGAATATTATCTCGATGTCACAAAGCAGTGTGAGCTTATGAGCGACACAATATCGCTTGAAGAAGGTCTTAAAGCGGAGTTTGACTGGTATATAAATAACCCCGACAGCGTGTATTTCAAAAAGCCCTATGTGCAGTTTATTGAGTCATTGGATGTTTAAGTTATTGATACTTAGAGAAGATATATTTAGTCCTCGTTTTCGGGTATATAAACATACCCGAAGTGAAATTGCGAATTAGATATAATTTGTTTAAGGTTTGCACCTGTGCTTCTTACTTTAAGCATAGATGCGGTAATATTTGGTTCTCTCTGAATATCAGTTATCTTAATCCAAATTTTCGCACGTTCTTCATCCCCAAATTCTTCGGGGACACTTGCAATTTCACCTGGGCAATTGGATAAATCTTTGTCTGACACAATTTCTTGTACTACTGCTGAGCAATAAATGTCATTAAAGTCACCAGCGACTGCAAATAGCATCTTCACAGTTTCACCCTTAGAGATTAGCTGGTTGTAATAAGACACTTGAGCTTGTGAACAGCTGAACTGAATTATATCAAAGAAAGAAGCGATTGATTCCACAACCCCTACTGGTAAGTTTATGCTTACAATATTCGGTGCGGTTGCCGAATTTGAAAGAGAATATATTTTACAGCGGTAAAAGGAAGGTATCGCCATAGCAAAGCAAAAAGGTGTTTACAAAGGACGCAAACCGATTGAACACCCTCGGTTTGCAGAGGTTGTATCTTTGTGGAAAGCAAATAAAATGAAAGAATCAGATAAAAAGCCAAAAATCAGAGATAATGCTCCTGAAATGATAAAAAATAAGGCTCTTGAAATTGATGAAAAATATTTTAACCTTACAGGAAAGCATTATTTCTCAGAAAACTAACCACTCTTATTTTTTTGATGATGACTGACGAAAGCGTTTGCTTTTTACTTTGCAAAAGTACTAAAAAAACCAGAGTCACTAAACTTTCATCAATAATATAAAAATTACAGATTTATCGGCATTGTTCCTCTATGTTTATTTATGTTCACAGTTGTAATTGTGATGATTTTGTGATAAAATTTATGTGATTATGGGTCAGCATATAAAGGAGATGATTTTATTGGCAAAAAGTTTCTTGAAATCAGGGAAAATTTTTCTCGTGACTGCATTATGCTTTTTAATTACAGGCTTAACTTTGATTGTTCCTGTAAGTGCATCAGCGTCCGAGGTAAAAAATGAAATTCTGACACTTAGCGTTCAGGATAACCCCGAAGAAAGTGCTTACGCATCATTTATGCTCAGAAAAGCAGGCGATGATGTGGCAGACACACTTACATATGCACAGTTTTACTCCTCATACACTGTTGTGAATATCAACGGCGTTTCACATCGATACAGCGATGGTGAGGTTGTTACACCTGCATATGTTGCACAGGATGGAAGTATAGTAACTGTTCAGAATTTCGACGGTGTAGCAATTACTCAAAGATTATTGCTCACAACAGGTAATTCTTCAAAGGAAGATATGCTTCTTATTCACTACTCAGCAAAAAATAATACTGAATCTGATGTTTTATTTTCTGTAAAGGTTGTTATTGACCCGACAATCGCAAAAAGTGAAACAGATATGGTGAAGGTAGACGGCGTTTCCTACAATACAGAAAAAACCTTTAGTGGTGAGGAAATTTCTGACACATGGAGTATAACAGACTATGACAGCAATATTCTTGCCTACGGCATACTCGATATTGACCTTGAAATGCCTGATAAATTCCAGATTGCGGATTGGAAAAACCTCTACGACTACAAGGGTAGCTACCAGACAAGTAACCGCAATGTAATTATTGATAATGCAGTTGCTGTTATCTGGGAAAACAGAAGTGTAGCTTCTCAGGCTAATGTTGATTTTGGTACCAAGTACGGCTTATACAGTGAAGATGAAATTATCGTAACTGAGCCGACTACAGAAGAACCAACAACAGTAGCTCCAACAACAGTAGCTCCAACAACAGTAGCTCCAACAACAGTTGCCCCAACAACAGTAGCTCCAACAACAGTTGCCCCAACAACAGTAGCTCCAACAACTGTTGCCCCAACAACAGTAGCTCCAACAACAGTTGCCCCAACAACAGTTGCCCCAACAACAGTAGCTCCAACAACGGTAGCTCCAACAACAGTAGCTCCTACAACAGTTGCCCCAACTACAGTTGAACCTACAGAGGTTGAGTCTACAAATGCAGAAGTAACAACTGTTGCACCAACACAGGATACAACTCAGCAGGTAACAACTAAGCCTTTTGTAAATCCTGATTCATATGCACCAAAGACAGGCTCACCTTTCAGAATGTTCGGTGCAGTTATGATGCTTGTTGCGTCAGGTGTAAGTATGTTTATCTACAGTAAGAAAAGGAGGGAAAACTGATGTCAGTTAATTTAAAGAAAATTTCGGCAAAAGCAATCTCCCTTGTTCTTGTGTCTGCAATTACAACATCAGCTATGGTTCAGGCTGCTGCTGTTGCCCAGACAGAACAGACTGAGTATTCATTTGAAAACAGTGCCTTTGTTTTACACACATCTGATGAAAAAATTGTACTCAACGAAGATAAAGTGGATATCAAAGGAAATCTGTTTTCTGCAAAAAAGCTTGAATACACAGGCAAAGAAGAAGATTTCAGCGTTGCAGGTAATAACCTTGACGGAAGCAACGGAGATAAGTGCGATATTCCTGATTATATCGACCTTATCAACGCAAGTGCGGAATACGATTTTACAATCGACAGCAGTAACAGCTACAGCGGTACATTTGATTTAGGCGAAAGCTCACTTTACTGCAAAGATGATGTTACTTTCAACGAGGCTGTTTTGAATGGTAGCGGTAATATTACTGCAAACGGTGATATTACAATGCACATTCTCAGTAAGATAGCAAAATCACAGGAAGCTGTTGTAATGTCTGAAAACGGAGATATTACAATCAACAGCTCAGAGTTTACATTCAACGGTTTGCTTTATGCACCAAACGGCAAAATTACAATCAATTCAAAGCACATTGATTTTTGCGGTGCTGTCTATGCAAAAGAGATTGAATTTAACGGTACATCACTTACTATGAATTACAAGGATTATCTTCCTGATAATCTTGTTTGCGATGCAGGCGAAGATGTAATTACATACATTGAAGACGGTGCAAAACTTTCTGCAAGCTGTAATTACAAAAACGCAAATGTTATTTTCAGTGTTGACGAAAGTCAGAAAGAGTTTGTAAGCATCACAGATGCAAACACTCTCAATCCAAGCTTTGAGTTTACTCAGGCAGGTGAATATGAAATCACTATGACAGCCACTGTTAAGAATTTAAAGGCTGTTGATACAGTGAAAATCACCGTAAAACCTGAGCCTGTTGCAATCTTTACTTCAACAGAAGATTTTACAGACGGCAATATGACTTCTGTTTCAGGCGATAATGACGAGCTTAAGCTTGCCGCTGCAACAAACGAAACAAAAGGCATTTCTGCTGTGTATAACGCTGATGGCGGTAAAGGCATTTCAGTTGAGTTCAATCAGAGTAAAACAGAGCTTAAGTCAGTGGAAGACGACCTTGCACTTGATTATACTTTAAGCGGTTACGGCAATGCAGATTTTTCAACAGGTAACGATATGATTTTACTTGTGGATAACTCCGGCAGTATGTCAAGCAAGCTTAACATCTTAAAGCAGGCGGCTCTAAATATTCTTGAATATATGGGACCTAATGACCGTTTCGCTCTTGCTGACCTCGGAAGAGAGCATATTCATCTTACAAATGATAAGGAAGCTCTGACATATGCTATCAACAGATGTACCAGCGGCAGTGGCTCAAGTGATTACCTTACAGGTGTTGACACTTACGCACTCCCTATGTTTGATCAGTTGTTGGAAAACAGAGACAGATATATTATCCTTATTGCAGATGGTGAAACATCACTTAAATTAACACGATATGATTACGAGGGTAATCCATACGAAGTTACTGTCGAGGATATTGCTCAGAGTGCATATGATGCTAATGTAAGAGTAATCACCTTCCAGATGAACAGTGATGGTATATATAACAATGCATACGGTTATGGTATGCAAGAATTGGCTGCAAAAACCAGAGGCTTCTATAAGCAGAGTACTGATGCCGATGAAATTGCAAGCTATATGACACAGTTTGCAACTGAGGTTTATAGTTCTGCAGGCAGTGATGTTACATTTACTGTAACAGTTACTGACAAAGATTACCTTGATACTGCAAATATGACTGTTCCTCCAACTTCAACAGTTGAAAACGAGGACGGTTCAGTTACACTTAGCTGGACTTACGATAACTTTGATATTGATGAAACAACAGCAATCAACTTACCTTTAAAAACTCAGCTCCTTACAGGCACAGGCTACAAGGTTATTGCAAAGGACACTTCCCTTACTTACTACAACAGAAACGGTAAGGCTACAGTTGTAAACCTTGAGGATGTTGTTGTAGGCAGAAATGATTATGCTGACAACGGCAGCTGGGAAAGCAAGGTTTACGATAGCTCAAAGACTGACTGCACATGGTCACTTGTAAGCTGGAATGCAGATTATGTTGGCAACTCTGCTATTGATGTGTATTTAAGCGTAAGTGAAGATGGCGAAAGTTTCAGCAAACCTGTAAAGGTAAAGAATAATCAGACACTTGCAGGCTTAAAGGGAAGATACATCAAGGCTGACGTTAACCTTAAAAAGTCTGAAGATGGTGCAACTCCTGTTTTATATGACCTTACAGTATTTGCACTTGACGGAAAAACTCCCGATAATACAATACTCGGAAGCCGTGTAAGCATTAACTGCACAGGCGATGCGTATGTAAACGCTCCTGTTACAGCAATTCTTGATATCATTGGTGACAATTCTAATGTTAAGGAAATCAAATGGAGTGTTACTGATTCTGAAAATGTTAAAATCAGCAATGATAAAAAGCTCTTAAAATATCTTACATTTACAAAGGCAGGAGAATACACACTTACTGTTGATGTTGTAACTGAAGATGACCTTACAGCCAAGGCTTCTGTTAATATCTCAGTAAAAGAAAATCCGTTGCTTGATAAGGAAAACTCAGATTCTGAAACATCAACCTTGCCAAGCTTAAGCATTGATGTTGCAAGTCTTCCTAATGCTATTAAATTCAGAGCAGAGTCAACATTTAAACTTTCTTACAACGACCCTTCAAGAGTAGCCTGGACAAGAGTTGCATATAACCTTGATGAGGATATAAACAACAGACGTGTGGCTAAAGTTGATGAGTCAGGTAATGTAAAAATCAACCCAACTGTATTCAATAACGCAGAAACAATTACTTTGGTAATTGATGTGTTTGATAAATATGGTAATTCTGTTCGTGAAACAAAAACCGTATATCTGGATAGCAAAAATCCTGTTATCACTTTTACTTCAAACAAAAACAGTATGTTTGTTTATAACAGTGCAACTATTACAGCAACTGCTACAGACGAACATAAAATTGCAAGTACTGAATTTACCATCAATGGTGAAAAAGCAGAACTTGATGAGAATAATCAGTACGTATTCACTACTACTGTTGCAGGAACATATACAGTTAAGTTTGTTGCAACTGATGAGTCAGGCAGAACTGCTGAAATATCATACAATATATATGTAATAGAAGATACATATAAGCCATCAGTTTCCGGTGTTAATAACGCAACAGTTATATTAGGAAACAGTTATGAGATAAGACCATATATTTATGATAATCAAAGCGGTCTTAAATCATACTCAATGACTATCAACGGTGAGCCTGTTGAGCTGACACAGCTTGAAAACAATTACTACAGCTATGTGTTTACACCAACCGAAACAGGTGTATATGAAGTAGTTGTATCTGCAGAAGATAATGTAGGAAATCCAAATACTGTAACATCAAAAATCACTTGTAATCCTGATACAGGCAGACCAAATGTATCAATCAAACTCAGCAATCCGGAAGTTGTAGCAGGTAACGACATCACAGTTACAGTAACAGCAACCGATGATGTTAAGGTAACAGAGCTTTACTTCTACGAAAACGGAGTTGAAAAGCCTCTTACCGAAGAAAACATTTATATTCACACAGCAGATGACTCTGACCTTAACGAAGACGGATATAAGTTTGTTGAGTTTAAGGCTTTTGCAAAAGACAACGCAGGCAACGAAAGTAACGTCTATACAATAAGATTAAAGGTACTCAAGGAAGATACAGTTAGGCCAAACCCTTCAATCTCCAGCGCCACCGTAATCAATTACGGCACAACAAATTATTATGCTACAATGAGTGCAACTGACAACATTGCGGTAGCTGAAATGAAGCTTTATGTAAACGGTGTTGAAACTGAGCTTGACCAGAACAACAGATATTATTTTGATGCTTCTGACTTCTACACATATGAGCTCAGACTTGTTGCGAAAGATACATCAGGAAATGAAAACGAAGCTGTAAAAACTGTAGAGATAAAAGATACAGCAAGACCTGGTATCTCTCTTAGCAGAGATAAGAACAAATATGTTATCGGTGAGTCAGCGGTATTTACAGCTACAATAACTGATAACCATAAAATAGCATCAATCATAGCTACCTTTGACGGTGCTGAAGTTGAGCTTACACAAACAGAAAAAGGTTATACATACACAGCAGAAAACCTCACAGCAGGAAGTCACAGATTTGATGTTGTTGCTAAAGATGAAACAGGCAACACAGCTAACAACTACATTACATTTACAATCGCTGATACACTTCCTCCTGTTGTAAAAATTTCATCAGACAAAGAAAAATATGCAGTAAACGAGCTCCCTGTTATTTCTTACGTAATCGAAGACAATGTAGAAATTACAGCAGTTGAAGCATATTTAAACGAAGAAACTGTTGAATATGTTGACGGAAAGCTTATGCTTCCTGATACTTACGAGCCGGGTGTGTATACAATCACCGTAAAGGCAAGTGATAAAGCAAACAACACATCAGAAGACGAATGTACTTTTGAGGTACTGAAATCAACTGATGCAAGCAACCCTGTAATAACAGAGTGCTTTATTAATCCGGAACATTGGCAGGTAGGCAAAATTGCATATATCACAGTAAAGGCAACAGACAACAGCGGTAAATTCACTACAACTCTCACAGCAAACGGCACAGAGCTTACATACGACGAGATAAACTCAAGATTTGAGTTTATGCCAACTGCAGAGGGTTATGTTGAAATCCTTATTCACGTTGAAGATGAATCAGAAAACTATGCAGAAGCCACCCTTAAAAAGTATGTTTACACAAGTCTTGAAAACCACAAGCTTGTTGTAAATACAAACAAGGTGCTCCCGCTTGGCGAAACAGCAACTATCACACTTTCATCTTCTGACAATTATCCGTTCACAAACACAAGTGTATATTGCAACACCACAGGCGAAACCCTTGCAGGTGAAAACAACGTATATACATTTACATCAGACAAAACAGGCGAATATAAATTCACAGCAACAGGAACTGACGACGAAGGTATAACCGACAGCGTTGAGTTTACAATCAGAGTAGCTTCAGGCTATGAAGCTGAGATAAACACACCTGAAATGCTTGCTTATCGTGAGGTAACTAACGAAACAAGCGTTACAGACGAAATGCGTGAAACAATAAAGAACTTCAAATCTCCTGTTGATGCATATTCTTACGTAGTGAACACTGTAAGATATGAAAGCTACATAAACTCACGTAGAGGTAGTGTGGGTGCTTACGAAACAAGAAATGCAAATGACGTTGACCAGGCAAGCCTCCTCATTGCTTTCCTCAGAGAAATGGGCTATCCTGCAAGATATGTTTCAGGTAATGTTTCACTCACCAAAGAACAGGTTTCATCACTTTTTGCGGCAGAAGATTTTAACTCAGCGTGGCAGATGCTTGCAGATTCATACAGAAACGTTGTTATGAACCAATCTTTAGGTGTTCTGAGAATGGACGAAGTGTGGGTAGAAACTTATGTTCCGTACAGTATGCTTGGTGTAACAGACGAAGCTACAAAAGACCTTGGTGTGTGGGTTGCTCTTGATCCTGCAATCAAAGCTTCTGAGCTTAGTGTTCTTGAAATGGAACCTGATGAAGAATCAGATAAGTCTGTGCAGAAGTATCAGGAAGTTTTTGCAAAATACGAAAATGAAGATTTCGGCGACCTTGTAGATGAACTCAAAGAGATAAAGAAATCTGATACAGTCAGCGAACGTTTCATCATTGAGCAGAAATTTGACGTACTTCCTTCAAAATTACAATACACAGTAAATTCAGAAAAGAGCAGATTTGCTAACATATCAACTGATATGTCTGATACAATCAGCATTTCAATTTCTGATTACTACGGTGAAAGCGAAAATCTTGGAACTTATAAAGTTTCAGACATTTACAACAAGCGTGTTTCCATTCAGTATGTGGGTGATACAGGCAGTGCAACAATCTTTGAAATGAATGCATCACAGATTGCTAACAACATATTCAAGCCTGCGCTTACTATTGACGGTGAAATTGTAGCTTACGGTCCTGCAACCACACTCGGCAACGAGCAGTCATTGTCGGTATCATTAAAGAGTAACAATCAGACAGAGTCATTCAATGATGTTATTCTGGCAGGTAGTATGTATTCCATAGTGCTTGACACAGGTGCAATTTCAGAACAAACCGTAAATAAATTCCTCAACGATGCGGCAACAGAAAACCCTATAGAGGGCGAAAAGAAAGCCACAAAAACATCTTACTACAGCGAAGCACAGGTAGGTACATTCCTCGCTTATGCAGGCAGTGAGTATTTCAGATGGTATGATGGTTATAATTATCTCAGTGCTGCACAGAATAATGTTGAGGTGGCTACAAAAACAAAGTGTGCTGTTTTAGGTTACGATGTTGATACCAGAGAAAACTTCTATGGTGCATATACAGGTATGTTACCGGGACACTTCTTCATTGATGTCAATATTAACACTGTTTACGGAGCAAGTCGTACAGGTGATGTTGATGCGAGAAACTCTCATATATTCGCATCAGCAGCTATGGGTTCATACTTTGAGGGCTTCCTCTGGGAATACTTCCTGGGTCATAACGGTATTTCAACTATCCATGTTTTTGCATACGCAAGTGATGCAGGCGCTCAGTTCTTACCGATTTACAAACATAATTACGGCGAACAGATTTCAAAACTTTCATTCCTTTCAAACGATGAAATTTCTGATATCAGAAATGCTGTAAATAGCGGTTATTGTGTACTTATTCCTGACCAGAAAATCACAATGAACAGTTGGTCAGGCACAGGTTATATTATCGCCGATCTTAATAATTACGAAAAATTCGTATTCAAAATTTCAGGAGGTCTTAACGGCGGTGCTTCATCTGAAGAAGATGCTCTTGATAAGGTGATAAACAATGGCGTTACTTACGAAGTGTTTGATGCATTAGGGGTGGATTGCGATGAATTCTACCAAAATGCATTCAGTCTCGCTCAGGTTGTTTACTCTACACTCTTAATCAAGACTATTGCGCAGGAAAGTAATATGACTATCAATTATACTACCGATCTTTTAAAGTATGGTTGTAAAAAAGCTTTTGATTTAGATGATGAACGACTCGACAACGTCTATACAAGATTTTCAGATGTTTTCTCACACTACACAGATATGCTTGATTCAATCCTTTCATACGGAGAGGAAACAATTGATGGTGTACGAGAAATAACATCAACTCTCCTTCATATGTTCTGTGACTTGACAGGTATTGAAGCAGATTACATAGCGGAGTATGTTGCAGCTTTCCTCGGCGTTGACCCGTCTAAGTATGAAGAAGAAAAATCATTTGCAGATAAAGCTAAAGACACAGCAAAAGGCTTTTTGGCTGATTTAATTTGTGCTGTATTCGGTTGGGGATAAGCATTTTTAATTAAATTAATTATTCGAATACCAACACAGTTTTATTTCAACAGTTAAATTCTTAGATATAATCAACAAAGCAGGGGCTATCTCGCAAAATAGTGAGATAGCCCCTGAAAATCACTTTATCTGCCTGAATTAAATTCCCTGTAAAGCATTTCAGCAAGTGCAACCTTAATTTCCTTATATTTACTCTTGTTCCGGAAGAGTAAAGCATAAGCTTTGGTATGGGAATGCTGTTGCAACCCGATTTTGTAAGTCACAAATTCCGAGAGCTGCTTAATAAATACGGTCTGCGAAATATCAGATTTCACGACCTACGCCACAGCTGTGCAACAATAATGCTGTACCTCGGCTATACTATGAAAGATATTCAGACATGGCTTGGTCACAGCAACTATAACTTCACAGCGAACACCTACGTGTATAGCTCAAAAGAATCTCATATACAAATGGCTGAAACTCTGTCATCACACCTTCCGCCACTTTCGGGAAATAAGGTTGAGATGGTAAGAGTTGTGGATTAGTTTTAAAATATATGATGATAAATAAAACAAAAAGCAGAAAGTCGCATTACAAAATCAGCTTACAGGCTGATAGAATCTGACTTTCTGCTGTTGTTTTTTGTGTGAAATATAAATGTTTTTGAGTGATATAGAGAAACGATTAAGGCCTAAAATCAGTGGTGAAATCATTGAGTGTTTCAGAAATGGGAGCAAGGTGAGTATGATAAAGAGAAAACAATCTGTTTTCACTATAAACGTAGTGCTAAACATAATCATACTTAAAAAACTAAGCGATTCTGATAATTTGGTCATACAGCATTATATAGTCGCATAACACCTGTGTATCATTGTGGTAGTGTCCGAAGAACCACTTTTTGAATTTTACTCGGTTATCTACCAGATCAAAATATTCTGTAAGAATATCAGGCTTATACATACCGGCAGAAAAAGTTGCAGCTACGTTCTGCGGACAGCAGTGACTCACAATAAAATCAACTTTATTGTTGTGTTTTTGGAGTGTACTCAATCCGAAATCCATCTCTTTTTGACTTGGCAGTTCCTCTTTCCACCATGAAATATGATTGATGCGATACATTTTGTTGCTTTTATTCCATTGTTTTTTCACCTGCAAAAATTCTTCCTCAGTCAAATAATCATTTCTGTCTAAAATACCGTCCTGAATATCGTGACTGCTTGCACCGCCAAATGCAAATATCTTTCTGCCGCAGAGTTCAAAAACATAGCCTCTCATCAGGTGGTACACATTTTCTCGTATTTTGTGAGCCTTGCCACCGTGAAAATCAACAATTTCAAATTCGTTGCCATATAAGCGGTCAAAATTTTCGTGATTGCCGTCTACAAAGCATAAGGTAAAGTTTTTCTTTTCGAGCCAATCAAGCCAGTAGCGTTCGCTGTTACTGTCATCCCATATTCCGAAATCACCGCAGACCAGCACAAAGTCATCACGACTCATTTCTTTTTGTTCTGGAAAAACTTTGGTGCTGAGTTTAGTTCCCCAATCTCCATGGCAATCTCCCGTAATATATATGATAATAATCACTCTTTTCGTATTATTGATTGTTTTGAATTATATCATATAATAATATTGTTATCAACAACGATTGTACAGCTGATTATTTTCTCGAATGACAAGCATTGTCTTGAATAATAGCTGATAATATGTTAAACTAAAATTGGGAATTAATGTTCGAATGGAAGTGATTGCTTTGGAAAAAAGATTAAAAGAGCTGTTACGCACTAAATCCAGAAATAAATGCAAATACTTTTATAACATAATGCCTATTGAAAATATACCATCTGTTGTTGAAAACGGCATATTAAGTTTTTATAAAGTTAAACAGCAACAGCATACTTCTATTGCTCTTGAGGGTGTACAAGAACGTCGAGAAAAAGTAAAAATACCTAATGGTGGCAAATTGCATAGTTATGCTAATGTATATTTTTGTTTTAATAACCCGATGATGTATAAGCGTAAAGATATAGCTGAAAAGTTATGTATTTTAGCAGTTGATACATCTATATTGAATATTGAAGGATGTATTATTGCTGATCAAAACGCTGCAACAGATCTTGTAAAGTTTTACACTCCTGAGGAAGGCATAAATAATATTGATTTCGATTTGATTTTTGCTCAATATTGGAGTGTTGGTGATTATTATGATCAGCGTCGCAGGAAGGCAATAAAATGTGCTGAAATATTAGTTCCTGATTGTATTCCTTATGAATACATAATTAGTGCGTGTGTTTTAAATAAAGAAGCTGAGCAAAAAATGCTTTCATACGGTTTTAATAAAAACATCACCATTAAAACCTCACCATTTTTCAGATAAGGAGGTTTTGTAAAATGATAATTAAAATAGGCAATTTATTTGAGAGCCAGGCAAAAACACTTGTAAATACAATTAACTGTGTTGGTGTAATGGGAAAAGGTGTTGCTCTTGAGTTCAAAAAAAAATACCCTGATATGTTTTCAGAATACGTAGTATTGTGTCAGTCGGGTTGCGTGAAACCCGGTGTTCCATATTATTATCAGGATTTATGCGGAGTTTCAATAGTTAACTTTCCGACAAAAGACCATTGGCGATCACCTTCAAAACTTTCGTATATCGTTTCCGGTCTGGATTGGTTTAGAGAGAACTATAAAAAATTCAATATTGAATCAATAGCTTTTCCACCGTTAGGTTGTGGTAATGGTGGATTACCTTGGACGGTAGTTGGTCCTTTGATGTATTCAAAGCTCAAAGATTTACCTATAGAGGTAGAAATTTATGCTCCGTATGGTACTCCACCTGAACAAATAACCGAAAAATTCCTTTCGCAAAATTCATCTGAGACTCAAACTGAAATAACAGGTAGCAAGAATCTTAAACTTAATAAATATTGGTTGCTGATTCTGTATGTAATTAAAAAACTTAATAATGACAGGTACTCATTAAATGTTGGCAGAACAATTTTTCAGAAAATTTGTTATTTGTTGACCAGAACAGGTGTACCAACAGGTTTTAAGTTTGTAGAAAGCCAATATGGTCCATATTCGAGTGAAGCGAAACAAGCTGTTATTGCTCTTTCAAATGCGAATCTTATGACAGAAAAACGACTTGGTAAGATGGTTGAAACTATAGTGGCACCTGAGTTTGAACTTAAGCAAGAAGATTTCTCGCCTCAAGATATTAATAACGCAAATCAGACCTTTGATTTGTTGAGCAGAATTAAAAGTACTGATCAAGCTGAAATGATTGCTACGGTGTTGTTTTCATACGATGGTTTGCTTAATCAACACACTACGGTTACAGAAAAACAAATATTTGAACATGTTCTTAGTTGGAAGAAACATTGGAAGGGTGTAAAAGAAAATGAAATAATCTCTACCATTGAAAGTCTTTCTGTATTAGGTTGGATGAAACCTGATGCCACTCATGATGTTCTTACTTCACATGATGATTGGATGTTCTAAAAGATTGTAAAATGCACTTAGGTAATTATATCTAAGTGCATTTTGATTTTGTTCGAAATTATCCTAAAAATAAAAAATAGTCGACTATGTATAATAACGGGAACTATGATAAACAGTAAATCAGTTACAAAGTCTCTTGTATTATTGTATTAAAGTGAAATGTGTGATATAATGCTATACATTAAATATTCAGGTGGGATATTATGAGCAAAAAAAGCCGTGAAAGAAGAGAAAAACATAAAATTAGAGTTCCTGAGGACTACTACAATAATGGTGTTTTTGAAATAGCACGTTTTGGGAAAAATGTTCTTATGAAAAATAATATGACGCTAGAACAACAAGTTTCCCAAACAGAATACTTATGTAATGAATATCCCAAAAGATGTCAAAGTATTTCACAAAAAATAGTGGAACTCAAGGAAAAGATATCCAGTTGTGATCCGTATGGACTTCTTTTGCATATCGCTAAATTATCAACAATGTCACAATTGAATGTGTTTAGTGAAATAGAACATTCATCAGACTCGATTATGATGATTCATGCGCTGGAATATGTTCAAAGTATTTTAATAACTACCAAAAACTCTTGGGATTCGTCAGTATCCACAGCTGATGAATCACAAATACAGATATTTGATCAAATTTTAGTAGATTTCGAAAAATTACACCAAGAGTTGCAAATGTTTCTGCCTTTCTGGGCTGCTTATATTCAAAAGAATACGTCCATAGATGATGAATGTCTCATAAATATAGTTGAATCCCAATATATGTACTGGGTTAGAGGAAACCGTTATCAAATATTTGAATTGGAGCCTTTAAAAACACTTCTTTTTCCGCATAACGATATTCTGTTTGAACTTTTTGGAGTAACAATAAACGATATAATTCGGGGTTTAGAAAAACTTCGCTATTCGCTTTCACAAGAATACGCAGATTCAATGATGTATTTCGGAAAAGAATTCGATTCATTTATAGCTGCGGTTGATAGTGGTCTCTCACCAGAAGTAGCACATGAAAGCGCTAAAGAACGAACACAGAAAATAGTCGGTAAACTTTTTGGTAGTGATTTAAATAATGTAAAAAAAGTTACTGGTTGGGACGACAGATTTATAGACATACTTTCCGCTGAAGTAAATGAGCTTTCTTCTTTTTGGAAAGATGACGAATTTTCGGGCTGGCCGTTAACGGAACTACCTGTAACAAGAAAACCGTTCATAAAAATCGAAGGGGTTTCTTATTGCTTTTTATACTATGCACTTTTTGACAATGTGTATAGGAATATTCAGAAGGCGATAATGCGCCAAAAACCAGATTATTTAGAAACTTGGAAAGAACGTCAAACTGAATCCAGTGAAAAAATGGTTGCTGATTTATTTTTAAAGATGTTACCCGGTGCAGAGGTTCATATTAGCAATTATTATCCTGTGAAAAATTCGTTGAAACAAATGAACGAAAACGATATCATCATTAAATATGAGAACTATTTGTTTATCATCGAAGTAAAGGCGGGTTCTTTTCCTATTTCTCCGCCTATCACAGATTTTGAATCGCATATAAAAGCATATCAAAAACTTGCTGAGGAAGCAGATTCTCAATGTCACAGGACACGTGAATATATTGAATCACATCCGAATGCACAATTCTATACCAAAGAAAAGGTTCCAACCTTTCAAATACCAGAAGCAAGTGCATTTGATGACATTTTCACGTTTTCCGTTACTGTTGAAAATTTCAATGAATTTGCAGCTAAAGCTGAAAAACTAAGCGTAATCAAGTTGAAGGAGAAAACCGTAGTTATTTCTATCGATGATTTATTAGTATATAGCAGTTATTTCGATTCCCCGGTTGTATTCCTTCACTATTTGAAGCAACGCAAAGCGGCTATGGATGTCAATATATATCATATGAATGACGAATTTGACCATTTGGGATTGTATATTGATCGTAATTGTTATGCACTAAACCCATCACAATATGGAGATGTTAAAAATGTTTTTTGGAATGGTTTTAGACAGCCTTTAGATGAATATTTTGGATTGTTGTACTGTAATCCCCAAAAAGCAATCAAGCCCGTACAAAACATACCGAAAGAAATAAAGGATATCATTAGTTTTGTCGATAAAAACATTACGCCAGAAGGGATTCAATTTGCTATATTTTTGCTCAATTTATGTACAGAAGGAAAAGAGGATTTAGCAGACCAGATCCAGTATGCGTTAAAGCGTCAACAAGAACTTCGATATATGGTACCTGTAGTTGCATTTGGAGAAATCAAATACTGTGCTTTTGTTTCTATTCCCGGAATAAAAAACTACACCGTTCAAGAGAGTCTGGATTATACATTGGCTGCCGCCTCTCGAGATGAAAACATACCCGTAATGTGTATGCTTTTGGAATACGATTCAAAGGGAGAACTTGTTTTGGCTAAAGGTATAGAATGTAAATTTTCTGATGTGCCGCCAAATGACATAGAAAGAATAAAACATCTTGGAAACATAAAAGCAAAACACTGGGTCGAATCGCATAAAAGAGCAGCTGGAAAAATTGGCAGAAATGATTATTGCCCGTGCGGTAGTGGTAAAAAATACAAGGCTTGCTGTATAGAAAAATCATAGTTCGGCCGTTTAACAAAATGCGGTTGTTAACGATAGTTCGGTAAGAGTTTTTTGTTAAGTCCCCTGAGTGAAAAAACAATCAAAAAAGCGTTGCAGATAAGGAAATAACACCTTCACCTGCAACGCTTAATTTTTATAATTTCAACCCTGAAATGCCCTATAAAACAAAGAATTCTAACACAATCCAAAACATTTTGGTTAGAAAAGTGTTAGAAATCGGTGTTTTTTATGAGATTTTGGAGAAAAGAAAAACGGCCAGAACGTAGTGTTCAAGCCGTTTTTAGTGGTTGCGGGAGCCGGATTTGAACCGACGACCTTCGGGTTATGAGCCCATAAGTCGTGTTTACTACAATATATTGTGTTTATCGACAAGTTTTTACATATTTTTTTACCTGTATGATTTATAATA
>JAXJTT010000056.1:0-4334 GCA_036309445.1 Ruminococcus sp. | reverse complement strand
TTGTATCACCGGTGGTTGTGTGATAGGCTGTATAACGGTATATACGGGTGCAGTAGGCTGGATATATATTATTTGTGTTACTACCGGAACTTGTGTTGCCACCTGGGCTTGTGTTGCTGCCGGAGCTTGTGTTGCTACCGGAGCTTCTGTAGCTTCCGTAGTAGGCTCAGTTGAGATGGTTGTTTCTTGTGTGGTTTCGCATTCGGTTGATAGCATTTGCTCTAACGTCGGATTTACAGCACTATTTGCTGCAGAGGTTTGTGTATGTTTCTTATCCGTTGTAAACATAATACTAAAAATAGTAACTAAAATCAGTACAAGCAAAACTAATGTTAATGCGACGTTGAGTTTTTTGCTGTAAAAAAATTCCATTCTGTCACCCTTTACATATTAATTAAAAGACACTAACATATATTATACCAAAGTAAAGCTTGCTTTTCAAGCATTGAATAAATATTTGTAATATATTCAAATATTTTTGTGCTTGCCGCTGTGATTTGACACTAAATCATAAAAAAACACTGTTAATATCAGAGAGAGGTGAAGCTTTTTTCTGTTTTTCTGTATTTTGAAGGGGTTGTGCCGTGAAACATCTTAAAAGCTCTGTTAAAGTTTGAGATGTTGTTGAAGCCTGATTTGCCTGCAATCTCAATAACAGGAGTATCTGTTGTTTTGAGAAGCAATGCGGCTCTCGAGAGTCTTAGCTCATTGAGGTAGTTTATGAAAGTGGTGTTCATAAGCTCCTTGAACAGGTGAGAAACATAGTAACGGCTCAATCCTGTTTCGTCGGCTACACTGTCAAGAGAAATGTTTTCGCAGAAGTTTTCATTTATATAGTCAGTTATTCTTCTGAGAGCTCTGTATTTTTTACCCTGAGCATCCACATCAAAAATCTGGAGCTTGTCTGAGGTAATCATATAATAGAAAAGCTCATAAAGATTTCCAGCAACAAGAAGCTGGAAACAACGCTGTTTTTCGATTTCACTCTGGAAAATTTCATTGTAACAATGAATTACATTCTGATAATACTGGTCATCAGGTGTAAAGTAAGCGAATTTAGTGCAATTACCCATAAGAAGGCTTTTTATAACTCCTTCGGCAATCAGTTCCTGAGTAATTGCAGAGAAGTTATTTATGTTGAGAAGAACAATCTCGACGCTTGCATCGTCAGTTTTCTCAAATTTGTGTTTTTGGTTGGGAGCAATGAAGTAAAAGTCACCCTTGTTTAGTTTAGCAATACCCTGTGCGGTTTCGACGGTAACGCTTCCGTTTTTAACAACACCAAATTCAAGCTCGTTGTGGATGCTCCACAAATCATCTATCACAAGCTCACCGCAAGCTACTCTGAAAGTAGAGTTTGTGGAGGTGACGGAGTTTAAAAATCTTATTGCCATTTAAAAATCATCCTCAAATATTTTGTTGTTATACTAAAAAGTATAGTTGTAGCAATCATCCAAACTGCATAACAGCAAATATCCGCCTTAAGGCAGATTACGCCTTGTTCATCTGTTTTCATAATTTTTTAAAGTTGCCTGAAGCTGTGAAACATACTCCTCGGCAACAAAGTCAGGGGAAAGAATTTTCACCTTATCGCCAAGTCCGAAAATCCAAGCTAAAAACTGCGGAGAAATCGCAATTTCCGTCGTTACCTTGAAATGATTTTCGTCCTCTCTTGTAATAAATACATCTCCGCCGAAGCGGTCTGCTATTACACCTGCAAGGCTGTTGTCAATCAACAATGTGACTTCAACTTCCTTGCCACCGTACATCGAAAAGACCTTTTTTGAATATCCCGCAGGGTCAAAATCTTTGTGAATTGAAAAATCATCTGAGTTTTTCTGACAAAGCTCAATGGACTCCATTTTGTCCACACGGTAGTGCTTGATAATCTCCGCCTCGGGGTCATACCCGATC
Organism: Ruminococcus sp.; assembly: GCA_036309445.1. Classification (GTDB taxonomy): domain Bacteria; phylum Bacillota; class Clostridia; order Oscillospirales; family Acutalibacteraceae; genus Ruminococcoides. The sequence continues at coordinate 2,420 of JAXJTT010000056.1, read as the reverse complement.
ATATAGTAATTTTCATCATCCCAGCATAAAGTAAGGGGAAGAATACAATAGAGCTCTCCGTCTTTACGGGCAACTTTTTCAAGTCGTGACCCGCCCGACGGGTTGATCTGCCATTTTGTATAGATGAATTTTACTCTGAGCTTAGCAGAAATTGCATTGTGGATTGTATCCACGTTGTAGTAGATTTTTTCATTGAGGGTTTTGACACGGTTTGAGATATACACCTGTCGTTTAAGCTCACTGCCTTGATTTTCGCTGACAAGTTTCTGCAACTTGCCGATAAGCTCCATACTCTTTTTACGGGTAATAAACTTTGAACTTTGAATAGCGTCAACCAGCAGTTTCAGCTCTGCAAGCTGGAAATCACGGTTACCGATGTAGTATCTTGTAGTGTTTGACTTTATACGGCATATATCAAGCCCGAAAAGCTCAAGGTTTTTAAGGTCATCATAAAGGCTTTTTCTTTCTGCCTTTATGCCGTATTTGTCAAGCTCCGCAATAAGCTCGGCAGATGTGATTCCGTGGTCTTCATCGGTTTTTTCAAGAAGAATTTTCTGAAGTGCAAGAAGCTTGAGCTTCTGACCCATCTGACGTCCCATAAATATACCTCACAATCAGCCGCTTAGCGTTTGAGCAAAGGCTATGACAGGCGGCATAGTTATAATGGATAAAACCGTTGATGCGGCTACAATGCTGACGGAAAGCTTGACATCTCTGCCGAATTTGGCAGAAAACATTGTGGTGGTAGCCGCTGTTGGTGCAGAAGATGCAATTACACAGGCAACAACCACGGTGCTGTCAATTCCTGCAAAAGACATAATCACGGCTGTGGTAACAGGGATTACAAGAAGTCTTAACCCCATACATATGTAAGCCGATGCCTTTGTGAAGGCTTTTTTCAGGTCAGCTTCGGACAGATAATATCCGATTATCAGCATTGGAATGGGTGTATTCAGCGAAGAAAGATATCCGACAGGCTCAATTACGATGTACGGGAGTTTTATGTTGAAAATGAAAAGTAAAAATGCTACCGTAACACCGACAAGTCCGGGATTGAAAATCAGTTTCTTAAGAGAAAGCATTTTTTTATCTCCGCTCATACTGACAAGACCATATGTCCAGACGGTGATGTTAAAGACAGCGACAAATACTGCTCCGTAAAACATTCCCTCCTCGCCGAGAATAGCTTTTTGCAGAGGGAGCGACATAAAACCACAGTTTGAGAATACGGTTGCAAACCTCAATACTTTTGCTTCGGTTTCATCTTTGCTCCTGAAAACAAGATGAACAATAAAAATTGAGATGATGATAACCAAAGCAGAGCAAATCAGCATAATGCCGAGGTTTGACAGAAGCTGAAGTGAAAATTCTCTCTGGAATGCCGAAATCATAACGCACGGGGTAACGACATACAAAACTATATCGTTGATGTGCTTTGCAGATGATTCGGTAATCAGTTTTTTTCGTCCGCACAGAAAGCCGATTGCTATAAGAATGAACAATACAAGCACCTGTTTGGAAATCATAAGAAAATTATCAACCATACCATCGTTGTCCTTTTTTTGCTATGAGTACAGTATTATCAGGCACTAAATCCAGAACCTAATACTTACCCATTTTCCTTATTGTACCACATAATATTAAATTTTTCAATTCAAAAAAATGTACTTTTAATCATAAAAATGCGTATTTTTGCGTTTTTAAATACGTGTTTTGGCAAGAAAACATAGTATAAATTAACTAAGTGATTTAAAAATAAATGACAAAAATGTATCATATGCTGAAAATATTGTTGTTTTGTTGACAATTCTCATAGGGAATTGTATAATGTGAATAAATAATGATATGTATTTTTATCATTATTGAACAGTTATTTTCGGTTACATTCAGTTGACGGCAGTTTGCGGTCATTTACAAAAGTTTTTTGAAAGAGGGATTTAACAATGGCAACAACAAAGAAAACAGCTCCTAAGAAAGTAGCACCAAAGAAGCCAGCAGCAGTAGCAGCTGCAACAGAAGCAGCAAAGACAGCTCCTGCAAAGGCAACAGTAAAAGAGACAGCTCCTGCACAGACAAAGGTTAATTTCTTTGTAGAGTATGGTGGCGTAAAGGTATCAGTTGACGAGGTTGTAAACAACATTAAGGCAACAATCGGCAAGGATGCTAAAGAAATTTCAGTTTATCTCAAGCCTGACGAGAGCAAGGCTTACTTTGTAGCTGATGGCGAAACAGCAGCTATGGATGTATTTTTCTGCTGATTTAATTAATATGTTTTTCTGAAAAAAACCTTATCGCTGTAATTTACGGCGGTAAGGTTTTTGCTTTGTGGAAAATTGCGATGTTTCGGTCGGGGATATAAGTGTAGAGTTGTATGTAACTGTCTGCTCGGATTGTGAGCGGTGTCACACCGCCAACGTCAC
>JAXJTT010000055.1:0-3666 GCA_036309445.1 Ruminococcus sp. | reverse complement strand
TAAAGGGTGACAGAATGGAATTTTTTTACAGCAAAAAACTCAACGTCGCATTAACATTGATTTTGCTTGTACTGATTTTAGTTACTATTTTTAGTATTATGTTTACAAAGGATAAGGAACATACACAAACCGCCTCAGCGGATAGTGCTGTAAATCCTACGTTAGAGCAAATGCTATCAACCGAATGCGAAACTACACAAGAAACAACCATATCAACTGAGCCTACTACAGAAGCTACAGAAGCTCCGGCTGCAACACAAGCTCAGGTGGCAACACAAGCCCAGGTGGCAACACAAGCCCAGGTGGCAACACAAGCCCAGGTGGCAACACAAGTTCCGGTAGTAACACAAATAATATATATCCAGCCTACTGCACCCGTATATACCGTTATACAGCCTATCACACAACCACCGGTGATACAATATGCAACAGCAGCTCCACCAAAACCAACTCCAAATTATGAGGAACAATGGGCTGCCGGCTATATTATCGCTATAGATAAACCTGACAAAACCTATAAATGTGCACAAGTTACTCTCTCAGATCACGACAGAGATTTAGTTGAAAGACTTTGTATGGGTGAATTTGGTTCAGGTGGATTTGTAGGAGCCGCACTGATTGCTCAATCCGTGAAAAACGCAATATGCTTTGATGGTTATCGAAGCGTACAAGATATAATTGACGATTATCATTACACCGGAAGAACAGATATACCGGCAAGCGATGATTGCAAAAAGGCGGTAAGATATATATTCGATCAAAACGAAGATGCTGTCCAGCACAGAATTTTGTATATGTATAATCCACGTCTGGTCAACAGTGAATTCCACGAAAGTCAGAATTACATTCTCACTTATCAGGATGTACGATTCTTTGACCGTTGGGGTTACTGATAAGTTTTCTCACCCGAAACCCTGCCTTTATTACAGGGCAACAGATGAAATAACTGACACTGAATTTAAATTTTTAAAATTTTATAATCCGTTACAAAAAGAGCCTGTGAAAAATTATTCACAGGCTCTCTTTTTGGCAAGCTTTTTTATTATTTTGTTATACAAAGGCTCAGAATACAGCCTCAATCACAAAAATATATGCATATATTGCAAATATTTGTCCAAAGCTTGAAAACAAAGCAAGGCTATGATATAATAAAATTTAATGTGTGTTTTAAATAATATATAAGGGTTGAAAAAATGAAAAAATTTTTTAGCAAAAAACTAAACATCGCATTAACTTTGATTTCACTTTTACTGATTATAGCCGTTACTCTTAGTATGGCTTTTGTGAACGGTGCTGTCAATACTCAAGACTCCACAGCAGATAGTGCTGTAAATCCTGAGTTGGATCAAATCGTAACAACCGTATGTGACACAACACAGACAACCACAATAAAGCCTACACAGGCTACCACAAAACCTACAGTTGCAACACAAGCTACTAAAGCAACCCAAGTAAAGAAAACTGAACCCACTACGGAAAAACCTGCTGAAACTACCGTACAGCCAACTACACAAAAACCGGCTATTCAGTTTGCTACAGCTATCCCACCAAAAGAACCTGCTAACTATGAAGAACAATGGGATGCCGGCTATCTTATTGCTATTGATAACCCCGACAAAACATATAAATGCGGACAAGTTACTCTCTCAGATTATGACCGAGATTTACTTGAAAGACTTTGTATGGGTGAATTTGGTACAGGCGGATTTGTAGGTGCTTCTTTGATTGCACAGTCAGTGAAAAACGCAATGTGCTTTGATGGTTATACAAGTGTGTACCATATTATAGAAGACTATCATTACACCGGAAGAACAGATATTCCGGGAAATGAAGAATGTAAAAGAGCTGTAAGATATATATTTGACGAAAATCACGATGCTGTCCAGCACAGAATTTTGTATATGTATAATCCGCTTTTAGTTGATAGTGAATTTCACGAAAGTCAGAACTACATTCTTACATATGAGGATGTAAGATTTTTTGACCGTTGGGGTTACTGATAAGTTTTTTCGCCCGAAAACCTGCCTTTCTTACAGGGCAACAGATGAAATAACTGACACTGAATTTATATTTTTAAAATTTTATATTCATAATAATAAGAGGCTGTCACAAAGGCAATCTCCCATAAGGAAGTATAGGGCAATTTTGCAAATAAATTCCCTGTTTATAAGACAAAACCACCCGAAGAATGAGAAAATTCTTCGGGTGGTATGTTTTTTTGTGAAGCTTCAAACCTTCGGTTTGAAGTGAAGTTGTAATAAATTACAGTGAAGTATTTGCCTTTTTAGGCAAAAGTGAAGTTAAGTTTGCCAAAACACTTGCGAAGCAAACTTAACTACGAAGTAACTTCACTGCCGCAAGGCAACTTCACTTGCCCGTAAGGGCAAACTTAGTTTCGGCACAGCGTGGTACAATATATAAAAACTGCCTTATATGATTGTGCCGAATAAGACAGCCTCAATATTTTTTCTAATTAACAAGCCTTTTTTATCTCAGTGTGAGAGCAAGCCCCACTGCCCTACGTTATAACATAAAATTACTGTAAAACACAAAACAGCACCCCTCAGAAGTTATAGCCTCTGAGGGGTGCTGTGCATATTAACTGATATTAAATTCGGACATCTCCCTGTTTTTAAACAGGAATTAACGTAAAGTTAATTAAAATGCGTTAATAATCTTAGCAAGATAGTACTGAAGAACTGTAACGTCGTTGATATCAATATCGCCGTCGTGGTTTACATCAGCAGCCTGCTTCTGATTTGAATTAAGTGAAATTGTTTTTGTCAAAGCTAACTGTAAGTATGTTGCGTCATTGATATCGATTTTATCATCCTGATTTATGTCGCCGTATTTAAATTCAAGCTCAGGAGCAGAAATGTATGTATCTACATCATAGCTGAAATTCTCAAAGCCCTTATTGCCTGTAATATCATAGATAACACCATTCATTACAAGTCTCTGGAACTTAGGAAGGAAATTAGTACCGATATAACCTACATTAAGGCCCTTTACTCTGAGGTCAACAGTTGTATATCCGTCACCTACAATGTTAAAGTATGCTCTTACAAAAGTCTTACCGCCTGAGAAATTATAAGTTTCAGACATATTGGATACCATACCATAAACTGAACCATCGCTGTACTTAACTGTTTCTCCTGCAATACTTGGCATAAAGTCTTTTTCAGCAGTAACAAGAGAAAGCTTTGTTTCGTCATATAAAAGCTCCCACTCTGTGCTCATAACACCCATTGAAGCATCAAGCTCAAACTCAACGCAGATAGGAGTCTGGCTTACAGATACTGTCTTGCTGCTTGAAGGGAAGAAGTTTGAAGTTGCTGTAACAGCAAGATTACCTGAAACAGGGTTGCTTGGCTGTGTAGGATCAGTTGGTTTTGTTGTTGGCTGAGTTGGATTAGTTGGTTTTGTAGTTGGCTGTGTTGTTGGCTGAGTTGGCTTAGGATCTGTAGGAAGAACAGGATTTGTTGGCTGTTCGCCTGTGTCGATATTACCGCTTGCCATATTGTGAGTTGTAGTTGCAGCCTTGAGTGACTTTCTTGTAACGTCAATCTTAACTGTTGTTGAGCCTGACACAGAAGCGTTTGAAATTTCAAATGCACCTGTTACGTCATCAGCAGTTGTTGTGTACTTTGTAGTACCTACTGTGAT
>JAXJTT010000054.1:0-11025 GCA_036309445.1 Ruminococcus sp. | reverse complement strand
CTCGTTCTCCACGGCGGTACAGGTATCCCTGCTGATATGATTGCAAAGGCTATTTCTCTCGGTGTTTCAAAGATCAACGTAAACACAGAGTGTCAGCTCGCATTTGCTGCTGCTACAAGAGAGTATGTTGAGGCTGGTAAGGATCTTCAGGGTAAGGGCTTTGACCCAAGAAAGCTCCTCGCTCCTGGTGCAGAGGCTATCAAGGCTACTGTTAAAGAGAAGATGGAACTTTTCGGTTCAGTTGGCAAGGCTTAATCAGCATAAACTATCTGAATATTATTCAGGGCTGTTTCACTTTTTCGGTGAGACAGCCCTTTTTTATTAATGAATAATGAATAATGAATAATTGAGGGTCGCTTCGCTCCGAATTAATATTATTTATCGCCTGATTTGGCAAAAATACCTGCGATTAGTCCGAAAAATATAGCAGCGACAATTCCTGCGGCGGCACTTGAAATACCGCCTGTGAGTATTCCCAAAGCTCCCTGACTGTCGATTTGCTGTCTTACACCCTCGCTCATAAGGAAGCCGAATCCGCTTATCGGCACGGAAGCTCCTGCTCCTGCAAATTCGGCAAGAGGCTTGTAGACTCCAATTGCTCCCAGAATTACTCCTGCTACTACAAAGCCTGTAAGTATTCTTGCAGGGGTGAGCTTGGTTTTATCAATAAGAATCTGCCCTATAACACATATAAGACCGCCCACCCAGAATGCGTTTAGATATTCCATTTTTTTATAGCTCCTTTTGTTGTTAAAGTGAATAATGAAAAGTGAATAGTGAAAAAGTAAGGGTCGCTTCGCTCCGAATTTGTATTATGGAGTTTAGGAGAAAAGACGCTGTCTGAATCGATAAATTATGATTTAACGGAAAACACTGACCGTCGCAGATGCCGGTTTCGGCTTTATCGGAGGAAAGGTTATTGTCGGGTATTAAACTTTTCTGATAAATAAAAGTATTTTTCTTGGATTGGGTCAGGCGTCACGTTGCCGGATTGGGTCAAGTGTCAAGCTTGCGTTGCTGTTTTTAATAAATATTGTTTTCAAATTTTGGTGATAAATACATAAAAACATTTTTCTGTGTGATGAAAATCTGAAAATTTACTTATCGAGGGTGTTTTTTCTGAAAAATTATACACAAAATTGATTTTTTGTAGTATAATCTATGGTGAAAAATTTTGCGATTAAGTGGACAGACGGAAAAGCAAAATAAAAATAATTTTAAGGAGTGACAGGTCACATGGTAGAGGTTAAAAACCTTACTAAATATTATGGCAATATCAAGGCCGTTGATGACATCAGTTTCACTGTTAATTCAGGTGAAATTCTCGGATTTCTCGGCCCTAACGGTGCAGGTAAATCTACCACAATGAATATGATTACGGGATACATATCTTCCACATCAGGCACAGTTACTATTGACGGTGCGGAAATTCTGGAAAATCCCAAGGAAGCTAAATCAAAAATCGGTTACCTTCCTGAAATTCCACCTCTTTACATTGATATGACTGTAAAGAAATATCTTGAATTTATGTTTGATCTCAAGAAGGTAAAGCTCCCTAAGAAAGAGCATATCGCTGAGGTTATGAAGCTTGTTCGCCTTACAGAGCAGGCTGACAGAATCATAAAGAACCTTTCTAAAGGTTATCGTCAGCGTGTGGGCTTTGCTCAGGCACTTCTGGGAAATCCTCCTGTGCTTATTCTTGACGAGCCTACAGTTGGTCTTGACCCTAAGCAGATTATCGAAATCAGAAATCTTATCAAGAGTCTTGGTAAGAAACACACAATTATTTTCTCATCTCATGTGCTTTCTGAAATTTCTGCAACCTGTGACCGTATTCTGGTTATCTCGGGCGGTAAGATTGTTGCTGACGCAAAGGCAGACGAGCTTTCGTCTTCTTCTGCAAGTGAAGAAAAGCTTGCTGTTGAGATTGAGGGTTCATCTTCAACAATTATTTCCGCAATTAAAAATATCCCTGCTGTTCTTCGTGTGAACAAAGAATACGACAAGGCAGGTAATGTTGCAGGATATATGGTTGACTATGAAAAGGGTCACGACATACGCAAAGAGGTGTTCAATGCGATGTCAAGAAACAACTGCCCTATTCTCAATATGCAGTCCGGCAACGAGACTCTTGAGGAAATGTTCCTCAAGCTTACTTCGGGTGGCTCATATAAAGCAAACGGAGGTAAAAAATAATGAGTGCTATTTTAAAGCGTGAGCTTTCTTCTTACTTCAGTTCCGCCGTTGCTTATGTTGTAATGGCTGTTTACTTCTTCTTCTCAGGTATGTTTTTCTACATCATCTGTGTTGAGAGTGACTCTGCAAGCCTTTCTTACGTGCTTGGCAATATGTTTATGATTATTCTTTTTGTTATTCCGATAATCACAATGAAAACCTTTTCCGAAGAAAAACGTCAGCGTACCGATCAGGCACTGCTTACTTCACCTGCAAGCTTATTTGAGATTGTTATGGGTAAATTCCTCGGTGCATTTGTTCTTTATGCTCTTTGCAGCCTTATTTTCCTTGTGTATGCTGTTGTGATTTCTTTCTTCACAACTCCGCAGTGGTCAGTTGTTCTTTGCACTGAGCTTGGTCTTTTGCTTTTGGGTGCAGCTCTTATTGCTATCAATGTGTTTATTTCTTCTCTCACAGAGAGTATGATTATTGCGGCTGTAGCAGGTATGGGTATCGGCTTGCTCATATATATGCTCAACAGCTTCTCAAACTATGTTACAATCACTTGGATTTCAAACCTTATCACAAAGATTGATTTCCTGACATACTACACTAACTTTACATACGGTATGCTCAACATTGCTGATGTTATTTTCTTTGCCAGTGTAGCAGGTCTTTTCCTTTTCTTCACAAGCCGTGTGCTTGAGAAAAAACGCTGGAGCTGAGGAGGTATATAAATAATGAGCGAAATTAAAAATGAAAAAAATACCGCCTCTGCAAAGCCTGTGAAAAAGGATGTAAAGGCGAAAAATACTAAAAAGTCCGGTGGCGGTCTGATGGCTTTTCTCAAGTCCAGAAAGGCTAAGCACGGCACAATGGCAATTGCCGTTGTTGCAGTTGTAATTGCAATCACAATTGTGCTCAATGTTGTTGCGGCACTTCTTGTTGACAGATTCCCTGATCTGGTTATTGACTTTACTCAGGAAAATTCATTTGCTCTTGAAGATGATACTATTGAGTATGTTTCTCATCTTGACAAGGAGATTAAAATTACTGTTTTAGCTCCTGAGGACAAGTTTGAGGAGACAGGCAGCTACTACATTCAGGCTAACAAGCTCCTCGAGAAGATTGCAAATTCTTCAAACGGCAAAATCGAACTTACTTATATGGATGTTACTCAGAATCCTAATATTGCACAGAAATATTCTAATGCTGACTGGACAGATGCCGGCAACATTATGATTGTTGAGTGTGGCAATGATTACAGAGTTCTCGGCTTTGATGAACTTTTTGAGTATGATCAGGAATACTACAACTACTATGGTCAGTATATGATTACAGGCTCACTTGTTGAGCAGGCTGTTGTAACTGCTGTTCTTAATGTAACTACTGAAGATAAGGTTAAGGTTGACTTTATCACAGGTTATCAGGAACAGGATTACACTTCTGTTAAAGCTCTTCTTGAGTCAAATGCTTATGATGTAAAAGAAGTTCCTATGGCTACAGACACTCTCAGAGATGACGCTGAATTTGCGGTTGTTTTTTCACCATCTGTTGACCTCGACAGCGAAACTGTTGAGAAGATTTCAAAGTGGCTTGACAACAACGGTGCTTACGGCAGAAGCCTTGTGTTCATTCCTTCTGAAAATCCTATTGACACTCCTAACATCAACGCTCTTCTCGATGAGTGGGGTATGAAGGTTGAGGAAGGCATCCTCTTTGAAACAAGCAACGACAGACTCATTTCTTCAGAGACTCCTTACGCTTTCACAGTAAGCCAGTCTGACCACTACAAGAACGGTCTTAAGAATCCTAACATTCCTGTAGTAACTGCTTTTGCAAGAGCTGTTTCTATTACAAACGAAAATGTGGCTCATTCACTTCTTACAACTTCCGATCAGGTAGGTACATATCCTTTAGAGCCTGACGAAAACTGGGATCCTTCACAGAGCCTTGCAGGCAAAGAGCTTAATGTTGCCGCTGAGGGTGTGAAGACAAACGCAGAGGGCGAGTCTTCAAAGCTTGTTGTTTTCGCTTCTTACGGAATGTTTGAGTCACACGTTCTCAGCTACAATGGTTATAACAATTCAGCTTACCTTGTAAATGTATTAAATACCATTGCAGACAAGGATGACGTCGGCATCACAATCGAGAAAAAGTCTATGGAGGCTGAATCACTCGGTATCACTGATGTTACTACAAAAAATATCTTATATGTATTCTTTGTAATTGTTCTCCCTGTTGGTGTTCTTGCGGCTGGTATCATTGTATGGATTCGCAGGAGGAATAAATAATGAAAAACAAGAAAAAACTTATTATCATATCTTCAATAGTTGCAGTTCTTCTTATCGGAATTATGCTTCTGCTTATCTTCCTTCCGAAGGGTGGGGAGGAAAATCAGGATCTGACTGATACTATCGATCAGGGTACTGATATGAGCCTTACAACTGATGAAAGCGGTGTGCATCAGGCTCAGGTACAGACAAATGAAAAAGGCGAAATCGACAACAACAGCTACGGTACTCTGGTTGATTATATCCCTGCTGATATTAAAACTATTCATGTTGAAAACAAAGCAGGTACAATGGACATCAAGAGTGAAACTCCTGTAAACGAGAATGGCGAAACACAGGCTACAATTTATACTCTTGTCGGTTATGAAGATTTTGAACTCCAGACAGGTGTAGCAGATGCTGTTGCAAACGATGCGGCGAAGATTGAATTCCTCAGTGTTATAAGCCTTGACGGCAAAAAAGCTTCTGAGTGCGGTCTTGACGACCCGAGAGCAACTGTTACAGTTGAATACACAGACGGCACAAAGTCTGTTGTAATTGTTGGCAGTGATGCTCCTCAGTCAGCTGGTACATACGTTAAATTCGGTACAAGCGAGACAATTTATCTCGTTGCCGCTGAAGCTGTTGACTCATTCACATATGGTGTCAATGATTTGTTCAGCGTTATGGTGAACGATACTCCTTCTGATTCAAACAATTTACAGTACAGCAAGGTAAGCCTTTCAGGTACAAACTTCCCTAAGGAAATCGTGTTTGAGCCAAATTCAGACTTTACTAAAAATGCCGCAAGCTGTGTGCTTGTTTCTCCTGACAAATGGTTTGCAAGCGAAGTAGGCACAAGTAATATTACAGGTGCGGTAAGAGGTCTTGTTGCAGAAAAGGTTATAATGGTTAATCCTTCTGACAATCAGCTTTCTGAGCTTGGTCTTGCAAAGCCATACGCAAGACTTGAGGTTGTATATCCCGACGAAACAATAACACTTCTTGCTTCTGCTCCTGACAGCGAGGGCAAAGTCAACTTTATGGTTGAGGGCGAAAAGGTTGTATATAAATACGCCGCAGAAAAGCTTCCTTGGGTTACAATTTCTTATAATGATGTTGTTACAGAGTATGTTATGCACTCAAATATTTCTGCAGTTTCACAGCTTGTTGTCAACAACGGCAGTGCAACATACAACTTTGCACTCAGCACAAAGGAGACTGCATCTGTTGATGATGACGGCAACGAGGACACAACAACTACTACAGTTGTAAAATATGGTGACAAGGAAATCAACAGCGGATACTTCTCAACATATTTCCAGAATATCACACTCCTTGAGAGAAGCGACCTTTCATCAGCTTCTGCAAGCGGTGACAGAGTGCTTACTGTAGAATTTAAGTATGCAGACGGCAGCACAGATAAGGTTGAGTTTGTTTCAACAGGTGCAAGCACTTATCTTGCAGTTGTAAACGGCAAGACTCTCGGTAACGTGCATAAGACAAATGTTGATAAGATTTGCAATCAGACAAAGCTTATTGCAGAAAACAAGGACGTTGCAAATCTCCTTGCATAATTTTTGATTTTATCATCTCCCCAATATTAAATTCTCCCGAACAAGGTTTTGTGCTTGGTTCGGGAGAATTTTTTGCTGTAATGATATATGTCTGTAGTCGATATGAGTCATTTGGCACACAAATAATAAAAGTAAATTATGTGTTTGTTTTTCTTGCTATTGGTTTTGTTTTTTGCTATACTTATATAGTAAATCTATTATTTTCGGGAGAATCACCGTGGGAAAACATTCTGCTTCGGGCAATAACAAAAAACGTGTTTTTAGAGTTTTTAATATAATAAAAAGTGTAGCTAGCTGGACGCTTATAGTCGTTCTGACAATTGCTGTGCTGGGACTTTTTGTGTCAAAGTTAAATGGCGAAATACCGTCTGTGTTCGGCTACTCAATTTACAGGGTGTCAAGCGGAAGTATGGAGCCTGAGCTTATGACGGGGGATATTATCCTTAGTAAGCAGATAGGTGATACTTCTGAAATAAAAAAAGGTGATGTTATCACTTTTGTGGGCAGCGGAAATTACGAGGGACTGCTTGTTACTCACGAGGTAATCAAGGAGCCTTATCAGGGTGAAAACGGTCGTCTTATGTTGCAGACTAAGGGCGTGGCTAACGAAATAGCTGATGCTCCGATATATACTGATGATGTGGTATCGGTTGTGATTTGCAAACTGACATTTCTCAATACTATTTATGAGCTGTTTTTCTCGCCTTGGGGTCTTCTGGTATTTATTGCTGTTGTTTTGCTGATTTTCTTAGATGAAATAATAAGATTTGTGCGTGTTCTCAGCGGCAACGAAAAATCCGCAAAAAAAGGTGAGGATGTAAACAAGATTATTGAGCGACTGCAAAAGGAGTCGGCTGAGGAAAAAGCTGAGAAAGCAAAAGAAGAATAAGCAGAAAAAATATAAATATATACATATTGAAAAAGCCAAACCTCTGACTAAGGTTTGGCTTTTCCTGTTCTTTATAAAAAATGAGGGGTACAATTACGAACCGAGTGTTCGCATTGAGGAGGGTAGAACAATGTACTCAAACGGTTGCGGTTCCGTTATCTGAGTACAGCTATATTAAACACTATTTTTATGAACATTGTGTGAACTTCGTATGAAATCGAACTGAAATAATCAGTAAAATTTATCCTTTTCAGACAAAAACAACAGAAAACTATTGTCGGGCAATAAAGTTTGCTGATAAATAAAAGCTGTCTTCCCGAATTGGATGCAACGTCACCGTTGCCGAATTGGCTGCAACGATTCCGTTGCTGGTAATAAATTATTTCAATTTAACGCATTTTAGTAGTTGAAAAATGTCGAGAAATTTGTTAAAATAATAACGTACGTAAAACACTGAGTGATTGACGGATTTAAATTGAAAATTTTGTGCATTTTTACCAATGATTTAACCTTATTTTTCAAAATAAAGCAAAGCTTACTTTTGTTGGCATAAAATGCATAAAGGGTTTTATTAACCTTTGACACTCAGAAAACGGTAAAAGCCGCAAAAGCGGCAGATTATTATAAAGTGAGGAATAGTTTATGAACAAAATCACCGTAATCGGCACAGGCAGCGTAGGTTCAACTATCGCTTACACTCTGACAATTTCAGGTATCGCTTCTGAAATCGTTATGATTGATATCAACGGCGAAAAGGCTATCGGCGAGGCTCTTGATATCCGTCAGGGTACACCTTTCTGCAATCCTTGCTCAATCTATGCAGGCAGCTATGAAGATGCAGCCGGCTCTGACATCGTAGTTATCACTTCAGGTGTTGCAAGAAAGCCGGGTCAGTCAAGACTCGATCTTGCTCAGACAAACGTAAATGTTATCAAGTCAATCGCTCCACAGATTACAAAGTATGCTCCGGACGCTATCTATGTAATCGTTAGTAACCCTGTTGACGTTCTCACATATGTTTTCCACAAGTACACAAACATTCCTGAGAACAGAATCATCGGTTCAGGTACAATCCTTGACACTGCTCGTCTTCGTTCAAGACTTGCTGAGGTTTGCTCTGTAAACCAGAAGAACGTTCACGCTTACGTTTTAGGTGAGCATGGTGACTCTTCTTTCATTCCTTGGTCACTTGCTAACATTTCAAACGTACCTGTTGAGGACTACAACAAGGTTGTTTTAGGTCCTGATGCTGACAAGATTATCGACCTTAACCACGAAGATCTCGAAGAGTATGTTCGTAAGTCAGGTGCAGAAGTTATTCAGCGTAAGGGTGCTACATTCTATGCTGTTTCAATGTCAGTTTGCCACCTCTGCAAGTGCATTCTCAACGGTATTGACACAACTCTTACTGTTTCAACAATGCTCCACGGCGAGTACGGCATTGACGATGTATGCTTAAGCATTCTCAGCATCGTTGGTAAAGACGGTGCTCACAGCAAGATTATGCTTCCTCTTACAGATGAAGAAATCGCTGCTCTCCGCCACAGTGCAGACAGCCTCAGAAATGTAATTGATAACATTACAATCTGATTTAATTAGTTTAATAGGTAATAATAGGTAAAAAATTTGACAGAAACTTTGGAAAGAAGGATACTGCAATAATGAAAGTAAGTTATTTCCCCGGTTGTACCCTCAAAACCAAGGCTGTAGATCTTGACGTATATGCAAGAAAGTCAGCCGAGGCTCTCGGTGTAACTCTGGAAGAAATTGAAAACTGGCAGTGTTGCGGCGGTGTGTTTACCACTGCTAAAAACGAAGTTGCCACAAAACTTTCCTCTGTCCGTGCTTTGAAAGAAGCAAGAGACAAGGAACAGCCTCTTGTATCAGTTTGCTCAGCTTGTCACAATGTGCTTAAGCAGACAAACTACGCTATGCAGACAGATGCTGAATTTGCCGATAAGGTAAACCGTTATATGAACGATGCTCCTTATGCAGGCGAAACTCAGGTTTATCACTATCTTGAGATGCTCCGTGACCTTGTAGGTTTTGAGACAATCAAAGAAAAGGTAGTAAATCCTCTTGCAGGCAAGAAGATTGCGGCTTACTACGGCTGTCTTCTCTTGAGACCAAACACAGTTATGCAGATGGATGACCCTGAGAATCCAAGCATTATCGAGGATTTCATCCGTGCAATCGGTGCTGAGCCGGTTGTGTATGCTCGTCGTAATGAATGTTGCGGCGGCTACATAGCAATGGAAAGCCCTGAGCTTGCCAAGAAAAAGAGTATGTCTGTTGTTGACAACGCTAAGGCACAGGGTGCAGAAATGCTCGTAACAGCTTGTCCACTCTGCCGTTATAACCTTGTTAAGAACGGTTCAGACATTCCTGTAATTTATTTCACAGAGCTTCTTGCTGAGGCTTTGGGTGTAAAGGAGGATACAAATGAGTAATAGCAATAAGTATCTTCAGGAAGAAATCATCCGCATCAGCGGAGTTAATCCGAAAAAATGTATGAAGTGCGGTAAGTGTTCAGCTACTTGCCCTGCCTACGACGAGATGGAGTATCATCCACATCAGTTTGTAAGCATGGTTGAGAGTGGCGACATTGAGCCACTTCTCAATTCACAGTCACTCTATAAGTGCCTTTCCTGCTTTGCTTGTATCGACAGATGTCCACGTGGCGTTCAGCCTGCAAAGCTTGTTGAGGCTGTAAGACTTGCGGCTATCCGTAAGCAGGGTGCTAACCACTTAAAGGCTGACGATGTTCCTGCAATGCTCGATTCAGAGATTCCACAGCAGTTACTCGTTAGTGCTTTCAGAAAATACAGTAAGTAAGGAGGAGAAGACAGATGCAGAGAATTGGTGTATTCGTATGTTGGTGTGGTAGTAACATTGCCGCTACGGTAGACGTTAAGGCTGTTGCAGGTGCTCTCAAGATGGAGCCGGGCGTTGTCTTTTCTACCGAATACCAGTATATGTGTTCACAGGCAGGTCAGGATATGATCAAGGCGGCTATCGCTGAGCATAAGCTCACAGGTATCGTAATCTGCTCCTGCTCACCTCGTATGCACGAGGCTACCTTCCGCAAGACAGCTCAGGCGGCAGGTCTTAACCCATACATGGTTGAAATTGCAAACATCCGTGAGCAGTGCTCATGGGTTCACAAAGATATTGCTACAGGTACAGAAAAAGCTATCATCCTTGCTAAGGCGGCTGTTGCTAAGGTAAACCTTAACACACCACTTACACCGGGTGAGTCACCTGTAACAAAGCGTGCCCTCGTTATCGGTGGTGGTATCGCAGGTATCCAGACTGCTCTTGATATTGCAGATGCAGGTTTCCCTGTTGATATCGTTGAAACAAAGCCAACAATCGGCGGTAAGATGGCTCAGCTTGATAAGACATTCCCGACACTCGACTGTGCGGCTTGTATCCTCACACCAAAAATGGTTGATGTAGGCCAGCACGATAAGATTCGTATTTTCTCATACAGTGAGGTTGAGAGTGTTAAGGGCTTCGTTGGTAACTTTGATGTTACTATCAAGAAGAAAGCTCGTTACGTTAAGGAAGACCTCTGCACAGGCTGTGGTGCTTGTGTTGAGAAATGCCCACGCAAAAAGGTTCCGAACGAGTTCAACCTCGGTATGGACAACCGTACAGCTATTTATATTCCTTTTGCACAGGCAGTTCCCAAGGTTGCAACTATTGACCCCAATGCCTGTAATATGCTTAAGAAGGGCAAGTGCGGTATCTGCTCCAAGGTATGTGCCGCAGGTGCTATCGACTATACTCAGAAGGATGAGTTTATCGAAGAAAAGTACGGCGCAATTGTTGTAGCAACAGGCTTCAATCCCATCAGCATGGATAAGTTTGACGAGTTTGCTTACAACCAGTCCAAGGATGTTATCACATCTCTTGAGTTTGAGCGTCTTACAAATGCCGCAGGTCCCTCTGCAGGTAAGCTTCTCCGTCCTTCCGACGGCAAGCATCCCCACACAATCGTGTTTGTGCAGTGCGTAGGCTCCAGATGTGAGGCTTGTGCTCAGAAGGGTAAAGAGTATTGCTCAAAGATCTGCTGTATGTACACAGCAAAGCATGCAATGCTTACACG